>NZ_JAOCEA010000002.1:0-512293 GCF_029841165.1 Pseudomonas sp. GD03842 | reverse complement strand
GCCCATGGCGTCGTAGCCGAAGCAACTGGTGAGTTTGCCTTGGGTGCGCAGGATTTCGCGGTGCAGGTCGTCGCGCTCGATGTCGCTGATGAGCAGGCCATCAAGGTTCAACTGGTGCAAGTGGCCGCTGCCGTAGTACAGGTGGTTGAGGTGTTGGCCAGTGGGCAACGTCAACGTGGTCAGGTTGCTCAGCGGATCGTATTCGTAGTCCAGCGCGCCCTGCGGGGTGGTCTCTTTGATTAACCGGCCCAAGAGGTCGTAGGTGAATTCGAGTTTTTCCTCGCTGACGCCGAGTTTTCTGCCACTGGCGGTCGGCGTTCGTTCGATGGACAGCAGGCGGTCGACGGCGTCGTAGCTGTAGCCCTGCCGCGCATCGTCGTTGAGTTTGGCCAGCAGTCGGCCACTCGGGTCGCGTTCGAACTCGGTGCTGCGTTGTGGCCGTTCGGCCCGGTCTCCGTAGCCGATTTCATCGACGCGCGTCAGGTATCCGCCCAGGTTGTAGCTGAAGCGGCGGGTCAGGTTGTCGATGCGCTTTTCTTCGATCAGGCGATCGGAATCGTCGTAGGCGAACTGATACGCCGCGTTGTTCTCGTTAACCAGTGCGGTGAGGCGGATGGCCTTGTCGTACTCGTAGCGAATGCGCTGGCCTTTGGCGTCCTGGCGGCTGCTGGGTAATCCGCGAGCGGTGCGTAGTAAACGCGTGGTCTGGCCTTTGCCATCGGTGTGCGTCAAGACCTGGCCGAGGGTGTTGTAGGTAAACGACTCGGCTGTGCCGTCCGGGTGATCGATGCGCAGCACTTCGCCGTCGGGTTTGCGTTCGAGCTGGGTGGTCTGGTTCAGCGCATCGGTCACGGCGATCAGGTGGGCTCGGTGGTCGTAGCGGTAGAACGTGCTTTTACCCGAGCAGTCCTGAAAGCGCTCGACCTGGGCCAGGCTGTTCCACCACAGGTATTTGGATTTGTGGGTCGCATCGATGATGGTATGGGGCAAGCCGTCATCGCTGTTGAGGTATTCGGTCGTGTGGCCGAGAGGGTCTGTTTCGGCGATGAGGTTGCCTTTGTCGTCGTACCGCGATTTCCAGACGCTGCCGTCCGGAAAGGCGGTTTCGGTGACCAGCGTGGTCGCCAGGTGATGCTGGTATTGGATGGTGCGCCCGAGTGGGTCCGTCTCGGCGACAAGGCGCGAGAGCTCGTCGTATTGGAACGTAAGGCGTTGGCCATCAGGCAGTAGGACGCCGGTCATATTGCCCGCTTCGTCGAGGTCGATGGCGTAGCGCTCACCGCCGAAGTCGCGGCTGGCGATCACGCGACGGTCTTCGTTGTAATGCACTTCCAATTCTCGACCCAGCACGTCGGTTGCCCAGGAGGTGCGGTTATCGAAGTCATAGCGGAAATGAAAGTGCTCGCCGTCACTGGTCCAGTGTTCAACCACGCGGGGCTGGCCATCGAGGGTTTCCCAGCGGTAGTTGCAGCTCAGGCCCAGCGCGTTGCTGTGACTGGCCATGACGCCATCGACGTAGCTGAACCGGCGTATCGAATCGCCGTTACGGTTGATGACCTCGGTGAGTTGGCCGTTGTCGTCGTAGCGATACCGGGCCAGCGTTTCGACCGCCGCGTTATCGACCACCCGTTTGACGTCTGTCAGGCGGCCCAGGGGGTTGTCGTAGTGAAGGTGCACGCGCACGCCACCGGGTGCACTGATGTCCGTGAGTACGCCCTCGGCCGTGCGAGAAAAGTGCAAATAGTGGCCCAGCGCGCTTTCGAGGCGCTGCAGCGGCACCCGGGTGTTGTCGTTGGGAACCTCACCAAAGTAGAAGAAGACGTTGTCGAGGGTTTGCAGCAGGTAGTGGCCGCCTTGGCTACGAACCAGGTAGAGCTGCTCGTAGGGGTTGTAAATGCGCTCGCCCGGTTCGATGTCGACGAAGGGCACACTTCGGCCCTGATTGTCGGTCAGGTAGACGAAGCTACCGCTGCGCCGCAGGTTCTGCTCCCAAGGCAGCACCCAGCCTCGCCCCAGCACGCTGTCGACGGCCAGGTCACTTGCGTAGAAACGCGACCACTCGATGGGCATCAGGCCCGGCAGGACGAAATCGGTCTCTCCCGCGTCCAATAGCAGCTTTCGGCCTGTGGTGAGGTCCACGGGATGGCCTGTCAAACCGCCGATGGCACGTTCGATCGCCGGGCCGGCGACGAAGCGGCCAAACAGGTAACTTCCCGCGACCGCCGCGCCGAACTTCAAGGCACAGGGACCTGCGGCTTTGAGCCCGTTCATCAGTCCGAGTTTGGCGACCGACAGCGCCGCCCGCCCCATCGAGGCAACGACCATCAAGACGTCGACGGTGACGCGCAGCCAGTCCGGAATCTCTTCATCGATGTTGAGGTACTGCTGGGTGCCACCGCCGATGAACACGTTGTTCGAACCGGTCGAGATCTTCGCGCCGCAGGTCAGCTTGTCGCCCTTGCGTGCTGCGGCGACGTTATTGATGAAAACGTTGGATGACCCTTCCGCCACCTTCACCGTGGCCGGATGCTTTTCACACCGCGCTGTGCTCAACGTGGCGTGTGCTGCATGACGACCATTGATGAAGACGTTGGGCGAGCATCCCGTCAGCTCGATCTCCCCGGCCGACGCGCTCAGCAACCCTCCAAACCATTCCCCTGCCATAGGCAGGGCACTGGCCACCAGCCCCGCTGCAACCCCCAGCAGCAGCCCGCCAAAGCCCGCTGTGCAAATCGTGAAGGCGGCATAGGTGGCGAGTGCCAACCCGGCCACCGCCCCGATCAAAAATCCGCCCAGCGCATGGGTGTGTTCAATTCCGTCGTTCCATCGCGCGGCCTCGAACATGGCTTATCCCTGCTCCGATTTGACAGGTGAAGCCTGCGCGTGACGAGGCTGAAAACTGGACAGCAGTTGCAGCCAGTCCTGAGCTTGACTCGGGCCAAAGTCCGCCTGGCTGGTGGTCGAGAACACCAGAACCCGGCTCGGCTGGATTTCGAACGCCGCCTGACGCTGATACACCGGACGGCCGTCGTTCATGTAATAGGCGTCCACTTGGACACCCACGAGGGGTTGCTGCGGGGACAAGGTCGCAGGCGTTTTGCTCAAGAGTGTGTAGCCGCGCAGCTTGGACGCGATCAGCTTCACCTGGCGATCGATATACGCGTTGAGGTGTTCGGCGGGAAGCAGGTTGTCACGCGAGATGGTGACGTTCAGCGGGGCCGGGAGCGTGGTCCCCGGCACGAACATGTTGACCGTACGGTCTTGGAAGCCTTCCGGCAAAGCGATAGATCCTTCTTGAAGCTGATAGTCCATTGGTGACATTCCGTCGTCAGGGAGATAAATCTTTCATTCGGCTGAGGCGAGCGACTCGCGGCATGGGGAACAACGCTACCGCCATGCTCGGCAACAACAGGTTACGAGCAACCGGGAAGAACAGAGTTTCCTGTTGGCACCCTCGCTTATTTTCATGGGCGAATCGCGCAGCAAGTGCGTCGCGCCCGGTGCGACTGTTCTGAACCGCGTGTAGGACCTGAACTACCGACCTCCTTGAGTTCAGATCACACGGGTACCGCGCAAGCCGCTCTGAGACGACTCGGTATCGCTCTCGGTTCACACCCCACTATCGTTATTACTGATGAGACGAATTAGCTGTTTTCATGAGCTCGATAGCGTGGGCTCAGCGATGATTGCACTGTGCCATACAGGCACCTATCTCAATCAATCGCGTCCTGATGGACTTCGGAGTGTTTCATGGCCAACAAAATGACCGTCGCTCAGCGGCTCGGGCTTGGCTTCGGACTGATGCTGGCTTTAATGATCGTGGTCACACTGATCGGGGTTTATCGCGTCAACATGATCGAAGCGAAGCTGACCGAAGTGAGTGAAAACTCGACGGTCAAGCAACGCTATGCCATTAACCTGCGCGGCAGCGTGCACGACCGGGCGATCGCGATTCGGGACGCCATTCTGGCCAACGACGACGCCGCCTTTAAACGCTACGTGGCGACCATCGAGCAATTGGACCAGTTCTACCAGACCTCGGCCAAGCCACTGCATGAAGTGGTGCAAGGCAAAGGCGCTTCCGAGTTGGACAAGACCCGACTGGAGGCGATCATCGCTCAGGAAAATCTCGCTCAACCGCTGACCCGACAGTTGCTCGGGCTTCGTCGCGACAACCAGACCGACCAGGCCCAGGCGCTGTTGCGCGAGCAGGTGGCCGGCGCATACCGGGAGTGGCTCAAGCGCATCAATGACTTCATCGATTTGCAGGAAGCCGATACCGGCAAAAACGTGCAGATCATTCGGGACACCGCAGGGAGCTTCGCGCGTCTGATGCTGTTGAGCACCAGCATCGCCGCCCTGATTTGCGTCCTCGCTTCGATCCTGATCATCCGCAATATCAAGTCGACCTTGGGGGCCGAGCCCGAAGCCGTGGCCGAACACATTCGCGAACTGGCCAACGGTGAGATCAACAACGCCATCGAAACGCGGTACCCGCAAAGCGTCATGGGCGCCCTGCGGGAGAGCAATCAACGCCTTTCCGATACGCTGACCCGCGTGACATCCGCGGCCATCGAGCTGCAAGGCTCGTCGCGCCAGCTCAAGAACAGTTCGGAGTTGAACAACCAGCAGTTGCGTATCCAGGCCGAAGAAACCGAAAAGATCGCCACCGCCCTCTCGCAAATGGCCACCTCCGGCAGCGAGATTGCCCGTTATGCCGAGACCGCGGCGAAGGCATCGAGTACCGCTGACCATGAGGTGGAAAGCGGCAAGCGAGTCGTCGAAAACGCCAGCGTTGCCATGCGCGATCTGTCGGACCTGCTCAATGATGCATCGTCTTCGGTGGTCCAGTTGGCCCACGACAGTCAATCGATCGAAACGATTGTCGGGGTGATCAACTCCATCGCCGAACGCACCAACCTGCTGGCGCTCAATGCGGCCATCGAGGCGGCCCGAGCGGGCGAGTTCGGGCGCGGGTTCGCGGTCGTTGCCGAGGAAGTCAGGTCTCTGGCGACCCGCACCCAGGAATCGACTCAGCAGATTCGAAACATGGTCGGCCAGTTGCAGAGCGGTTCGAGTCATGCGGCGTCGATCATGCAGAACAGCCGCGAGATGGCCGAGCAGACGCTGGAACAAACGCGGGTTGCCGAGCAGTCGCTGACCACCATCAGCCGTGAGGTCAGCGCCATCAGCGACATGAACGCCCACATTGCCAGCGCTTCGGCGCAACAAGGTGCGGCGGTGCAGGACGCCAGCCAGAACATCGCGCGCATCCACGTCGCGGCCCAGCGGACCTCGGTCAATTCTGCGGATGTCGCCAGCTCCAGCGAGGAACTGGCCAACGTCGCCAGCGGCCTGATGGACAAGGTCAGCTTCTTCCATGTCTCGAGCGCTGACACCCCGCGCCCGGCCGCCCATCGGGTACGGGACATCGCCTAGCAGCTGTGTGCAGCCAGCGGTTTGGGATCTTCGGGGGCGAGCGGCGGGCGCCGTGTGGAACAGCGCAAAGGAATGCGCAAGCGGTCAAGCGCTACGCGGTGCCCGGATTCAGGCGGTTTCCAGTCTCCGGGCACTCTGTGCTTGAGGGCTTGAAAGCCCTGCAGTTTTAAGGCGTGGCGAGCACCGGCGCAGTTTTTTCACGGCGCACGGTCATGATCACGGCAGAGGCGACCAGGCACAACACGCCCGCCGCCATGAACGCAGGAAGGTAACTAGAGACGTTCTCCCGCGACCAGCCGGCAGCGAACGCGGCAAACGCGGCGCCGATCTGATGGCCTGCGAACACCCAGCCAAACACCAACCCTGCCCGCTCCGGCCCGAAGCGGCTGATGGCCAGGCGCACGGTGGGAGGGACCGTGGCGATCCAGTCCAGTCCGTAGAACACCGCGAACGCCGACAGACCGAGGAGGGAGAAATCCGAGTAAGGCAAGGCGATCAGCGACAACCCCCGCAGGCCGTAATACCAGAACAGCAGGTACCGGTTGTCGAAGCGGTCGGACAGCCAGCCTGACAAAACCGTCCCGATCAAATCGCAGAAACCCATGGCCGCCAGCAAACCGGACGCCTGCAGCGGGCTGATGCCGAAGTCGCCACACAGTGGAATCAGGTGCACCTGCACCAGGCCAGAAGTACTGGCACCGCAGACGAAGAAGGTGCCGAACAGAATCCAGAACACGCGGGTCTTGGCAGCGTCGCGAAGCGTTGTGAGGGTGGCGGCGAAAATCGAATGACCGTTGTGCGCCGGTTCAGCGATCGGCGCTGTGCCGGTATCGCCATAAGGCCGCAGCCCCAGATCACTGGGACGGTCGCGCATGATCATCAACACCGCGACCGCCGCCACCGCCAACATCGTCGACAGCACCACCAGGGCCCAGCGCCATCCATAATGGTCGGACACGCTAGCCAGCAGTGGCATGAAGATCAGTTGGCCCGTCGCATTGCTGGCCGTGAGTACGCCAACGACCAGGCCCCTGCGATGATTGAACCAGCGTGACGAGACCACCGCGCCAAGCACCAACGCGGTCATCCCGGCACCGACCCCTACACCGATCCCCCACAGCGCCATCAGTTGCCAGACCTGTGTCATGCCCAGGGACAGCAACAGGCTGGTCATGATCACGATGATCGCGGAAATGGTCACGTTCCGCGGGCCGTACTTGCCCATCAACGCTGCTGCGAAGGGGGCGGTCAGGCCGAACAGAATGAAGCGAATCGACAGCGCCGAGGAAATGTCCACCGTGTTCCAGCCAAACTCCATCTGCATGGGCACGATGAAAATGCCCGGCGCACCGACCGCCGCCGCGCTGACCAACGAAGCCAGGAACGTCACCGCCACCATGGCCCAGCCATAGTGGATACCTCGACGCGATAGGGCGTGTGAAAGCCATTCAGTCAGCATGATTACCTCGATCAAATAGGCTTCGCTTGAATCACCGCGGCAGCACCCGGCCACGGCCTGCGGAACGTCATGCGTTGCGTGCAGGCGCCGTTCCTGGAGCCGAGCCTCAGCAATCATCGAACGAAAAGGTGGGAATGAGCCTTGCGGGATGATAAGTCGATCGTCATGCAAAGCGCGCCGAAACAAAATCTAACATTTGTTAGATGATGGTTACAATCTAAAGTGGTTCCTTGGCTCTCTCTGGTGTGTCTCACCCGTCGAGCCTGGCCGAGGGCGGGGATCAGTCGGCAGTCGGGCGATTCCCTGCAGGCTCGGCCAGCCGCTGACGGGCCTGGGCCAGCACCTCGTTGGCGAGTTCGGGATCGTCGAGCATACGGGCCAAGGTCACGGCACCGATCATCGCGGCCAGCCTGAACATTGCGTCGGCACGGGCGTGGGTCGAGCCCTGCTCCTCGGCCTGCCTGGCCAGGATGTCGATCCAGGTACGAAAACCTTCCGAAATCGCATGCCGCGTATGCTCGTCGGCACGCGCCAGCTCGCTGCCCATCGTGACGAAGGTGCAACTGCGTGCGCAGTCGTCGTGCTGAGTCAGGGATAGAAAGTCGTTGAAATAGTCGGCGAGCCCGCGCTCCCCGCCGCCGACCGCCGCGCTGGCCTTCTCGGCGATCCGTTGCATGGCCGTCGCGCAGGCTTCGGCCAGCAGTTGTTCCTTGGAGTCGAAGTGGCGATAAAACCCGCCATGGGTCAAACCGGCGGCGGCCATGATGTCCGAGACCCGTGTCGCCTGGATGCCGGTTCGCTTGAATTCCCGCGACGCGACGTCAACGATCCGCTTGCGGGTCTGTGCGGTCTCGGCTTTGGATTTTTTCATGGCTGTTCCTGTGTCTGCACCCGAGGCCAGGCGGGGCCGTGGCGTCATGGGGTGCGTCATGGGGTAGAGAAAGCTTACCTAATTGTTCAGGGATTGACGCCTGGCCAGGCGCGCCAGTGGGTCGGCTCTACGCGCTTTTCAGCTATTTCTGCCTGGGCGCCGCGCCAACCGCGCAGTGAGCGCACGCTGCGTGGAACGGCTTCAAACGGTGGCTCGATGCGCTACCCTGCTCCCCCAAGCCGTGCTTTTCCCATGAGGATGTGATGACACTTGCCGCCGCTGCCGCTTATGACGAGCTTGAGCTCGAATTCATCCCGCCGTTCGACTGGACCCGAATGCTGCGATTTTTCAGCGGCCGGGCCACCGGCGGCGTAGAAGCAGTGCATGAACAGGTGTACTACCGGACTGTGAAGGTCGACGATGCGACCGGCTTGCTCAGCGTACGCCGTGATCCGCAGCGCGACGTGCTGATCGTGCGAGTCGAGGGTGAGGCGCGGCATCATCTGGACCGGATGACGCCACGCCTGGTTCGCCTGTTTGACCTCAAGACGCACCCGGACGCCGTCCGCCAAGGCCTGACGCAGGACCCATGGCTCGCCTCGCTGCTCGACAATGCGCCGGGGCTGCGCGTCCCCGGCGCCTGGTCCGGGTTCGAACTGGTGGTGCGAACCATCGTCGGGCAGCAGGTGAGCGTCAAAGCGGCGACGACCATCGTCGGCCGTCTGGTGCAACGCGCCGGTACCGCTGCGACTGAGCCCTCTCACCCCCTGACGCCGTGGCATTTCCCGACACCGTATGCCTTGGCGCAGGTAAACCTCGACAAGATCGGCATGCCGGGCAAACGCGTCGCCGCGCTGCAACGTTTTGCCCAGGCGGTGGCCGACGGTGAGGTGGACATCGATAACGACGAGCCCGACATCGCGACGCTTCGCAGGCAACTGCTCGACATGCCGGGAATTGGCCCCTGGACCGTCGAGTACGCCGCGATGCGCGCCTGGCGTGACGCCGACGCCTGGCCTGCCACCGATCTGGTGCTCATGCAGGCCATCGCGCGGCGGATGCCCGAACTGACCCGCAAGGTCGACCAACTCAAGCACGCGCAGAGCTGGAAGCCATGGCGGGCCTATGTGGCGATGCACCTCTGGAATGAAATTGCTGATCAGATGGGGCTGGCACGCGGCGGCTGAGGCCCTGATAGGCCCTCGCCTGAGCGAGTCTAGAGGGGCAACGAATCATCAGCGCGCCCGTCATTCATGCAGCCCCCGGGCTGCGCTCAGTAAGCTGCGGAACTTCGCATACCGCTCCTCCAAGGCTGGCTGCACGGCGGGCATTGGCTGGAAGCGGGCCTGGATCGGCAGCCCTGCCGACAGGCGTTCCTCGGAGTGACCGATGGCCAGCAATCCCAACTGCGCGGCGCCGATGCAGGCACTCAACTCGCTGCCCTGCAAGGTGAAGATTTCGCGATCCACAATGTTGGCCAACAACTGTGCCCAGTAATCGCTGCGTGCGCCCCCGCCCACCAACGCACAGGCGTTGACGGTGGCCCCCGCCGACAACACCGCATTCAGGGCATCCAGCAGCCCGAAGCCCACCCCCTCCAGCACGGCGTAGCCGAGCATCGCCGGGGTGCAGTCGTGCCCGAGGTTCATGAAGCCGCCACGCAACAGCGGATCGTTGTGCGGCGTTCGCTCGCCCGCGAGATACGGCAGAAACAAGGGGTGCGTCAAGGGAACGGGCCGATCGAGCGGCAAGGCCGCGCGGACCTGCTCCAGCAGCACGCGCTCATCCGGCTGGCCCAGCAGCCGCGTGACCCAGCGCAGACAACTGGCTCCTGCCAACATCGCCCCCATGGTGTACCAGCGGTCCGGCAACGCATGGCAGAAGTTGTGCACGGCACGGGCCGGGTTACCCGCGGGGTGCTCGGTAATCGCCACCAGCGCGGCGCTGGTCCCCAGGGTAATGAAGGCATCGCCTGCGCGGATTGCGCCAATGCCGACCGCCGCGACCGGGTTGTCGCCGCCGCCGGTCGCCACCACAAGGTCCCGAGGTAGCCCGAGCGCCTGGGCCGCTTCGGACGTCAGGCACCCCGCCGGCTCGCTGGCTTCCAGCAGGCGAGGCATCTGCGCGAGGGTGAGGCCGCAGGCGCGCAGCATCGGTTCGTACCAGGTGCGATTGGCCACATCCAACCACAGTGTGCCGGCGGCATCGGAGACATCGCTGGCTCGCGCTCCCGTCAACCGCAGGCGCAGGTAATCCTTGGGCGACAACACGCAATCAACGCGGGCGAACACCGCTGGCGCGTGCTGCTTGAGCCACACCAGCTTGGGTGCCGTCAGGCCGGCCATGGCCAGGCTGCCCGTCACCTGCGCGTAGCCGGGAAAGTCGCGGTTCAGCTGCTCGGCCTCTTCAACGGCGCGTGAATCATCCCAGAGCACCGCAGGGTAAAGGACCTGCCCTTCGGCATCGAGCAGCACCGCGCCGTGCATCTGCCCCGAGAGGCCGATGCAAGCGATCCGGGCCCACGCCATGGGGGCGTCGCTGCGCAGGCGCTCAAGCGCATCGGTGCAGGCCTGCCACCAGTGGAGCGGATCCTGTTCGGACCAGCCCGGTTGACGGCGAGCCGTGGTCAGCCCAGCACCGGCTTTTGCCAGTACGTGCCCGTGACTGTCGAGCAGAATCGCCTTGAGCTCGGAGGTGCCCAGATCGATGCCCAGCGAAACGGCGTCGCTCATGTCGGTTCAATTCCTTTCAACGGGACGCCGGAGGGGCATCCACACGAATTTCGGATGCGCAGCGTGGCGGGCAGCCGTTCAGACTGGCGCTCACCCTCGGGGTCGTCGATGCGCTGCAACAACAATTGCACCGCCCGCTCGCCCAGGGCCTTCACCGGCTGAGCGATCACGCTCAGGCGCGGCAGGAAGAAATCCGCCCAGTCGAAGTCGTCGAAGCCCACGAGCGCCATCTGATCCGGCACCTGCACACCGGCTTCTCGCAGGGCCTGCATGGCGCCGATGGTCATCAGGTTGTTGGCCGCCATGATCGCCGTCGGCGGCACCGGCAATGCCAGCAAGCTCAGGGCCGCCCGGCGCGCCGATTCGCTATTGGACTGACCATTGACCAGCAGGCGGTCGTCGAACCTCAGGTTCGCGTCCGACAGCGCCTGCCGATACCCCTCGATGCGCTCTTCGGTGGTGCTCAGGCCACGGTGCCCGGCAATCATGCCGATGCGCTGGTGACCGTGGCCGATCAGATGGGTGACCAGCGCCTGGGTCGACGCGCGGTTCTCCACCCCCACCTGATCGAAGCCCTCCGCCGCCAGCCGGTCCACCAGCACCGTGGGAATGGCATGGGTCCGCAGGTAGCCGAGTGCTGCCCGTTCTGGATCGCTGGACGGTGCCAACAGAATGCCGTCGACCCGGCGGTGATGCAGCGCTTCCACCACGCGCAATTCCTGCACGGGGTCATCGTGGGTGTCGGCAAAAAGCATCATCAAGCCGTGCCGGGCGCATTCGGTTTCGATGGCGTGGACGGTCTCGCTGAAATAGTGGTTGGAGAGCGCCGAAATCGCCACGCCGAGGGTGTAAGTGCGCGAACGGGCCAGCGAGCGCGCGAGGGTGTTGGGGATGTAACCCAACTCCCGCACCGCTTGCTGCACCGCGTCCACCGTTTGCGCGCTGACTTTGCGCGTGCCGTTGAGCACGTGGGACACGGTCGAGGTCGACACCCGCGCGCGGCGCGCCACGTCCTCCATCTTGACCACGGCGTTCACTCCCTCGGCATGGCGCTTCAGCGTTTGCTCGACCAACCGGTGTAGGTGCCGACATTGTCACGGGTGATCAACTTCGGCGTGAGTTGGGTCACCGCTTGTGCCGGTGGCTTGTCATTGAGCAGGTCATTGCCGATCACCACCGCCTGCTGCGCCATGGCCCAGGGGTCCTGACTGGACGAGGCCTGAATCAGCGAATCGGACTTCAGGGCGTGTTCGATGTCCGGTGCGCCATCGACCGATGTAATGATGATTGCGCTGCGTTTGAGCTGGCGGGCCGCCAGGTCACTGCCAATGGCTTGCGGATCGTTGATCGCGAACAGGCCATCGATTTTCGGGAAGCGGGTCAGATAACCCTGCATGGCGTTCAGGCCGCCGTCGCGGGAGCCCTTGGCGTCCTGGTCATCGGACAGGATCTTGATGTCCGGAGCGGCGGCGAACGCGGACTTGCAACCGGCGACCCGGTCGGTCACTGCAGTGACCTGCGGGCCGTTCTCGATGATCACGTTCCCTTTGCCCGACAGCTTGTCGACGATGAACTGGCACGCCAGCTTGCCCGCCTCGACGTTGTCGGTCTGCACCGTGGCATCCACGCCGGCAGCACTGACATCGACGGCGACCACCTTGATACCCGCGGCTTGCGCTTTCTTGACCGCCGAAGCGATGGCTTTCGGGTCCACTGCGTTGATCAGGATCAGGTCGACGCCTGCCGCAATGAAGTTGTCGATCTGGGAAAACTGTTTGCTCAAGTCGTAATCGGCGGAAACCGACGTCACCTTGGCCTGCGGGTTGATCTCCAGCGCCTTGGCTTTCGCGCCTTCGGCCAGGGTCACGAAATAGGGGTTGCCCAGCGAACCCAGACTGATGCCCACGGATTTCAGCTCGCGGGCCTCGACACTTTGGGCCACGAGTGCAGCCAGACACAACGATACGGCAGTGGGGAATAGGCGTTTGACGTTCATGTTTTCTCTCTTGTGATTGACGCGTTCAACGGGTATCCAGTTCGTGATCGGTGTGGCGGAGCCTTTCCATCAAGGCGCCACGGTGCTCAGCGGCAGGCCCTCAGGTTCGTGCACCGGACTGGCGATAGCGGTCCAACGCCACCGCGCCGATGATCACGATGCCTTTGATGATGTACTGCCAGATGTCCGAGACGCCCAGAAGCACCAAGCCATTGGTCAGCACGGCAATGATCAGCGCCCCGATCAAGGTGCCGCCGATGGTGCCCACGCCCCCAGTGAAGCTGGTGCCGCCGAGGATTACCGCAGCGATGGCGTCCAGCTCATAGGATTGCCCGAGCTGCAGGCCGTTGGCCGCGAACAGGCGCGATGCGCTCATCACGGCGCCCAGCCCCGCCAGTGCACCTGAAACGGCGTAGACGAACAGCAGGACTTTCCACACCTTGATCCCGGACAAACGGGCAGCTTCAGGATTGCCGCCCACCGAATAGATTTGCACGCCCATGACCGTGCGCCGCAGGATGAACCAGGAAATCACGATGACCGCTGCGGCGATCACCACCAGCCAGGGCACGCCGAATAACGCATCGTTGCCGATGAAGGCGAACGGCAGGTCGGGGTTGAACACCGTCTTGTCGTCCGCCAGCAATCGGGCCAGCCCTCGCATGGCGGTCAGCGCACCCAGGGTGACGATGAAGGGCGGCAAGCGCATGAAGGCGATCAGCCCGCCATTGACCAACCCCAGCAGCAAACCGAAGCCCACCCCGGCGAAGATCCCCAGCATGCCCCACTGCGGCGACATCGAGGCTTGCAAGGCCACGACCGCCGAGGCCGCGAGAATCGCCCCCACCGACAGGTCGATACCGGCGGTGAGGATCACGAACGTCATTCCCGCCGCCAGCACCACATTGACCGAAGCCTGCTGGGTGATGATCGACAGGTTCTGCCAGGTCATGAAACTGTCGGTCATCAGCGCGAAACCGAGCACCAGCAATACAAGCACCGGCAACATACCCAAGGTGCGCATCAGGTCACGCATACGCTCGCGCTTACTGATCGCGGCGACGGCGGGCGAGTTTTGCAGAGGCAGACTCATCGTCCAGGCTCCTTATTATTGTCGTTGAGGTTCAGGCCTTCATATCGCAGCGCCGATGGCGTCGGAACCCGGTTGCGCAGCCTGGCCGCCCGTGGCCAGGTCGATGATCCGCTCCTGGGAAATCGCCTGCCCCGACGCGCCGCCGACTTCCGCCACCAACTGCCCTTCGCGCATGACCAACACCCGGTCGCAGGTGCCGATGATTTCCGGCAACTCGCTGGAGATCACCACAATGCCCACCCCGGCTTTCGCGAGTTCGTTGATGATGCGGTAGATTTCCGATTTGGAGCCGATGTCCACCCCACGGGTGGGCTCGTCCAGGATCAGCACGTGAGGTTTGACTTCCAGCAGTCGCGCCAGCAGCACCTTCTGCTGATTGCCACCGGACAGCGCACCGACATTGACCCTGCCCGACGCCACCCGGATCGACAGCGAACGGATGGCCTCCGCGGCCCGTTGCGCGCCTTTGCCACGGTCCAGCACGCCCGCGGCATGGGCATCCGGCACACAGGCACAGACGTTGATGTTGTCGCGCACGCTCATGTCGAGAAACAGCCCTTGCGCCTTGCGGTCTTCGGTGAGGTAGACCACTCCCGCGCGAATGGCATCCGCTGGGGTGTGCAGGTCCGTCACCGGTTTGCCCGCAACTTCCAGGGTCCCTGAGCGGCGCGGATCGGCCGCGAAAATCAGCCGCGCCAGCTCCGTGCGCCCTGCTCCGACCAGCCCCGCGATACCCAGCACCTCGCCGGCATGAAGGTCAAAACTGCAGGGCTTGACGCGCTTGCCGTCCGCCATATCGCGGACCCGCATCACCACTTCCCCGGGATCGTAGGGCGCGTGCTCTTTTTTGTAGAACCCGGACAGGTCGCGGCCCACCATCATTTTTACTAAGGCCTCGGCAGACAGCTCGTCGCGACGCAGCATGCCGACGTACTCGCCGTCACGCAGGACAGAAACGCGGTCGGACAGCTCATAAATCTCGGCCATGCGATGGCTGATGTAGATGATCGCCAGCCCCTGATCGCGCAGTTGCTTGATCAACGCGAACAAGCGGTCCGTTTCGCGGGATGACAGCGGGGTGGTCGGCTCGTCCATGACCAGGATTTTCGCCTTCGCATGCAAGGCCCGGGCGATCTCCACCAACTGGCGTTCGGCGATGGACAACAGGCTGACTTTGGTGGACGGCTTGAAATCCGCCCCTAAGCGCACGAGGACATCGACGCAGCCGGCCTCCATCGCCTTGCGATCGATGCTCCACCCGCGGCGCAGTTCGCGGCCCAGATAGATGTTTTCCGCCACGCTGAGATTCGGGCAGAGGCTCAGTTCCTGGTAGATCACCGCAACACCCTGCGCCTTGGCCGTCAGCGGGTCGAAGGCCGACAGGTCATTGCCGGCAATACGGATCTGCCCTCCCGTGTCGGCCTGATAAGCGCCGGAGAGTATTTTCATCAAGGTGGATTTGCCCGCCCCGTTTTCACCCATCAGCGCATGGACTTCACCGGCATAGACTTTCAACGAGACTTCCTTGAGCACGCGCAGGCCGTTGAAGGTCTTGGAAATGGCCTTCATTTCCAGCACGGGATCGAGGGGTTCAGCGAGGACGGCGCTCATGGTCGCCCCTGCGCAATCGATGGAGAGGGGGCGTCAACGAGCATGCCTGTAACGGGCGGCACAGCGTATGGGCTGTTCATCAGTGTCTCCGAGGCTCTTGTTTTTATGCCTGGGCCGCCTCGTGCACCGCGTGCAGAGGCCGCTCTCGGGAAGTACCTTGAAACACAATAGAAGAGCTGAAACGATTCGCGCAAGCGCTTGCGCGCGCCCAATTAAAAAAAGCGACCTGTGGCAGTCGCTCTTCGGATCGCTTCAAAGGCTCTGGCTCGCACCCTTGCGAGGCATGAGCCCCGCTCGTTGGGCGCTCGTAAATTTTTCGCCTGTGCTTGGCCATCGTGTGTGAAGCCGCACCGCCCCGCAGGCCAGGCGCTTGCCTAGAACAACCCCATCTGGCCGCCAATCAAGGTCGTGAAGTCGTCGTCGACGAAGGGCAGTATCGCGTCGGCGATCGGCTGCAGTTGGCGCGTGATGTAGTGGTCGTAATCGATCGGTGCACTGCGGCATTCCAACGGCTCAGGACCGGCCACAGTGATCACGTAGCTGATCCAGCCGCGGTTCTGGTATTGCAGCGGGCGGCCCTGGCGACGGTTGTAGTCATCGGCCAGGCGAGCCGCGCGAACGTGAGGCGGCACATTGCGTTCGTAATCATCGAGGGAACGGCGCAGGCGTTTGCGGTAGATCAACTGGTCATCCATTTCCCCCGCCAGCGTCCTGCGCACGTAGTCGCGGACGTAATCCTGGTAAGGGCGGCGCTGAAAAATGCGCTTGTACAATTCCTGCTGAAAGGCCTGGGCCAACGGTGACCAATCGGTGCGCACGCTTTCAAGGCCTTTGTAGACCATTTCGTCCTCGCCGTTGGCGCGGGTGACCAGCCCGGCGTAACGCTTCTTGCTGCCCTCCTCCGCGCCACGGATGGTCGGCATCAGAAAGCGCTTGAAGTGTGTTTCGAACTGCAGCTCCAGGGCGCTCTGCAGGCCGAACTCGGCGCGCAAGTGCTCGCGCCACCAGTCATTGACGCCCTGCACCAGGGTTTTGCCGATCTGCGCGGCTTCTTCCTGGCCATGGGGGCGCTTGAGCCAGACGAAAGTGGAATCCGTGTCGCCATAAATGACTTCGTAGCCCTGGGCCTCGATGAGTTCACGGGTCTGGCGCATGATCTGGTGGCCACGCATGGTGATCGATGAAGCCAGACGGGTATCGAAGAAACGGCAACCGCTGGAGCCCAAGACGCCATAGAAGGCATTCATGATGATCTTCAGCGCCTGAGACAGTGGCCCATTGCGCTCCCGCTTGGCGGCTTCGCGCCCCTGCGCCACGCGCTCGACGATGGCAGGCAGGCAATGCCGGGTCCGGGAAAAACGGCCGCCGCGAAATCCGGCAACCGATTCACTGTCGTCGGGGTGCTTCAAGCCTTCGATCAATCCAACCGGGTCGATCAGAAAACTGCGGATGATCGAGGGATACAGGCTCTTGTAATCCAGCACCAGCACCGATTCGTAGAGGCCGGGACGAGAGTCCATGACAAAGCCGCCGGGGCTCGCTTCGGGCATGCGCTCGCCGAGGTTGGGGGCGACGAAGCCCTGACGGTGCATCAGCGGCAGGTAAAGATGCTCGAAGGCAGCGACCGAGCCGCCGCTGCGGTCGGCGGGCAATCCGGTCACCGTGGCCCGTTCGAGCAGGAACGTCAGCAGTTCGGTCTTTTCGAAAATCCGGGTGACCAGCTCGCAATCCTTGAGGTTGTAGCGGGCCAACGCAGGCTTGTCCTCAGCGAACATGCGGTTGATTTCGTCCATGCGCTGGTAGGGGTTGTCGATTGCCTTGCCCTCGCCCAACAGCGTCTGGGAGACGTTTTCCAGGCTGAACGAAGGAAAACTCCAGGTCGCCGAGCGTAGCGCCTCGATGCCGTCGATGATCAACCGTCCCGCCGCCGAGGCGAAGTAATGATGGGCCTGACCGTGCTCCCGCCAGCCCATGGCCTCGCCATCACGCCCCAGGCGCAGCGGCACATTGAGGCGTCGGGAATGTTCATGCAGCACCCGCAGATCGAACTGCACCACATTCCAGCCGATGATTGCGTCGGGATCATGCCGGGCCATCCAGCCGTTGAGGCGCTCCAGCAGCGCGGCTCGGCTGTCGCAGTATTCCAGCGAGAAGTCCACGCCCGACGCATCGCCATTGGGCGGGCCGAGCATGTACACCTGACGCTGGCCGCAGCCCTCCACGGCGATGGAGTACAGCTCGCCACGCTCGGTGGTTTCGATGTCCAGTGAGGCCAGTTTCAACTTGGGTCGGTAATCCGGTGCGGGCCTGAGGTGCGCATTGAGCCAAACGCCGCTGGCATCCGGTTGACCGCTGAATTGCACGGGTGCGGTGATGAAACGCTCCATCAGGTAGCGCTCGGGAGGCCGTACATCGGCTTCGTACACGTCCACACTGGCCTTGCGCAGTTCCTTTTCCAGGTTCATCAATTGCCGGTGCTGCCGGGTGTAGAGCCCCAGCACCGGCCGATGGCGGAAATCACACAGTTCCAGCGGCTTGAGTTCGACGTGGCGTTCCTGGCGCAGCACGGCTTCGGCCCGCTCGCGATGCACCGCTGGAATGAACGCCGTCGATGTCTGCGGCGGCAGACGCAGGTGGCGTGGCCCATCGTCGGTGGCCAGCCAGAAGTCGACCTCGGTCCCTGCCTCCGTGTCACGCCAATGTCGGGTCAGGACAAAGCCCTGCTGCACATCCACTGCTACCGCCTTGAAGAAACCGATGAATAAGCCGTGATTCTACGGGATCGGCACGCAAATGCGCGTCCGGTCTCCCTGCGTTCACCGGGCAAACGGACGGACGCCATCGCGGGTCCTGCTGGGAAAAAACCTGGCGATACTGAATTTTTTTGTATCCCTTCGTATCTGAACCAAGAGCGATGCCATCACACCGACAGCATCGACGTCCTGCGATACCGATCAGCAACCGAGTGACCCGAATGAAATCAGGCAAGAAAAAAGTCCAGCCCATTGGGCTCAAAGACATCACCATCGTCGACGATGCAAAGATGCGCAAGGCGATCACCGCCGCAGCACTGGGCAACGCCATGGAGTGGTTCGACTTCGGCGTGTACGGCTTCGTCGCCTACGTGCTGGGCAAAGTGTTTTTCCCCGACGCAAGCCCAGGGGTGCAGATGATTGCAGCCTTGGCCACCTTTTCGGTGCCGTTCCTGATTCGGCCGCTGGGGGGCGTATTCTTCGGCGCGCTAGGGGACAGGTACGGTCGCCAGAAAGTCCTGGCGGCCACCATTGTGATCATGTCGTTGAGCACCACCGCCATCGGCCTGATTCCCTCCTACGCGTCCATCGGGATCTGGGCGCCCATCCTCTTGCTGTTGGCGAAAATGGCCCAGGGCTTTTCGGTCGGCGGCGAATACACCGGTGCCTCGATCTTCGTTGCCGAATACGCCCCCGACCGTAAACGCGGGTTCCTCGGCAGTTGGCTGGACTTCGGTTCCATCGCCGGTTTCGTTCTGGGCGCGGGCGTCGTGGTGCTGATTTCGGCTGTCATCGGCGAGGACCAGTTCCAGGAATGGGGCTGGCGCCTGCCGTTCTTCCTGGCGTTGCCGCTGGGCATGCTGGGGCTTTACCTGCGCAACGCCCTTGAAGAAACGCCTGCGTTTCAACAGCACGTCGACAAGCTGGAACAAGGCGATCGGGAAGGTCTGTCCGGTGGCCCGAAAGTGTCGTTCAAGGAGGTCGCGACCCAACACTGGCGCAGCCTGGTGACCTGCATCGGGATCGTGGTGGCAACCAACGTCACCTATTACATGCTGCTCACCTACATGCCGAGCTACCTCTCGCACAACCTGCATTACAGCGAGAACCATGGGGTGCTGATCATTATTGCGATCATGGTCGGCATGTTGTTCGTTCAACCCCTGATCGGCTTCCTCAGCGACAAGATCGGCCGCAAGCCTTTCATTATCGTGGGCAGCATCGCGCTGTTCGTTCTGTCGATCCCGGCGTTCATGCTGATCATCAGTGGCAAGATCGCTTTGATCTTCGCGGGCCTGTTGATCCTCGCCGTGGTGCTCAACTTCTTCATCGGCGTGATGGCCTCCACCCTCCCCGCGATGTTTCCCACCCACATTCGCTACAGCGCGCTGGCCAGCGCATTCAACGTGTCGGTATTGATCGCTGGCCTGACCCCGACGGCCGCGGCGTGGCTGGTGGAAAGCACCGATAACCTGTACATGCCAGCGTATTACCTGATGGTCATCGCGGTCATCGGCCTGGTCACGGGTGTCACCATGAAAGAAACCGCTAACCGACCGCTGCGGGGTGCCGCGCCTGCGGCTTCGGATATCCAGGAGGCGCGAGAACTGCTGCAAGAGCACCATGACAACATCGAGCAGAAGATCGAAGACATCGACGCGCAAATCGCCGAACTGGAGGCCAAGCGCAAGGAACTGGCACAGCAGCATCCTCGCATCGACTGATGCCCTCTCGTGCCCCTGCCCAGGGGCACGCCCCTTCAGAAGCGGCGGACGGGCGGCCCATTCGTAGCGGCCAAGCGATCGACTACAAATGCGCGCGTCTGCCCCGCCGTAAAAAAGCAGCGCAGTCAGCCGGTTTTTTTTATCATGCCGTCCTCCCCGCACGATGAGACTGCCATGACCGCCCCCGTTTTTCGCACCGCCACCCTGGCCGATGTCGAGCGCTGCTTCGAGATCGAAACCACGGCCTATGAGGGTGATGAAGCCGCCACCCGTGAGAAGATCGCGATCCGCATCGCCCAATACCCGGAAGGTTTTCTGATCATGGAGCTGGCCGGGCAGATCATCGGCTTCATCAATTGTGGCTGCGCCCATCAAGTAGTGATGTCCGATGAAGCGTTCAAGGAGTTGGTCGGTCATGACAGTGCGGCGCCGAACGCGGTCATCATGTCCGTGGTGATCGACCCAGCCCATCAAGGCAAAGGCTACGCCAGCCTGATGATGCGCACCTTCGTCGAGCGCCTGCGTGCGCTGGGCAAACGCACGATCCACCTGATGTGCAAGGAACGGCACGTCGAGCTGTATGCGCGCATGGGCTACCAGTACGTGAAACCTTCCGAATCGGACCATGGCGGCATGGCCTGGCATGAAATGGTCATGACGCTGTAGACCCTTCAGTTTCCTGACGTGCTGCCTACGCCGAGCATGTCGCTGATCCACCGCACTTCCCTTTCGATGGCGTCCACTTTCTCGCCGGGCACCGGCCGCCGGGCGCGAGCGAAATCGGCCAGCGTTCGTTGCCGGCCTTCGAGCAGGCGCTGCCACTTGAGCAGAAATGCCGCGGGGCGGGATTGCAGCAAAAGCGGGCCGAAATACAACGCTTCGGGGCTGTAGCGAACGGGCCCGGTGCGCTCGGCGACGATGATTTCGTAATCGAAACGGTTTTCCCGCAAGACCTCTTCGTGAAGAATGCGGTAGCAGTTATCCATCAGCCATTGGCGCAGGGGCTGCTCGCCGCCATTGGGTTGCAGAATCAGGCGCTCCTGGCCGGTCAGCCGCTCGTGGTCGCGGTCGAGGATGTCGCGAATGGTTTCGCCGCCCATCCCGCACAGGCTGACGGCGGTGATACCGTCACCCGGTTCAATGGCGGCCAGTCCATCGGCCAGACGCACCCGGACGGTCCCTTCCAGGCCGTTATCACGCACGGTCCGCAGGGCGGCAGCGAAAGGCGTCTGCGCCACCTCCCCCGCCACGGCAGCTTCGATGAGCCCGCGACGCTTCAAGGCCACCGGCAGATACGCATGGTCGGAGCCAATGTCGGCGAGGCGCGCGCCCCTTGGCACGCACTGCGCAACGCGCTCAAGGCGGGCGGACAATAGCTGTTCGTTCATGGGCATATTCCTGGAGGGGTCGATCCTGACCCTTTACTCAACTTTTACGGAACGCAGACGTTCCTTTACAGCGATTCGGGGTTTCATGACTCCATGGCGAACCCAATACCTCGCCTGAGGAGACACCATGATTTCTAAGATGACAAAAGCCCTGATCCTGTCCGGTTGCCTGGTCGCTGCGGGTGCCGCATCGGCCGCCGATCGCGACGTCGTCGTGCCGGTCATCGCCGGGGCCGCAGTGGGTGCGGTATTGGCCACGGTGATCAGCGGCTCGGGCCATGATCACCACCGCCCCGATTATCGGGATTATCGGCCTCGCCCGCGTTACCAGCCGGTGTATCAGCCGGTGGCCTACGTGCCCGTCGCGCCACGCCGGTTCGCACCGCCACCCCCTCCGCCGCCACACGCCTGGCACCCGCGGGGCCATGACTATCACGTCGACTACCGTAGGGACAATCGCTGGTAGACGCCCACAAAAAAGGCCAGCTATTTAGCTGGCCTTTTCCGTCTTCTATGTGGCTCCACGACCTGGACTCGAACCAGGGACCCAGTGATTAACAGTCACTTGCTCTACCAACTGAGCTATCGCGGAATGCGAGCTATCTTACTGATTGAAAAAGGGAAGTCAAGCAACCGGTCGAAAAAAATCGAAGGACGCCCTGACACAGGATCGAGGCGTCCACTGATCAGCGACGATCCAGCCACACCGTCTGGGCGTTGCAGAACTCACGAATGCCAAAATGCGACAGTTCGCGGCCAAAACCGCTTTTCTTCACGCCGCCAATCGGCACCCGTGCGTCGGACGCGGTGTAGCCGTTGATGAATACGCCACCGGTTTCCAGCCGAGCCGCGATGTCGCGCGCCTTGGTCACGTCAGCGCTCCAGACGCTGCCTGCCAGGCCGAATTCGCTGTCGTTGGCCAAGGCCACCGCGTGGTCGGCGTCGCGGGCGGCAATCAGCGAGGCCACCGGGCCGAACAGCTCTTCCTTGAAAGAGGTCATGCCCGGGCGTACGTTCGCCAGGACAGTGGGCGCGTAGTAGTTGCCTTTTCCTGGCAGCTTCTCGCCGCCGAGCAACAGCGTCGCGCCCTCCTCCAGGGTCTTGAGGACCTGGCCGTGCAACTCGTCGCGCAAGTCGTATCGGGCCATCGGGCCGATATAGTGCGCTTCATCCAAAGGGTCACCAACCTTGAGTGCGTTGACCGCCGCAACGAACTTCTCGGTGAACACCGGCAACACGCTTTCTTCCACGATGATGCGCTTGGCCGCGACGCAGATCTGGCCGCTGTTTTGGTAGCGACCGACAGTGGCGGCCTTCACCGCCTCGTCCAGATCGGCGTCGGCCAGCACGATGAACGGGTCGGAGCCGCCCAGCTCCAGCACACACTTCTTCAACGCAGCGCCGGCCTGGGCGGCAATGGCAGCGCCCGCCCGGACGCTGCCCGTTACAGCTACCGCAGCGATGCGCGGATCGGCAATGGCGCTGGACACGCCTTCGTTGCCGACGTTGATCACTTCGAACACGCCCTCGGGGAGCCCGGCTTCAGCCCAGGCCTCGCGCAGCAGGTAGGCGCTGCCCATGACGTTGAGGGCGTGCTTGAGCACGTAGGTGTTGCCCGCAAGGATCATCGGAATCGCGCCGCGCATGACTTGCCAGATGGGGAAATTCCACGGCATGACCGCCAGAATCGGCCCCAGTGGCAGGTAGTCGATGTAAGCCTTGTCGTTTTCCACCGGGGTCTTTTCAGGGGCCAGCATGGCGGGGCCATGCTCGGCGTACCACTCGCAGGTCACGGCGGTCTTTTCCACTTCGGCGCGCGCCTGGGCAATGGGCTTGCCCATTTCCGCCGTCATCATCCGCGCCAGGGCGTCGGCCTTGCGACGCAGCACCTGGGCGATGGCGCGCAGTTGTGCGGCGCGTGTGCTGACCGGTTGCCTGCGCCACTGACTGAAACCGGCCGCAGCGCGCGCCAGCGAGCGTTCCAGATCGGCAGCCTGCTCGAAAGGGTATTCAGCGAACACCTCACCGGTGGCCGGGTTCAGGGAGATGGCATGGGTCGACGATGCGTGTACGGACATGGCGATAGCCTCCAATAAGGGTTGATCTTCACCCGCGAGCGGCTGCCCGTTGCTGAAGTCTTGGCGCCACGATAGGCTTTGGAAGAAATTTCCGATAATGAATAATTATCAAAAATACATTCTCTAAAAGAGAAAGAAGGCGCTCTCCCGTGGACCTGACACAACTCGAACTGTTCAAAGCCATCGCCGAGGAAGGCAGCATCACCGCCGCCGCTCAGCGCCTGCACCGCGTGCCCTCGAACCTGACCACCCGCATCAAGCAGCTCGAGCAGGAACTGGGAGTCGACCTGTTCATCCGTGAAAAGCTGCGGCTGCGCCTGTCCGCCACTGGCAGGACCTTTCTGGAATACACCCGGCGGATTCTGGAGCTGGTCGAGGAAGCGAGACAGGCGACGTCCGGCTCCGAACCCCAAGGCGTGTTTTCCCTCGGATCAATGGAAAGCACGGCGGCAGTGCGGATTCCTTCGCTGCTGGCGGCCTTTCACCAACGCTACCCCAAGGTCGAGCTGGACCTGTCGACCGGCCCGTCAGGCGACATGATCGATGGCGTGCTGTCCGGCCGGCTCAGTGCCGCGTTCGTGGATGGCCCCCTGCGCCATCCTGACCTGGAAGGGATCGAGTTATTCGAAGAAGAGATGTTGTTGATCACCGCCGCCAGCCACATGCCGGTGACCCGTGCTCAGGATGTCAGCAGCAAGACGGTCTACGCCTTTCGCCAGAACTGCTCGTACCGCCGACACTTCGAGGCGTGGTTCAAGGCGGACATGGCGACGCCGGGCAAGATTTTCGAGATGGAGTCCTACCATGGAATGCTGGCCTGCGTGACGGCGGGCGCCGGGGTGGCGATGGTCCCGCGCAGCATGCTGGAAAGCATGCCGGGCAGTCGTAACGTCAATGCGTATCCTCTGAACGAAGAATTCCGCTACCTCAACATCTGGTTGACGTGGCGCCGCGGTGTTCGCTCGCCTGCGCTCAATGCCTTCATCGACCTGGTACAAGGCGCCGTCGGCACGGCGCCTGTTGGCCGGACGCCCTCGTTACATGCGAATCAAGCGCAGTTGTAACGCAGCCAGACCGCGCCGCCTTCCTGCACTTCGGCGCTGGTAAGTTTCAGGTGTGCGGCCTGCTGCCACGCCTGGGGCGAGACTTCGAAGGAAGCCGGATGCTCGCCACGGCCATCGATGAGCGGCAACACCAATACGCTGACCTCATCCACCAGACCGGCGTTGACGAAGGATCCGCTGACATGCGGCCCCCCTTCCACGATAAAGCGCTGGCAGCCCAGTTCCTCGCTCAAGCGTTCTACTGCCTGGGCGAGATCGATCGTCTGCTTGCCCGCGAACACGTAGGACACCCCCACCGATTGCAAGTACGCCAGGTAATCGTCCGCGACCGCCTCCGTCAGAACCTCCACGACATGGGAGCCCAGCGCCTCGTTGGACTTCCAGGCCACCTTGCCCTGTGGGTCGATCGAGATCGCGTAGGTCTCGGCATTACGCTCGACAATGTGCGACGTGCGTGGAATCGGTGAGCTGGCCAGGCCGGTGGGGTAGCCTTCATCGTGGGCGATTTCCTGCATGGCCACGCGGCCGCAGATCCAGGCATCGAATTCGAACGTTTGCGCCAGGCGCTCGTAGAGGTCGCCCGCGGCCTTTTTGAAGGCACGGTCCCAGCCGTCAGTGAGGGCGTGACCGTCCAGGGAGGACATCATGTGGCAGATGATATAGGGCTTCATGGAACACTCCAGGCTGTATGAGACTCTGTCAAACGACCTGCCACGAAAACGGTTAGTTCAGCCTTTCAGGATCAGCGCCACCCTTCACGTCGAACGCCGTACCGCCACGCATTTGATCTCTACCAACAGCCCCGGGCGAGCCAGCTCGCTCACGCCGATGCATGTCCACGCACACAGGCCGCGCGGAAAAACTCGGTCCTTCACCGCGCGGAAGACTGCCATGTGCTCGGACATGTTCACGTGATAAGTGGTCATGTCGACCACGTCAGCGAAAGTGCAACCACCCGCTTCCAACACTTGCCGCAGGTTGTCCCACGCAGCGAGAAACTGGCGTTCGGGGTCCTGGATCACCTCAAGGTCCGCGGTGCGGCCGACCTGACCCGCGCAATAAAGCGTGTCGCCCACCATGACGGCCGGGGCGTAACCGGCGCGGTCCGCGATAATTTGCTGAAAGGGAGGAATGATAATCGTGCGGTCCGACATCGGGGGCTGTCCGGGGTTAAAACTGCGAATCTAGCACCTTCGGCCCGCACTGGCCCGGAAAACGGCAGCGCCCTCGGCAGATGTTGTGCTGCAGAGGGCGCTGTTCAGTTGCACTGACGGCGCGCTTATTTGGTCAGACGGTCGTAATCCATTTCACCGGCCACTTCCCGGAAATTCATGTGGTCCAGTTTTTTACTCTGCTCGGCCAGACGCGCGGCACCGGTCCTGTCGGCTCCATCGGACGCCAAACCGCGCTCAGGCTGACCATTCGCGGCCACGGCGTTTGCACCCACATGATCCGCACCATCAGCGGCTACACGATTGGCACCCACGCGGTCCGCACCATCGGCCGCGACGCGGTTGGCGCCCACGCGATCCGCTCCATCGGCGGCTACCGAATTTGCGCCCACATGATCGGCGCCGTCCGCTGCCACACGGTTGGCACCGACGCGATCCGCACCATCGGCCGCTACACGGTTGGCGCCCACGCGATCCGCACCATCGTCGGCCACCGAATTTGCACCCACATGATCGGCACCATCCGCTGCAACACGGTTGGCACCCACGCGATCGGCACCATCGGCCGCTACACGGTTGGCGCCCACGCGATCCGCTCCATCGGCCGCTACACGGTTGGCGCCCACGCGATCCGCTCCATCGGCCGCTACACGATTGGCACCCACGCGATCCGCTCCATCGGCTGCGACGCGGTTGGCACCCACGCGATCCGCTCCATCGGCGGCTACCGAATTTGCACCCACATGATCGGCACCGTCCGCTGCCACACGGTTGGCACCGACACGATCAGCGCCATCGGCCGCTACACGGTTGGCGCCCACGCGATCCGCTCCATCGGCGGCTACCGAATTTGCACCCACATGATCGGCACCGTCCGCTGCCACCCGATTGGCACCGACACGATCAGCGCCATCGGCCGCTACACGGTTGGCGCCTACACGATCCGAACCATCGGACGCTGTCGCATTGGCGCCGACATGATCGGCGCCGTCGGAGGCGGTCCTGTTGGGCCCGACTTTCTCAGAGCCGTATTCGGCGACCGTTTTGCTGTCATTGACGTCGGACGCTGCAAAAGCAACGGATACACCCACTGCCAGCACGGAAACCGTGAGGCCCACTATCAATTGTCTTTTCATAACCGATGCTCCAGATGTCATGTCGGTCGGTACGAGCCCACGGCCCGATAGTTGCCTGACTCGACAATAAAACGATGCACTTGAACTCAATAATCAGGTGTTTTTTTGCAACTAACGAACTCGGCCAGAACAGCCGGTGGTCGATCACGATCAATGCACTGGCCTGATAGGCTTGTGCCCACACTTGCTTAGGGTAGAACCCTTTCTCCAGGCGTGCCTGGCAATTCCAGGTTGCCCGCCGAATGGGGTTTCATATCTTACCGAAAGATTCGAGCGAAACCCCGCCCATTAGTTCGTCGGAACGCAATAAAAGCACAATTGTGCAAGTTGCCGCCGCTGCAACTTCGAAAAACGCCATTGACGATTCAGTAATAATGCAACGCTCGACATGCCTCAATTAAGTGCACGCCGTGTTAAACCGGTAATAACCGGACGAGCAAGCTGCGTTAACCGATTGATTTGACGATACTTGGGACAGTGCATGTTGAAACGACGAACAGGCTGAAGCCGCAACAATGGAGAAGCCCAAGCCACTGCTTGTGCCATCAGCGGCTTGGGCGGGGGTGTAGGACCGCTGCCGGGTGCGGCAGCGGTTAAGATCAGGCTGGCAGTTGGCCCTGGCCGCTTTCGATGATCTTGGCAAAATTCATCACGTTGTCTACGTAGTTGGGATCGCCCACCCCACCCACGTTGGCAAGGTCACCCTTGACCACTTTGTCCGGCCCTGAGTTATAGGCGCGCAGTGCCGAGCCCCAGTCGCCGAAGGCCTGGTGCTGGTCACGCATGTACAGCGCGCCCGCCATGATGTTGTCGTGGACATTGTTCACGTCAGCATTGCCCAACAAATCGGGGTTTTCCTTTTTGAGCCCAGCGAAGGTGTCAGCGTTGACTTGCATCAGGCCCGCGTCGGTCTTGCCGTTGACGTTGGTGGTGTCCTGTCCTAGCTGACCGCGAGACTCAGCCCAGATCTGGCCCGCAAGAATGTTGGCAGGGACACCGGTGGCGTTGGAGGCGTCCAAGATGTCGCTGCGATACGGCTCTAGCTGTTTGGGCAAGTGCAGATCGCCCGACCCGCTCACAGCGGTATCGTCCGTGACGCCGCGAGCTGCGTTGCTGGCCGGGGCATTGACGCCCGAACCCCCGCCCTCGACGCCACCGCCACCGCCACCATTGTCCACTGCGCCGCCCCCTCCACCGCCTCCCCCACTGTTCTGCGCGGCGAGGTTCTGGGCATTCGGCTGAGCGTTGGGGTTGTTCTGCTTGAGCAACTGCATCAGTTCCATCAGCAGCGTCAGGATCTGCTGCATGATGCCGTTCTGCGCGTTGTTACCGGTAAGCGCATTGCTGGCATTGACTTGCGGATCCTGACTGTTGGGTGGCGCGAAGTTCACCTGTGACGGCTGCGCGGCGTTGGCGAATAGCAACGTGCTGGGGTCAATGCTCTGGTTGCCGCTGCCACCGCCGGTGAGCGCGTTGTGCTGCCCGGACTTGCCGCTCAGCGAGGAAAAGTCCGTGGGGGTGCTCAGGTCCTGTAACGGACGAAGCGACGAAACACCGATACTCATGATCGTTTACCTCTTTCAGCTCAGGGGGAATGAATCAATGGGCCTTGGGAATGCCGAACTGGTCCAGAACCGGGTCGACGTTATGGTCGAAGGCTTTCTGCGCCTTGTGCTTTTTAACCGCCTCGATGATTGCGGAGATGCCAAAGCCCAGGCTCATGGCCGCGTCAGCGATCCAGCCGACCACCGGGATCGAGGCGCCGATGGCCGCCCCCGCGGCCAGCCCGGCCGCCTCGCCGACGACCATGCCCGCCACTCGACCGCCCACTTTCGCGGCGACCTCACCCAAGCCCGCGCGCCCGGCAGACTTGGCCACCGCGTCGTAGCCATGCTTGGCCGCCGAGAGTCCCGACTTGGTGCTGTCATAGAGGGTTTTGGCAGCGTCGGTCTTGTCGCCGCGAGCGAGCATGTCCGAGACCGACGCAAAGCCAGCAATGGACTGGAATGCCTTGGGTCCCACATGCGAGGCGGCCTGCATCAACATTGAGGGCGCGTGATCCTTGTCGCCCTTGGCGTTGTCCAACACCTTGCGCCCAGCCTTGGAATCCTGAAGCTGGCTGAACGTCGCCTGTACGTAATTGCCTTGCTGCCCCTGGACGAAGCTTTCGGACAGCACACTGTCGTAGGCCGCTTTCTGCGCATCCGCGCTGTTGAGCGCCTGCTCCCCGTCGGCTTTTTTGGCGTGAAGCAACTGCCTGACCGCCCCACCTTCGCTGAAATTGCGAACGTAAGAATCCTGGATGCGCCCTTGCAGGTCGGGGCGCCCGCCCAGTACCTCTTGCGCGGTGGGAACAGCGGCATCAGGGCCGAGCAAGTCCTTCTGCATCTGCAACTGGGCCGATAGCCCGCCCAGGGCACTGCTGTAATCCGCATTGGGCTTGTCCTTGGTCACGGCTTTGTCTGCGGTGTTCAGATCGGCTTGCAACGCCTGCCCACTGTTGACCCGCTGCATCTGCTCGGTAACCGCCTTTTGCAGGGTCGGGGTGCTGTTCACCAAGGCCCGAGACTGCTGGGGAATCTGTTGATCGAGGAACGCCTGCACATCGGGGTCGGCCTGGAGCTGTGCGATTTTTTCGTTCAGGGCGTCCTCGGTCTTGCCGGTTTTGCGCAAATCCTCGCCAGCCTCCACGCTTTGCAGCGTCTGCTGCAGCTTCACCATGACCGCGGCTTTCTGCTCGCCGCTATAGGCTGCAGGGTGATCGAAGACATCCTTGCCCAGTTTGCTGATATCGGTATTGGCCACCGAATTGAGGGTGGCCGCGTCGCTGAGCACGCTGGCGAACTCTCCGCCATTGGTAGGTGCCTGCTTTTTGATCCAATCGCTAATGTTGCTCGCGCTGAACAACTTGTCCGGGCTGTGGGCGGCCAGCGAGCGCCCCGACAGACCGCCCTGGTCGATCTGCGTTAGAAAGCCCGGCTGTGCCCAGGTCTTCGCGGCCTGACGCAGAGGGCCGGCCAAGCCGGGGTTATCGTTCTGCAGCGCTTTGAGGCCATCGGCGCTGGTGAGTCCGTCGACCTTGGTTTCACCCTCGGTCCCGGCCGCGTGTTTCGGATCGGCGGCCTTGGTCAAGGGTTCATTGGCACGCATCAAGGCTGCGCTGCGGACCAGCTCCAGGGATTGAGGGTCGGCGTCCGGATGGTCCTTCTGATAATTGGCAATGTCTTTGTCGGCACTGTCAGCCGCCTTCTGCATATGCTTGGCGAAGGCTTTGAGGTCACCATCGGTGATCTTGCCATCGGCCTTGCCGCCATGCTTGCCGGTGTCGACCGCCGTTTTCAGGGCCGGATTGGCGTTGATGAAGTCCATCGCTTTGGCCGCATCGGGGCCTTTTTCAGCGGCCATTCGGGCAGCGGCGATCGGCCGGTTCAGTTCCTTGGCTGCCTGTTCGCGCTGTTCCGGTGGCAGATGGGCGACCATGGGTGCCCATCGCTCCAATTCCTTGGGCGAAGAGTATTTGGAATCATCGAGGAAGCTCGCATCGTCGGCTTTCGGCACGTCGGCCGTGGCAGCAGTTGCAACGGGCTTTGCGGCGTTCACATCTGTTGCCGCTGCCGTTTTCTCGGCGCCAGTGGCCGCGGCCGACGGCGCTGGCCCATCTGGGACAGCCTGCGGGCTGTTCTGCGGAAGTTGAACGTTGCCCTTGAACAACTGGGTCAACTGCGCGAGCAGGGACAGCAATTGTTTCTCGGTCGTGTCGCCACCGACCGGCGCCTGCGCCGTCGCGGTGCCGAACTGCACGTTGGCGTTCTGGGTAGAAAGTTGGGGTTTCGCAAGCTTGGGCGCTGAAACGTCAAGCGGTGGATGTCGAGTGGCCTGGCCGCTGTCAGCCTGGGGTGAGATACCGCTGTAGGGACTGTTCGAGATACGCATGAGGGTCGCCATCCGGGATCGAGGGATGGCAACTGTGTGGTTCTCGAGGCGAGTCGGTTCCGGCAAATGTTTCTATTTGTTTCGCGCGACCCTGCCCCCTTTCATGTGCCAACACGCGTGGCCTCTCTATCATGAGGCCACACTGGTGCCCGTTTTCATCAGCACGTTCGCCAATTTGCGCGCCAGTTCTTCTTCCTTGTAAGGCTTCTGCACAATCAATTGTTGATCGACATCCAGAATGTCGATGTCGGCAAAACCGGTAATGAACATCACCGGCAAGTCTGGATGCTCCCGTCGCACCCGAGCGGCCAATTCGGCGCCCGTCATGTTGGGCATCGCGAAATCGGTCAGGACGAGATCGACGCAGGCATCGATTTTCTTCAGTGCCTCTTCGCCGTTCTCCGCTTCCACGACCGAATAGCCCAGTGAAACGAGCATCATCGCCGTCACCGAGCGCACCGCCGGATCATCGTCCACCAACAGAATGGTGCGGTGCAGGTCGTCCGCATCGGCGTGGCCAGGCATGTCCGAGTCACTGGTGACCGATTGCGCGGTCTGGGCGATGCTGGGCAGGAACACCCGAATGGTGGTGCCGACATCTTCGACGGTGTCGATGCGCACTCCCCCGCCCGACTGCTTGGCGAAGCCGAACACCTGGGCCAGTCCCAAGCCCGACCCCTTGCCGACGGCTTTGGTGGTGAAGAACGGCTCGAACGCCTTGGCCAGCACCTCCTCACTCATGCCACAGCCCGTGTCACTGACCGACAGCACGACGTAGGCACCGGGATCAGGGTCTTCCGGCCGCTGCGGCAGGCGGTAGACCATCTCGTTCCAAGTGCTCAGGCGCAATTGACCGCCTTGCGCCATGGCATCGCGGGCGTTGATCGCCAGGTTGAGAATGATCATTTCGGTCTGGGTCGGATCAACCAGCGCACTCCAGAGGTCCTCGGCCAGGTCAGTCTCGACCCAAACGCTGCCACCCAGTGCGCGCCCCAGCAGTTCGCGCATGCCGCCGATGGTGTCATTGAGGTTCAGCGCGACCGGTTCCAGGCGCTGACGCCGCGAGAACGACAACAACTGGCTGGTCAACTTGGCGCCCCGCTCGCCGGCAGCCCGGATATTCTCCAGGCGCTGGGGTGATTTGGTGAACACGCCCTTTTCCAGATCCCGGGTGAGGAAGTTGGCGCTGGTGAGGATGACTGTGAGCAAGTTGTTGAAGTCGTGAGCGACTCCCGCCGTCAGTTGCCCCACCACTTCGAGCCGCTGCATCTGCTGCAGCGCCGCCTCCACTCGCTCCCGTTCGCGGATCTGGTCGCGCAGCCGCCTGTTGGTCGCCGCCAGTTCGTCCATGACCGTCCGCTCGCTGGTGATGTCGCGGACCGCCACGTACATCACCCCTTCGTCGGGCACAATGGTCCAGGACAGCCAGCGATACCCCCCATCGGCATGGCGCATGCGGTTGACGAAACGGGTGGTCACGTGCCCATTTGCGACGCTGGCGGTTTCACCGAGGGTGGCCTCCAGGTCGTCCAGATGAATCAGCTCGGCGAGCGACTGACTCTGGAAGTCGTTGCGGGTCCAGCCCAAGGTCGCTTCCCAAGCCGGGTTCAGCGCGATGGGCGTCAGATCGAGACGCAAGACGCCCAGCAATTCACGGGACAGCTCCCAGGTCCGGTCGCGCTCGCGGGTCCGCTGTACGACGCGCTCGTTCAGGATGTCGTTGAGTTGTTGAAGCGCTTCGGTGGCCTGCTTGCGCTCGCTGATGTCCTGCATCACTCCGGTAAAGCGCACGCACTGGCCGTTTTCGAACAGCGAGCGACCATTGGAAAAGACCCAGCGTTCGTCTTCCCCTTCGGTGAGGATCCGGTGTTCGATCTGAAAGCCCGTGTCGCCGCTCAGCGCTGCCAGGACCTTGCTGCGCAACGCCTCACGATCCTCTGGATGACAGCGCGAGAACATGAAGCTGAAACTGACCTGCGCATCGGCGGGCACACCGTACAGCGCCTTGCAGCGCTCGTCCCATAGCAGCGTCTCGCTGCGCGGGTCGTACGTCCAGACGCCCATTTCTGCAGCCTCGATCGCCAGATGAGCGCGGATTTCGGTTTCCTTCAGCGTCTGCTCGGCCCGCTGGCGCTTCTCCCGTTCCTGCACTTCCAGCACGGCCCGGGTGACCGCTTTGGGCAACATTCTGAGGTTTTGCTTGAGGACATAGTCCACAGCCCCCATCCGCATCATCTCGACCGCGTGCTGTTCGCCGAAAATGCCGGAAAGGAAAATGAAAGGCGTCTTTGGGGCCAGACGCAAGGCGGTGGCCAGCACATCCGGACCGGAAGACCCGGGAAGCAGGTAGTCGCTGAGAATCAGATCGAAACGCCCGCCCGACAGTTCGCGTTCCACGTCCTTGTGGTTGTAGACCAGTGTAGCGTCAACGTTCAGACCGCTGCTTTCCAGGATGAGCAGGGTCAGTTCCGCGTCGTGTGGGCTGTCTTCAACCAGCAGCAGCTTGAGTAGCGATATCGGCATGAATAGTCGTCGTTCATTGCACAAGGGCCCTTGCCGCCTGCATGTGACGCCAGGGGTCGGGCCTCTAGGTGTCGGCGATCAGGAACCCGGACGGCGTGTCAGTCGCAGTGAACCGGGCGGCGGCTCATTGAGAACGGCCCAGAAAACCCCGAGATCGGAGATTGCCGAGACGAATTCCTTGAATTCGACCGGTTTGACGACGTAAGCGTTCACTCCCAAGGCATATGCGCGTTGCAGGTCCGGCTCTTCACGGGACGACGTCAACATGACCACCGGCACGCTGCGTAACTCTTCGCTCTCGCGAATGGCCTTGAGCACCTCCAGGCCATCGACCTTGGGCAGTTTGAGGTCCAGCAGCATCACCGCGGGATTGCCCGCCGCGCGATCGTGCCAGTTGTTGCGGCGAAACAGGTAATCCAGCGCCTCGGCACCGTCGCGTAGCACGATCACTTCGTTGGCCAATTGGCTGCGTTCCAGCGCAACCAGGGTCAACTCCAGATCGTTGGGGTTATCTTCCACCAGAAGAATGGGTTTGAGCATTGGGCGTCTCCTCGGACACTCAAAGGGTTACGGTCAAGCTGCGCTTGGGCAACGCAAAGTAAAAGGTGGCGCCCTGTCCCAGTTCGCCTTGAGCCCAGACTGAGCCATCGTGGCGCTCGATGATACGTCGCACACTGGCCAGGCCGATGCCCGTGCCTTCGAACTCCTCCATGCGGTGCAGGCGCTGAAACACGCCGAACAGCTTGCTGGCGTACTGCATGTCGAAGCCCACGCCGTTGTCGCGGATGTACACCACCACCTTCCCGTCTTCTTCATAGCTGCCGATCTCGATCACGGCGGCGATTTGCGTTCGGGTGTACTTGATGGCATTGGCCAACAGATTGCGCATCGCCAGGTGAAGGAAAGCGGCGTCAGCAATCACCACCGGCAGCGGCTCGGGGATCAGCCACTGCAAGTCACGCCCTTCGTAGTCGGGCTGCATCTCCTTGCGCATGGCCTCGACCATGGCGTTGAGGTCGACTTCCGAGAAGCGCATGGCCGAACGGCCCATTTGCGAAAAGCTCAGCAGGTTGTCCACCAGGGTGCCAGCGAAGCGAGCCGACTCACCGATGTTATCGAGGAAACGCACCCCTCTTTCGGAAAGCTTGCCACCTTCAGTGTCACCCAGCAGCTCGGCGTAGCCGGCGATGTGGCGCAGCGGCGCGCGAAGGTCATGGGAGACGCTGTAGGAAAACGCTTCGAGTTCCTTGTTGGACTTTTTCAGTTCGTCCGCCAGCGCGGCCATTTCCTCGGCCTTGCGCAGTACGATGCCGAGCACGGCAGCACGCAATTCGATGACGCCCTCAGTGTCCAGTTCGTCCCATGGCCGAGAGAAGCCGCGCACGGTCTCCTGCCAAAGCGCGAAACTGTGACGCGGACTCAAGGAGCCGCTATCGTCGACGGCCTTTTCCGGCCTGCCTGCCCAGTTCACCACACGTGTCTGTTCGGGACGGAACCAAATGATGTAGTTGGAGTGCAACTCCGAAATCGCCATGGCCAAGACGCCACTCACCGAGCGGCTGAGTTCGGGCAGTTCGGGAATGTCGCGCCCCACGTTGTCGGACTTGAACACGTCGTGGGAACCCCGCTGGCTCAACCACTGGGTCAGGGCCTGGATGTGCCCGTGGCCCGGCGTCTCTCCGTAGACATCGAGCGATGATTCGGAGATCACTGCGGCACCGGAGGCGCCCACGAACGCCAGGAGCACGTCCGGTACAGCCCGCAGACCGCCGATCACGCTGTCCAGGTCGGCCATGGCGGCGAGCATCTGCACGATCTGGCGGCGCAGGCTGAGCATGCGCTCGGTCCTGGCCTGGGCTTCCTTGGTTTCGATCTGCAACGACAGCACACTGCCCAGCAGTTCGCAGGCTGTGCGGGTCTGGAAGCTGACGGCACGTGGCGTTGCGTGGTGACAGGAAATCAGGCCCCACAACTGCCCCCGGACCACGATGGAAATCGACATCGACGCCAGGGTCTGCATGTTGCGCATGTACTGCAAATGCACGGGCGACACACTGCGCAACGTGGCGAAACTCAGGTCCAGCGGCGCCCCGGTCACCGGGTTGTCGAGCGGCACCAGCGGCGAGGGTTGGTAATTGGCGTCCTCGATGACCCGGATACGGTTGGCCAGGTACAAGGCACGGGCCTGGGCCGGGACGTCGGAGCCAGGAAAGCTTAGCCCCAGGTAGGTCGGGTAATCCGGCTCAGCCATTTCAGCGATGACCAGCCCATTGCCCTCTGCATCGAACTGATAGGCTTTGACGCGACCGAAACCGGTGATCCGTTTGACCTCCGCCACCGAACGCTGACACAGCGCCTCGATGCTCTCGGCTTCTTGCATCTGGCTGATGAAGGTACGCATCAAGGGGTAGACGTTGCCGTAGGCCGAGCCCATGTCGCTGGCCGGTTCGAATTCGGCAATCAGGACCTGATCGTGCCGGTGGGCCATCATCGCGATCGGTTTGCCAGCCTGGATCCCCTCCAGAAAGCGAACATCGCCGACGTGAAAAGGGTTCTGATCCTCTTCAGGCAAGGCCGCGAACCGCGCGATCAATCGTTCGGCGTCATCGAACACTTGGGACAGCGGCAGGCCGATCAGCGCCTGCGGCGCAATCCCCAGCCACTCGCTCACGTTCGCGCTGACCTGGACAACGGTCATCGCTGCCTCTTCGATCACCAGCAAAAACCCCTGAGGCTGGATGCTGCCGGGGATCTGGATGGGCTCGCGGGCGCACTGATCGATCGCGCTCTGTTCAAGTGCCGGGCTCAGGGTCAAAAGTCGGTCTCCTTCACCCCAGCCTGCCTGAGACAGACACACCGGGATGGGTGCCAGAAAACGTCGGCACTGATTGAATGGGCGTACACATTAACAAATCCGGACCCTGTATACGACACACGAAGTCACCGACCGTTCGAAGTCTCGGCCGCCGACGAGAAGTGCCCCGGCGGGCAGCGCGGCGGGCGATAGCGGTCACTCGCAAGCTGCCCTGGCGCACCGCCCGGAGCCGCCGCATGCCAAGCCAGGTTTTGGGCAACGGCCTCACGCGGCACGAACGCGCAGGGTGGGCGTGATCGTAATGTCGATCACGCCGGAGGAAGGGGCGCTCTGGCGTCAGATACCCGCCAAGGCCAGGTCCATCGCGAAGTAAGTGAAAATCAGATCGGCGCCCGCACGCTTGATGGCGCCCAGGCTCTCACGCACCACGCGGTGTTCGTCAATGGCGCCGGCCTGTGCGGCGAACTTGATCATCGCGTACTCCCCACTGACCTGATACGCCGCCAACGGCAGGTTCGACGCTTCGCGGATATCGCGGATGATGTCCAGGTAAGCGCCAGCGGGCTTGACCATCAGCGCATCGGCGCCCTCGGCTTCGTCCAGCAGGGATTCACGCAGGGCTTCGCGTCGGTTCATCGGGTTCATCTGGTAGGTCTTGCGGTCGCCCTTGAGCGCCGATCCGCCGGCCTCCCGGAAAGGCCCGTAGAGCGAAGAGGCGAATTTGGTCGAATACGCCATGATCGGTGTCTGGGTGAACCCCGCCGCGTCCAGCGCGGTGCGAATGGCCTTGATCTGCCCGTCCATGGCCGCGGACGGCGCGATCACGTCGGCGCCGGCGCGCGCTGCCATGACCGCCTGTTTGCCGAGGTTTTCAATGGTGGCGTCGTTATCGACGTGGTCGCCGTGCAGGACACCGCAGTGGCCATGATCGGTGTATTCGCAGAAGCAGGTGTCCGACATCACAATCATGTCCGGCACGGCATCTTTGATCGTGCGCGAAATGCGCGAGACCAGGCCATTTTCCTGCCAGGTGTCACTGCCGGTCGCGTCCAGGTGGTGGGAAACGCCAAAGGTCATCACCGATTTGATGCCCGCGCGGGCGTAACGCTCGACTTCTTGCGCCAGCTTCGACTCGGGGATGCGGCTGACGCCCGGCATACTGGTGATCGGGACGAAGTCGTCGACTTCTTCTTCGACGAAGATCGGCAGCACCAGGTCGTTCAAGGTGAATTCGGTTTCCTGAAACAGCGCGCGGAAGTTGGCATTGCTGCGTAGGCGACGTGGACGGGCAGCGGGAAACAGACTGGACATGGCAGTTCCTGATCAAAAATGGCGTACATGGGCCCGCACACAGCAACCGGGCCCTCATTAATGGCGCGAAGCTTATGCCTGCCTCGCATGGGATTCAAATATCGGGGCGATAAACACAATTGTCAGACGGGCAAAAGTCCCGCGCCCGGCGGCGAACCAAATCCCCGCTTCGCCTGTCATTTATCGCATGCAGCGCCCTTCCCGGCTGCGCAACCCATGTGGCGAGGCCAGCCGTGAACGACACCTCTTCCGAACGACGTAACAACCGCTCACTGGACGGCCTCAACTTTTTCCTCGCAGACGTGCGCGACGGGCTGGGGCCTTACCTGGCGATCTACCTGCTGGCCGTCCATAAGTGGGATCCGGCAAGTATCGGCCTGGTGATGACCATCGCCGGTATAGCCGCTTTGATCACCCAGACGCCAGCGGGTGCGCTGATTGACCGCACCCGCAGCAAACGGCTGGTGGTCGCCATCGCCGCGCTGCTGGTGACGGCCAGTTGCCTGATCTTGCCCTTCATTCACAGTTTTACCTGGGTTGCGCTCACCCAGAGCCTGAGCGCGATCGCTGGGTCCGTGTTCGCTCCGGCCATCGCGGCGATTTCGCTCGGCATCACCGGCCCGCGAGCCTTTACCCGACGCACTGGACGCAACGAAACCTGGAACCATGCGGGCAACGCCTGCGCGGCTCTGCTGGCTGGAGGGTTGTCCTGGGCCTTCGGCCCCATCGCTGTCTTTTACCTGATGGCCTTCATGGCCGTCGCCAGCGTGATCGCAGTCAGTTTCGTCGATGCCGAGGCGATCGATCATGACGTCGCGCGGGGTTTCGACCAGTCTGTCGACAACGCCCACGAGCAACCAAGCGGCTTGTCGGTCCTGATGCACAACCGGCCCCTGATGCTGTTCGCCGTGTGCTGCGGCCTGTTTCACCTGGCCAACGCCGCGATGCTGCCGCTGGTCAGCCAGAAGCTTTCGCAGATCGACATGTCACTGGCCACCCCCCTGACCTCGGCCTGTATCGTCGCCGCCCAACTGGTGATGGTACCGGTGGCGTGGCTGGTGGGGGCGAAGGCCGACCAGTGGGGGCGCAAGCCGCTGTTACTGGCGGGCTTCATTATCTTGCCGCTCAGGGGCGTGTTGTACGTGCTCTCGGACAACCCCTGGTGGCTGGTCAGCGTGCAATTGCTGGACGGTATCGGCGCTGGCGCCTTCGGCGCGCTGATGCCCCTGGTGGTCAAGGACCTGACCCAGGGCACTGGCCGCTTCAATGTCAGCCTGGGCGCCATTTCGACGGTATTCGGCCTGGGCGCAGCATTGAGCAATGGGCTGGCGGGGATGGTGATTCATGAGGCGGGTTACAGCGCCGCCTTCCTGACCCTGGCTGGCATCGCGGCGGTCGCCAGTGCATTGCTCTGGCTGGGCGTACCGGAAACCGCTCGGCACGCCGATCGAAATACCGCGCCACCCTCGGCACCCACCTCGGCGCAACCCATGGCGGGCTAGTCCTCGGGGTGGTTGGCCGCCCCTTCGCCCAGTTCGCGCTGCATGATCACCGTATCCAGCCAGCGACCGTGCTTGAATCCCACAGCCTCGAACACCCCGACCCGTCGAAAGCCCAGGCGCTCGTGCAGTCGGATCGAGGCAATGTTTTCGCTGTTGCCGATGATCGCCACCATCTGGCGGCGTCCGTTCTCGACGCACCTCTGGATGACCCGGCTCAACAACGCCTGGCCAATGCCCCGCCCCGCCATGCCTTCACGCACGTACACCGAATCTTCGACGGTGAAACGATAGGCCGGTCGCGGGCGATACAGGGTCGCGTAGCCATAGCCGACGATCTCCCCGGCCTGCTCGGCCACCAGATAGGGCAAGCCATGGGCACGGAGGTCCGCCCGCCGTTGGCGCATCTGATCCACTGTGGGGGGCTCCAACTCGAAGCTGGCGGTGCCGTACAGCACATGGTGGGCGTAGATCGCCTGCACGGCGGGCATATCGTCTTCGTCAGCGTCGCGCAGAATAAGGGCTTCAGGCATGAACGTCTTCTTGGTCAGAGGATCGGGACGGACTCATGATGCCGCGCCGCCCAGACGAAACAAAGCTATGATTCGTCATCCTCAGCATCAGTAAAACTTTGCCATGCACCGCCTCAACCTCATCCACCTGCACACCTTCGCGCAGGTCATCCGACACGGCAGTTTTTCCGCCGCAGCCGAACGTCTGGGCCTGACTCAACCCGCGGTCAGTTTGCACATCCGGCAGTTGGAAGCGCGTCTGAACCTGCGCCTGATCGAGCGGGTCGGCAAGCGGATCAAACCGACGTCCGCTGGCGACACACTGCTTGACCACGCCGGGCGCATCGACGCTGTCGTGGAAGAGGCGTTGCTCGAACTGGCCCATCACGCCGCTGGCATCGCCGGTCAGGTCGCGATCGGTACGGGGGCGACCACCTGCATCCACCTGCTTCCCCCTATGCTGCAAAACCTCAGACATCACTTTCCGGATCTCGACGTACGGGTCAGTACCGGTAACACCGATGCCATCCTGCGCGCGGTGGAGGAAAACCGCCTCGACCTGGCCCTGGTCACCCTCCCGGCGGCTGGGCGCAGCCTGTCGATCAGCCCGTTGCTGGCAGACGAGTTTGTCGCGATCTTCAGCGCTGAGGCGCCAGGCATCCACCCCCCGTTGACGCCGACATCACTGGAGCGTCTGCCGCTGGTGGTGTTCGAGGCGGGCAGCAGCACCCGCTTGTTGATCGATGAGTGGTACCTGCAAGCGGGTCTTCGGGTCAAACCGATCATGGAATTGGGCAGTGTCGAAGCCATCAAGGAAATGGTCGCCGCCGGCCTGGGCTACAGCATCGTGCCGCGCATGTCGGTGGCCGCTGAGCATCATCGGCGCGGCTTGCGGGTGGAGACGCTTACACCGCCGCTCAGTCGCACTTTGGCCCTGGTCCTGAGGCAGGACAAACCCGTGAACAAGGCGTTGCGCCAAGTGCTCGAAGCGTTACAGGCACTGGCGCACTGATTGCGGTTAAACTGCCGCCCTCTTTCACTGCCGACCCACGCCCGCGCCCCGATGAACGCCACCGCCCTCGATACCCTCCGTCAACACCTGCTCGCCGCCCTCTGCCCCGCCCCTGCGCAAACCTGCCGACTGTTCCATGGGCGGGGCCGACGCTGGCCAGGTCTGGAGCAGGTGACAGTGGACTGGATGCAGGGGGTGGTGTTGGTGGCGCTGTTCAAGGCACCGGCCGCCGACGAGTTGGACGCCTTGAAAGCGCTGCTGAGGGAAGTCGTTCAAACGCCCGGGTGGCATGACAGCGGTGCCCAGACCTTGCTGTTGCAACACCGTTACTTGCCTGACAGCGCCACCGAAACCCTGTTCGGCGAGTGCCCGGAAGAATGGACCGTCGTTGAAGACGGGCTGCGCTATCGCGTGGATTTCGGCAAGAAGCAGAACAGTGGCCTGTTTCTCGACATGCGCTGCGGCCGGGAATGGGTGCGGGCCAACGCGTCAGGCAAACGCGTGCTCAACCTGTTCGCCTACACCTGCGGATTTTCCGTGGCCGCGCTCGAAGGCGGCGCCACGTTCGTGGTCAATCTGGACATGTCTCGCGCGGCATTGAGCCGCGGCCGAGACAATCATCGGCTCAATGGCCACGACCTGACCAAGGTCAGTTTTCTTGGCCATGAACTGTTCAAGTCCTGGGGCAAGGTCAAGCACGGCGGGCCATACGACCTGGTGATCATCGATCCGCCATCGTTTCAGAAAGGCAGTTTCCTCCTGACCAAGGATTACCAGCGCGTGCTGCGCAAGTTGCCTGAGTTGCTGACACCCGAGGGCACGGTGTTGGCATGCATGAACGACCCGTCGCTGGGCGCGGATTTCCTGATCGAGGAAGTCATGCGGGAGGCACCCGGTCTGCGCTTCGAACAGCGCATTCCCAACCCGCCGGAGTTCGCGGACATCGACCCGGAGGGCGGCCTCAAAACCCTGGTGTTTCGCCAGGGCTGAGGCCAGCGTCAGCGCTTCGATGCGCTCCCCGGTTCAGGCACTGAGCCGCGAAATCACGTCGTTCAGCCCCACCGACAAGACGTGCAGGTCCTGACTCGCGGTTTGCGTGCGCTGTACGTTGCTTTGGTTGGTGGTGGCAATGGCGGTGATCTCCGTCAGGTTGCGGGAAATGTCTTCGGCCACGGACGTCTGTTCTTCCGCTGCCGTGGCAATTTGCCGGTTCATGTCACGGATCGCCTCCACAGCGGTCGTGATGCGCGCCAGCGAAGAACCGGCCAGGGCCACCTGATCAACGCTTTCCTGGCTACGCGCCTGACCACTTTCGATCGCCTGCGCCGCATCGATGGCACCGGTTTGCACCGAGCTGATGATCTGATGGATCTCGGCGGTCGAGGCGGCGGTGCGCTGGGCCAGGGTTCGGACTTCATCGGCCACCACGGCGAAGCCGCGGCCCGCATCCCCGGCGCGCGCCGCCTCGATGGCCGCGTTCAAGGCCAGCAGGTTCGTCTGCTCGGCGATGCCGCGGATCACCTCCAGCACTTTGCCGATGCGGCCGCTGTCACTTTCCAGACGTCGGATCACATCTGCAGTGTTGCTGATCTCGGCGCGCATCCGGGTAATCGCCGTGATGGTTGCGTTCATCACCTCGCTGCCGTCCTGGGAGTTGCGATCCGCTTCATCCGCCGCGTTGGCCGCCTGGGCAGCGTGGCGAGCGACCTCCTGCGCAGTGGCCGACATCTCGGTCATCGCGGTGGCCACCTGATCGGTACGCTCGAACTGCTCGTGAGTGCCCTGCGCCATCAACGCCGCAATGGCTTTCAACTCGCCACCGGCGCTATCCAGGTCGGTGGTGCTGCGCTTGAGGCGGTTGAAGGTGTCGGCGAGAAAATCGCGCAAGGTGTTGGCCGCCACCGCCAGGCGCCCCAGTTCGTCCTGACGGGTGACGCTGACGCGGTCGCTGAAGCGCCCTTGGCTCAATTGCGCGACGTAGTCGATCAGCAGGCCGATCGGACCCACGATGTTGCGGTTGACGACCCACAGCGCCAGCCCCCCCACCAGTAAGGCCGAGACCAGCATCACCAGCGTACCGATGAGGATGGTTCGGTCGGCGGCATCGCTGATCATCAGCGATTGTGCATCGCTCTGTTCGCGCAGGCTGACCACCAGCGCGCTCATCTGCTCACTGGCTGCCCGGTCCATGCCCTTGACCGCCTGATCGCCGGCCACCGGATCAGCGCCCGCCGCCACGAATGCCTCGAACCCTTTGCGGTAGGCCAGACCCAGCGCCCGGTGTTCTTCGCGCAGCTTGTCGATCCGAGCGCGGGTCGCCGAATCGAGGTCGCTCATGGCACTCAACCGCCCGAGGGTATCCTGGACCAGACGTTCCTGTTCCTCGAACTGGCCCCAGAACTTGTCGCGATCGGCCGTCTGTTTGCCGCGCAGCAGCACGTTTTTCCACTCCTGCACTTGCACCTTGAACTGCAGGTTCGCCTGATCGACCCGCTGCGAGGCCTGCAACGGCCCGTCCAACAGGCCGCGATAAGCATGCACGTTACTGGATAGGAAATGAAAACAGGCCAGTGCGATCAGCAGCACCAGCACCAGGCTGCCACTGAGCAGCGCGAGAATCTGCAATCTCAGGGATTTGGACATACGGGAATCTCATCAGGGAAGGACTGCGGTCTTCGGAATCGTCCGAAAATGCCTGCTTGCCACATCCCTGTGCCGCCATTTCAAGCTGATGCAAACAGCGGGCGTACATAGGTTGATTCGACTCTGGGATAGGGTTCTTTAAACGCCGTGATGCAGACCCGACAGACGGTCGGAAAGCGTCAAAGGTTCGTCTGAAAGGCCAGTCAACCATTTGGCGAACACCCGCCATCACTCAATGGAGTCGCTGATCGTGTTTTCCCCGATCAGTGCATCTGAACGGCGGCCACGCTCAAAATCCGTCCTATTGCCCGAACACCTGCGACGGCCGCCTCAGCACCGGATCGAACGGGTTGATCTTCTGCCCGATGGCCATCGCTTCGCGCTTGAGCATCTCGACGACGGTTGGCATGCGCCCGGCATTGAGGCGGTCGGTGATCGTCGCCACGCTCAACGCCGCCACCGCCCGGCCTTCGCGATCCAGGATCGGCACCGCCAGACCCGCCATGCCTTCGAGCACGCCGGTATTGCGTGCGGCGTAGCCCAACTGCCGGACGCTGTCGATTTCCGATCGCAGCATGACTTCGTCGTACAGGTGAAAGTCCCGAAGACGCGGCAGGTTGTAGCGAATCACGGTGTCCCGTTCCTCCTCGGGAAGGAACGCGAGAATGGCCAGGCTACCCTGCCCCACGCCCAGGGCCACGCGGCCGCCAATGTCGCCAGTAAAGGTACGGATCGGATACGGCCCCTCGCTGCGGTCCAGGCAAACGGCGTCGAAGCCACTGCGGGCCAGAAGGAACAGCGAATCCCCGAGCGACGCCGACAAGCGCAGCAAGCTCGGCCGCACCACATCGCGCAGATTGCCGGTCTGCCCGGCCCTTGCCGCCAGCGCGAAAAACTCAAGGCTCAGGCGGTAGCGTTTACTGCGGGCATCCTGCTCGACCATCCCCTCATCCAGCAAGCTGTGCAGCAGGCGATGGGTCGTGGGCTGTGACAACCCTATCCGCTGCGCGACCTGGCTCGCGCGCTCACCGCCTGGCGGACCGTCCCCCAGGCAGCGCAGCACCGCAAACAGTCGCGACACCGCACCCACACCCACATCGCCAGTTTGATCATTTCGTTCAGTGGAATTCATATTCTTCCCAAACCTTAGGTAATTCATTGAGCGAATAAACTCGAAAATAAATCTCGCTCAATGAAATTCATCGTTGAGGCCATCCTAGGCTTCGGCCTAGGATCAGTCCACAGGGCGATTTGAATAACAGCGGCAGCCGACCCGATCGAGCGCCAACGTCCAGCGTGCTAGCACCCCAAGCACCCGCGCTTTTCTCTTTCGCATCTGCCCATAAAAACGCATGCCCCGGCATGCACGAATACGAGGTGGAACGCAGCCATGGCATTTCTTCAACTTCAGGCCCTGTGCAAACGCTACGGCGCCGTCGATGCGGTGGTCGCCACTGACTTGTCGGTGGCAAAAGGCGAATTCGTGTCGCTGCTCGGCCCCTCCGGCTGCGGCAAGACCACGACCCTGCAGATGATCGCCGGCTTCGTGGAGGTCACCTCGGGCCACATCCTGCTCGACGGCCGTGACATCACCCATGCCAAGCCCGCCAGCCGGGGGCTGGGTGTGGTGTTCCAGTCTTATGCCTTGTTCCCGCACATGAGCGTCCGCGACAACGTCGCCTTCGGCTTGAAAATGCGCAAAGTGGCGGCGAGCGAGATTCAGCGCAGGGTGACCAAGGTGCTGGCGCTGGTGCGACTGGACCGGCATGCCGAGCGCTATCCACGTGAACTCTCCGGCGGCCAGCGGCAACGCGTGGCCCTGGCCCGCGCATTGGTCATCGAGCCGCCTGTGCTGCTGCTCGACGAGCCGCTATCGAACCTGGATGCGAATTTGCGCGAAGAAATGCAGTTCGAGATCCGACGGATTCAGCGCGAAGTGGGCATCACCACGCTGATGGTCACTCACGACCAAGCCGAAGCGCTGTCCATCAGTGATCGGGTGGTGGTCATGCAAGCCGGGCGCATTACCCAGATCGACGAACCCTACGCGCTCTATGAGCACCCTCGTACGCGTTTCATTTCCGGCTTCGTGGGCAAGGCGAACCTGCTGCGCGGCGACCGCGATGGCAACGGCGCGGCGCAGGTCCGACAGCAGCACGGCGACGGCGAGCTGACCCTGAGCCTGCGACCGGAAAAAATCGACCTGCTCGCTGCCGGAGAAGGCCGCCTGCAGGGACGGGTCATCACCCGTTACTTCCTGGGCAGTCAGTGGCTGTACCGCGTTGAAACGACAATCGGCGAAATCACCGTCGTCCGTCGCAACGATGGCCAGGCGCCGCTGCAAGAGGGCACGACAGTCGGCCTGGATTGGCCCGCAACCTTGCTCCGGATCGTGAACACCGATGAGGTCGCGGTATGAGCGGCAGCACCCTGTTACGCGACAGCGGGCGCGGCTATCTGCTCTCGGCACCGGCACTGGTGCTGTTCATCGGCCTGCTGGTGCTGCCATTGCTGCTCACCCTGGTGCTGTCGTTCAACGTGTTCGATTACGAGGTGGGCGTCAAAGGCGATCAGTGGACGGTCGCCCAGTACCTGAACCTGATCAGCGATTCCTACTTCTACGAGATTTTTTTTCGCACGTTCTGGATCAGCGCACTGGTCACGCTGCTCTGCGTGCTGATCGGTGTTCCGGAGGCGTACATCCTCAGCCGAATGGGTACGCCATGGCGCTCGATTTTCCTCATCCTGATTCTCACCCCGCTGTTGATTTCCGTGGTGGTGCGGGCATTCGGCTGGAGCCTGTTGCTCGGCGCCGACGGGTTGATCAATCAGGCCATCCAGGCCCTGGGTGGGCGTCCACTGAAGCTGCTGTATACCCCGTTCGCCGTGGTGCTGGCGCTGGTCCACGTGATGCTGCCGTTCATGATCATCCCGGTGTGGACGTCGCTGCAAAAGCTCGATCGGTCGGCCGAGCAGGCCGCGCTGTCGCTGGGCGCAAGCCAGGCCACGGTCATGCGCCAGGTGGTGCTGCCGCAGGTGATGCCCGGCGTGCTGTCCGGCACCCTCATCGTATTCGGCCTGTCGGCCAGCTCTTTTGCCATTCCGGGGCTGCTGGGCGGGCGTCGCTTGAAGATGGTCGCAACCACCGTCTATGACCAATACCTCTCGGAACTCAATTGGCCCATGGGCGCGGCCATCGCCGTCGCGCTGCTGCTGATCAATCTGTTGGTGATGCTGTCGTGGAACCGGCTGGTGGAAGGCCGCTACAAGAAATCCCTGGGGGAATAACCGATGTCCAAGAATGGCCCGCTGGCCTTGTTCTTTCATGCCCTGGTGGTGGTGTTCATGCTGGCGCCGCTGGCGGTGGTGTGCCTGGTGGCGTTTACCCCGGAAAACACCCTGAGCCTGCCCTGGCGTGGGTTTTCCCTGCGCTGGTTCAGCGCGGTGTTCGAACGCGCCGATTTCATCCAGTCGTTCTACAACAGCCTGTTGCTGGCGGTGGTGGCGGCGACCCTCGCGACACTGATTGCCGTCCCCGCCGCGCTGGCGATCACCCGCTACCAGTTTCCCGGGCGGAACCTGCTCAACGGCCTGTTCCTGTCACCGATCATCATTCCGCACCTGGTGCTAGGCGTGGCGATGCTGCGGCTGTTCGCCCTGATGGGCGTCAACGGCAGCTTTGTCTGGCTCATGTTCGCCCACGTCGTGGTGATCACCCCCTACGTGTTGCGCCTGGTACTCGCCGCCGCGATCGGCATGGATCGCAGTGCCGAACAAGCCGCCGAATCGCTGGGCGCCAGCCGCTTCACCCTGTTCCGCCAGATCACGCTGCCGATGATCCTGCCGGGTGTGGCCGGCGGCTGGCTGTTGGCATTCATCAACAGTTTCGATGAGGTCACGCTGTCGATTTTCGTCACCTCGCCGGCGACCCAGACATTACCCGTGCGCATGTACGTCTACGCCACCGAATCCATCGACCCGATGATGGCCGCTGTTTCGGCGCTGGTCATCGCCCTGACAGCCGCCACCATGATCATCCTGGATCGGGTCTACGGCCTGGACCGCGTTCTAGTGGGACGACACTGATGGCGCGTCCCTTGATCCTTCACCCCTGCACCGGCCTTACAGAGAGCGCACCATGGCATTGCTGAAACGACTGGCCGAACTCGACCGCGAGGTCTTGCCCTTCACCCTCGACGGACAACCGACCCAAGGCCTGCGGGGCGACACCCTGTTGACCGCCGTGCTCACCGGCGCCGACCGCTTGCGGGGCAGCGACTTCAGCGCCGAGCCTCGCGCCGGCTTCTGCCTGATGGGCGCCTGCCAGGACTGTTGGGTCCGGCTGGGGGATGGCCGTCGAGTGCGCGCCTGCTCGACGCTACTGGAGGCCGGGCTGAGTGTCGTCCGCGAACCGGGGCGCTGCCTGTGAAACGCGCCGATATCGTCATTGTCGGTGCCGGGCCGGCCGGCATCCGCGCTGCGCAGACGCTGGTTGCCCATGGCGTTCAGCCCTGCCTGATCGATGAAAGCCTGCGCGGCGGTGGACAGATCTACCGCCGTCAGCCCGAGCACTTCAAGCGCTCGGCCAAGACCCTCTACGGATTTGAAGCGCCTAAAGCCCGTGCCGTGCATTCGACTCTGGATCGCCTGGCAAGCCAGATCGACTATCGGCCGGAAACGCTGGTCTGGAACGCCGAAGCGCAAACGCTCGACACACTGGCCAACGGCGTCGCGACACAGGTGCCGTATCAACGGCTGATCGTTGCCACAGGCGCCACGGACCGTATCCTGCCTGTACCTGGCTGGACCTTGCCCGGCGTGTACAGCCTCGGCGCCGCACAGATCGCGCTGAAGTTCCAGGGCTGCGCGATTGGCGAAAAGGTGGTCTTCGCGGGCAGCGGGCCGCTGCTGTACCTGGTGGCTTATCAGTACGCCAAAGCCGGTGCGAAGGTCGCGGCGGTGCTCGACAGCGCCCCGCTCTCGGCTCAGACCCGCGCCCTGCCCGCCCTGCTCGGGCAGCCCGCGACCCTCGCCAAAGGCCTGTATTACCGCGGCTGGCTCACCGCCCATGGCATTGCGGTGCATCAAGGTGTCGTGCTGGAGAGCATCCTGGGGCGCCAGCGTGTCAGCAGCGTGCAATGGCGCGACGGCGGCCAATTGAAACGGCTGGATTGCGATGCCGTCGGCTTCGCTCATGCGTTGCGCAGCGAGACGCAACTGGCCGATTTGCTCGGCTGTGCCTTCGATTGGTGCCCGCTGAACCGCGCCTGGTTGCCGCGCCGGGACGACCAGGCGCGCAGCAGCGTGGAAGGCGTTTACCTGGCGGGAGACGGCGCCGGCATCATGGGAGCCGACGCCGCAGAGATGGCGGGCGAGCTGGCGGCCCTGACCCTGCTGGGCGATATCGGTCAGCAGCGCGACGCTGCCCGCAGCCGCGAACTGCAAGGCAAGCTCGAGCGTATTCGGCGATTCCGCCATGGCCTGGAAACGGCCTTTCCTTTCCCTGATCGCTGGGCGGCCGATGCGCCGGACGAAACGACCATCTGCCGCTGCGAGGAAGTCAGCGCCGGTGACATTCGCCGGACCGTCGCCGAGGGGCATTGGGAGGTGAACCGGGTCAAAGCCATGTGCCGGGTCGGAATGGGGCGCTGCCAGGGCCGGATGTGCGGGCCGGCATCGGCCGAAATCATCGCCCAGGCCAGCGGTCGCGACATTTCCAGCGTGGGTCGCCTGCGCGGCCAGGCACCGATCAAACCCTTGCCGTTCGGCGTGGAGATGGAGCCATGAGCGCATTCAGCGAAGTGGATGCCGTGATCATCGGCGGCGGCATCGTCGGCTCCTCCGCCGCGCTGTTTCTGGCCAGAACGGGCAAGCGCGTGGTCTTGCTGGAGCGGGACTTTGTCGGCGCCCATTCCAGCGGCGTGAACTATGGCGGGGTGCGCCGCCAAGGGCGTCCGCTGTCTCAGTTACCGCTTTCGCAACGGGCGCACGGGATCTGGGCAGACCTGCACAACCTGATCGGCATCGATGGCGAATACCAGCGCTCCGGCCATTTGAAACTGGCGCGCAGCGAACAGGACATGGCAGCGCTGGAGGCTTACGAACGGGCGGCTCGGGGCTTCGGTCTGAACCTGCAACTGCTCGACCGCACTCAGCTGCGTGCTCGCTTTCCCTGGGCCGGCGATGTTGCCGTGGGAGCGTCGCTGTGCGCCGACGATGGTCACGCCAATCCGCGGCTCGTCTCTCCCGCATTCGCTTTTGCAGCGCGGCGTGCCGGCGCTCAGGTGGAGGAACAGGCTCGCGTCATTGAAGTCACCCATGACGGCCTGGCCTTCAGAGTTCGCACAGCCCACGGCACCCAGTGGCGCGCGCCCTGGCTGCTCAATTGCGCAGGCGCCTGGGCTGCCGACCTCGCTGCACAATTCGGCGAACCAGTGCCGATGCGCTCGGGCCACCCGGCGATGTTGGTCACCGAACCGTTGCCCCTGTTCATGGACGTCAGCACCGGCGTCGAAGGCGGCGGTATCTATGCACGACAGGTCGCTCGGGGCAATTGCGTGCTCGGCGGTGGCCAGGGCTTCGCGCTCGACCCGGGCAGAGCCCGGCCCGGGCAGGCGGCGATTCTGGAAATACTGCGCAACGCCGGTGAACTCTACCCGCCGCTGGCAGGCGCACAGGCGATCCGCACCTGGAGCGGCACCGAAGGCTACCTGCCGGACCGCGAACCGGTGCTGGGGGCCAGCGCCACGCAACCGGGTCTGTTGCACGGTTTCGGCTTTGCAGGTTCCGGTTTCCAGATCGGCCCGGCCGCGGGTCAGGCGCTGGCGCAGATCGTCTGCGACGGGGCGCCCGACATCGCCCTGGATGCCTTTTCGATTTCCCGATTTCAAGCGGTACCGCCTGCCCCTGCCGTGCCCCCGCGCACGGATAACGTCATCCCTTTGCTCAGAGGAACATCGCAGCCATGAATACCCTCAGATCCCTCAAACGCCTCGCCCTGACCGGTCTGCCACTGGCGGCCACCGCACTGGCATCGACCACCGTCCATGCGCAAACCACCCTGTACCTGGGGATGAACGGCGGCACCATGGAACGGCTGTATGCCGATCAGGTACTGCCTGCGTTCGAGAAGGCCAACGACGTCAAGGTGGTGATCGTCCCCGGCACCTCCTCGGACATTCTCGCCAAGGTCCAGGCCAGCAAGGACAACCCGCAGATGCACGTCATGTTTCTCGACGACGGCATCATGTACCGCGCGATTTCCATGGGGCTGTGCGGCAAGCTTCAGCCGAGCGCAACCCTCGCGGACATTCCGGCCAAGGGCAAGATCAAGGACGAAGCCGTGGCAGTGAGCCTGGGCGTCACCGGTCTGGCGTACAACAGCAAGATGTTTCAGGAGAACGGCTGGAGCGCGCCAACTTCCTGGGCAGACATGGCAGACAAACGCTACAAGGACAAGCTGGTGTTCCAGTCGCTGGCCTCCAGCACCTTCGGCCTGCACGGCTTCCTGATGTTCAACCGCTTGCAGGGCGGCACCGAAACCAACGTCGAGCCCGGCTTCAAGGCGTGGCCGAAGACCGTGGGGCCGAATGTGCTGGAATACATCGCCAGTTCCGCAAAGATTTCCGAAATGGTTCAGACCGGCGAGGCCGCCCTGTTCCCGCTGACGCCGACACAGGTCACCGCGCTCAAGCTCAAAGGCGTGCCCGTTGAGTACGCGCCGCCCAAGGAAGGCGCCGTGGTGCTGAACGTCGCCGAATGCACCATTGCCAATAACGATCAACCCGAGCTGGCGCAGAAACTGGCGGAATTCCTGCTCACTCCGCAGGCGCAATCTCCGGCGCTGGAACTGGGTGACCAGATCCCGTCCAATCCGAAAACGCCGACCAGCGACCGCACCCGCGGGCAGGTCGAGGCCATGAACAAGTACTTGGAAACAGCGGTGACCATCGATTGGGATCAAGTCAATCAGGTGCGTCCGGAGTGGAACGCTCGCTGGAGCCGAACCATCGAGCGGTAGCGCACCGGGCGTGTATGCCCCGGTCATGGCTGCGATCTGCAACCCGTTCTGACGGCAAACCCCTGCTCAAGGAGTGGGGTTTGCCAACGAACTCAGCGCGGCAGTCTAGCGCAGCAATCCCTCGATACCGGCAATCAGGCCTTCCAGGCTCACAGGCTTGTTCATGATCACCGCGCCGGCCTGACAGCCCGCGCGCACCGCTTCGATATCCGCGTGCCCGGTGAGCAGCAACACCGGCAGCCCTGGCCAGATCTCGCGCAGTACGCGAAACAGCGCCACTCCGCTGAAATCACCCATGGCGCAATCACTGACGACGATATCCGGCACGCGACGGCGTATCGACTCAATCGCTGCGAAACCACTCGACACCGACTCCACCGCGTAACCGGCGTCCATTAGCAGCCCGGCCATGACGTCTCGAAGGCGGTCGTCATCGTCCACCAGCAAGACCTTCGCTCCCCGAGCTGGCAAAGCAGCTGCCGATGCTGCCGAGTGGGCTGGCGCCTGCGCGATCGTCCCGTCTACGCCCTCGCGTATCTTGAGCAGCAGGCTCACCGTGGTGCCGCCTGCGCCGCCGCACTGCAAGGTCACGTTGCCTCCTGCCTGGGCGGCGAACGCCGATACCTGCGAAAGCCCAAGCCCCGTGCCCTTCCCGGCTTGCTTGGTGGTGAAGAACGGCTCGAACGCCTGTCGGGCAATCGCTTCAGGAATGCCAGGGCCGTCGTCTTCGACGGTCAACTCCACATAGACGCCGTCGCTCAGCGCCGCGTGATCGGTGAGTGACAGCACCCGGGTCGCCACGCGAATGCTCCCCGCCCCGCCCATCGCATCCCGTGCGTTGACCAGCAGATTGAGAACCGCAGCTTCCAGTTGAGTGGCGTCACAAAGCACCCAGGCAGGCGTCGAGTCCAGCTCGAAAAGCAGCTTGATGTCCGGGCTCAGCACACGGCCGAACAGTTCCTCGAGGCCGCGCAATTCCGCGCTCACGTCCAGCAGGCTGAGCGCCGAAGGGTCCTGGCGGGTGAAGGCCAGCAGTTGCGCGATCAAGGTCGAGCCTTTGTTCACGGCCTGCAGACCGACCGAAGCCCAGCGTAGAACGTCTTCGGGCTTCTGCGCCTTGCGCTCGATGAATTGCAGGCTGGCGCTGATCGCCTGGAGCAGGTTGTTGAAGTCATGGGCAATGCCGCTGGTCAGTTGCCCGATCACCGACACCCGCTGGTCCTGGCGCAATTGGGCATGGGCGGTTCGGTCATCACCCAGTGCGTCGATCACCTTGCGGCTCAAACTGCGGGTCTGCTCGTCTTTGAGCAGGCTGAATTCGCGCAGCTGCATCAGGGCTGAAGTCTGGCGGGCCAACGCCTCGAGCGCGGCAGCCTGAGCCGGGTTCAGAGTGCGCGGAACCCTGTCGATCACACACACGGTGCCTAGCACGGCACCGTGTTCGGTCACGATGGGCGCCCCGGCATAGAACCGGATGAAGGGTTCACCCAGCACCAACGGATTCTGGGCGAAGCGCTCATCCAGCGTAGCGTCCTCCACGATCAGCAGTTGCGCCGGTTGAAGGATGGCATGGGCGCAAAACGCCTGATCACGATGGGTTTCGCGCACGGGCAAGCCGACGCAGGCCTTGAACCATTGACGTTCGCGGTCGATGAGCGAAACCAGGGCAATCGGGGTTTCGCAGATCAGCGCGGCCAACGAGACGATGTCGTCGAAGGCCTGCTCGGGCAGACTGTCGAGGATGTGCAGGCGCTCCAGGGCCTCGATACGTCGAGCTTCGTCAAGCGGGAGCGGCGCGGGGCGATGGGTCATGGGTTCACGCTGATAAGGGGGGCTGGCAGAAAGCGACATGCTCAATCGGATCGGCGATCCTGCTGTCGGTTCCCCAGTGCATCATGCCAATTCGCTGGCAATGGGGATAGCGATAAATGGCCTTTCGCTCTCGCCGCCGGTCTTCTTGCGCGCGCATGGGCCATCCCGAAGGGTTGCACGCGGACCGAAACAGCGGGCGATAGAGCATATCGATGAGATGATCGGAACAAGCGATTGGACGCTCTGGCCCCGGATCGGTAGCTTGCTCACTACCTGATTACGCTTTTTCTGGCGTTTCTGCGATGCGGTGTGAAGTCGCACACCGACACCCTCAAATGGATTGGCGCCGTGGCTCACAGCACGCTCGCGCATCAAGACCGGACGCTTGACCCATCATTAATCGTTGCCAGGCGCGTGACTGAGTGTCGTGCCATCGGCCTTTGCGTGCGAGTTTGAACACATGTCCATCAACACCCCCCAACAAATCGCCGAGCTCACCATCGAGGCCGGCGTGAAGAAATCCCGGCTGCCGGTGTCCGCGATCCTGGTACTGGGTTTCCTGGCAGGCGCCTTCATCGCCCTGGGTTTTCTGCTGGACATTCACGTCAGCACCATGATCCCCGGCCCATGGGCCTCGCTGGGTAATTTGCTGGGTGCAGCGGTGTTTCCCATCGGGCTGATCCTGGTCATCCTGGCGGGCGGCGAGTTGCTCACCGGCAACATGATGACCCTCCCCACGGCGCTGTTTGCCGGGCGCATCTCAGTGGGCGCGGTGCTGGGCAACTGGGCGCTGGTCACTTTCGCCAACCTGCTGGGCGCACTGTTCATTGCCTATTTTTTCGGCCATGTGCTGGGGCTGACCGAAGGCGTTTACCTGGCCAAAACGGTGGCGATCGCCAAAGCCAAGGCGAGTGCCGACTTCGGTCAAGCGTTCATTTCCGGCATCGGCTGCAACTGGCTGGTGTGCCTGGCGGTCTGGCTGTCGTACGCCAGCAAGGACGTCACCGGCAAGATCATCGGCATGTGGTTTCCCATCATGGCCTTCGTCGCGATCGGCTTCCAGCACGTGGTGGCGAACATGTTCGTGATCCCGGCGGCCATTTTTGCCGATGCGTTGAACTGGGGCGTCTTCGTGGAAAATATCGGCGCGGTGTTCCTGGGCAACGCGGTGGGGGGTGCAATTTTCGTCGGTCTGGCGTATTACGTGTCCTATTCGAAAGCTGAACGGGCGCATAACGTGATGGTCGAGCCGCCGGTCAGCCAGAAGATTTGAACCTTGAGCCATGTGCTTCGTCCGTTCATAGCACGACGCCTGATCTGCCACGCAACACGCTGCCGAGAAAACGCATGTCCAACCGGGTTTTGATAGACGGCTATTCACGCAAAGTCGATTACGTTCGATTGTCGGTGACCGACCGTTGTGATTTTCGTTGCGTGTATTGCATGGCCGAAGAGATGACCTTTCTGCCGCGCCAACAGATTCTGTCGCTGGAGGAAATCCAGCAGATCGCCGAACGGTTCGTCGCGCTGGGCACGAAAAAGATCCGCCTGACCGGCGGCGAGCCGCTGGTCCGTTCGGGAATCGTAGGGCTGTGCAAGAACATTGCTGCCCTCCCCGGGCTGCGCGAATTGTGCATGACCACCAATGGGTCGCAACTGGACAAGCTCGCCGCGCCGCTGTTCGAGGCCGGGCTCAAGCGCCTCAACATCAGCCTGGACAGCCTGGACCCGGAGCGTTTCAAAGCCCTGACCCGCACCGGTGACCTGTCGAAGGTCATCGCCGGGATCGACGCCGCCAACGCTGCCGGGTTCACCCGAACCAAGCTCAACTGCGTGGTGATGCAGGGGCGTAACGACCACGAAATCAACGATCTGGTCGCCTTTGCCATCGACCGAGGGCTGGACATCACCTTCATCGAGGAAATGCCGCTGGGGGTGATCAGCGAGCACAGTCGCGCCGAGTCGTTTTTTTCCAGCGAGCAGGTGCGCGACCGCATTGCCGAGCGCTACACGCTCGTCCACTCTACCGAGTCGACTCAAGGGCCGTCACGCTACTGGCGAATCGCGGAAGCGCCGGATATCCGCGTGGGCTTCATTTCCCCGCACAGCCACAACTTCTGCGCCACCTGCAATCGCGTGCGGGTGACGGTCGAAGGGCGCTTGCTACTGTGCCTGGGCAATGAGCATTCGGCGGACCTCAAGGCGGTCCTCAGGGCCAACCCCGGCCAACCGGAAAAGCTGGAGACCGCCATTGTCGAGGCCATGAAGCTCAAGCCCTACCGGCACACCTTCGAAATCAACGACGATGTGCAGGTCGTGCGCTTCATGAACATGACCGGCGGCTGACGCCGGCCCCGTTCCCTGGTGGCTTACTTCGGCGCGATCGCAGCGTCGACCAGCACCTGCGCTTCGGCCACCAGACGCTTGAGGTGCTCCTCGCCCTTAAAGCTCTCGGCGTAGATTTTGTAGATGTCCTCGGTCCCGGACGGACGCGCCGCAAACCAGCCGTTTTCAGTCATGACTTTCAAACCGCCGATGGCCTGATCGTTGCCTGGCGCCTTGCTGAGAATCTGCTGGATCTTCTCGCCCGCCAGTTCGGTGGACGTCACCTGCTCCGGCGACAGCTTGCTCAGCAACGCCTTCTGCTCGAAATTGGCCTTGGCCTCCACGCGAGTGGACACGGGTTCACCCAGTTCGTCGGTCAACGCCTTGTACACCTCGCTCGGATCGCGGCCCTTGCGCGCACGAATCTCGGCCGCCAGCAGGGAGGGAATCAAACCATCCTTGTCGGTGCTCCAGACCGAGCCGTCGCGGCGCAGGAACGACGCGCCTGCACTTTCCTCGCCACCGAAGCCGAGCGAGCCTTCGAACAAGCCCTCGGCGAAGAATTTGAAGCCGACCGGCACTTCGTAGAGGCGACGACCCAGACGCTGGGTCACGCGGTCGATCATGCCGCTGCTGACAACGGTCTTGCCGACGGCGGCATCGGCGCGCCATTCAGGGCGATTCTGGAACAGGTAATCGATCGCCACCGCCAAGTAATTGTTCGGCGCCAGCAGGCCCCCGGTGGGCGTCACGATGCCATGCCGGTCATGATCCGGGTCGCAGGCGAAGGCCACCTGGAAGCGATCCTTCAACCCGATCAGGCCTTGCATGGCGTAATTCGAGGATGGGTCCATGCGGATCTTGCCGTCCCAGTCGACGCTCATGAAGCGGAAGGTCGGATCGACATGCTGGTTCACCACCTCCAGATTCAGGCCGTAGTGCTCGCCAATCGCCGACCAGTAACGCACGCCCGCGCCGCCCAGCGGATCGACGCCCAGCCGCAGACCGGCACCGCGGATGGCGTCCATGTCGATGACGTTTTTCAGGTCCGCGACGTAGGTGTTGAGGTAGTCATGCCGGTGGGTGGTCGCCGCACGCAGCGCCTTTTCATGGCTCATGCGGCTGACACCGACGATCTTCTCGGCCAGCAGCTCGTTCGCCTTGTTCTCGATCCACTTGGTGATGTGCGAATCGGCCGGGCCGCCATTGGGCGGGTTGTATTTGAAACCGCCGCTCTCCGGTGGGTTGTGCGACGGGGTGATGACGATGCCGTCGGCAAGGCCCGAAGTGCGGCCTTTGTTGTAGCAAATGATCGCGTGGGACACGGCCGGAGTGGGCGTGTATTCATCGCCTTCAGAGATCATCACGTTGACGCCATTGGCCGCCAGCACTTCCAGCGCCGAGGCCGCAGCGGGCGTAGACAGCGCGTGGGTGTCGGCCCCAAGAAACAGGGGGCCGTCGATGCCATGGGCCTGACGGTACAGGCAGATGGCCTGACTGATCGCAAGTACGTGCCATTCGTTGAAGCTCAAGTCGAACGAGCTGCCACGATGGCCGGAGGTACCAAAGGAAACCCGCTGGGTCGGCACCGAGGCATCGGGCTGCCCGGTGTAATACGCCGTGACCAGACGAGGAAGATCGACCAGCAATTCTGCAGGCGCCAGTTTGCCCGCGAATGGACTGATACTCATGCGAAACCTCCGTGGATGGGAAAGCCAGAAAACATTAGGTGAGAAAGTAGACCGTTGTGCGGCAGTTTACTGGCAGTTGGACCGCCCTGCTTGGGTATCGATCCGTAAACCCTTGAGTCGATTGTCCGCCCCGCCCCGCTGGACGAAAGCGCCTTGGTCACAGCGCCCACCAGGCGGGCAAGAGCTTCTGAATCCGAGCCTCGGCAAAACGGTCGTCGATCAGCATCACCACACCTCGGTCCTCCTGACCGCGAATCACTCGCCCCGCCGCTTGCACCACCTTCTGCAGGCCGGGGTAGAGGTAGGTGTAGTCGTAACCGGCCCCGAACAATTGGCCCATGCGCTGTTTGAACTGCTCGTTGACCGGATTCAACTGCGGCAGCCCCAAGGTTGCGATAAAGGCGCCGATCAATCGCGCTCCAGGCAGGTCGATGCCCTCTCCGAACGCGCCGCCCAGCACCGCGAAACCGATGCCTCGGCTGTCCGGCGTGAACCGGTCGATGAACTGCTGGCGATCCGACTCGGCCATCCCGCGGGCCTGCTGCCACAGCGGAACGTCCGGACAGGTCGCCTGCATCAGCTCGGCCACCTGTTGCAAGTAATCAAAGCTGCTGAAAAAGGCCAGATAGTTGCCAGGCTTGGCGGTGAACTGCTCGGCGAGCAATCCAACGATGGGCATGAGTGAAGCCTGCCGATGGTTGAAGCGGGTGGAGATGCGGCTGACGATGCGCACTTCCAATTGCTCACCCTGGAACGGCGACGCAACATCGATCCACGCCGTATCGTCCGGCAAACCCAGCAGGTCGCGGTAAAAATGCCGAGGATTGAGGGTCGCGGAAAACAGCACAGTGCTGCGGGCGGCGGTCAGGCGGGGCCGCAGAAAACCGGCAGGGACCACATTGCGCAGGGTCAGTCGCGAGAGGGTCTTGCGGTTGCCGAGTTCGCGCTTGCCGATGTCGAAGAGGAAATGCTCGTCGAACAATTCGCCAATCCGAGCGAACTGGATGGCTTCGAAGTAGAAACTCTGCAACTCGCCATGGGCCGCCTGCGGATGATCATTGAAATAGTCACCCATCGCGGCGATGCACTGATTCAAGCGATTGAGAAACGCTGAAGGTGTCGCGGCATACGCCTGATACGGCGCAACCTGTGCTTTGTGCAGCGCGTTCCATTCGCGGTTGAGCCGTTGCAACGGCTGCTTCAACGCTTCGGGGGCACTGGCCCGAACCTGATTGAAGGCGTACTGGTCAAGCCCCGCGCTGTACATCTGCCGCGCACGCTCGACCATGTTGTGGGCTTCGTCCACCAGCACCGCAACGCGCCATTGATTGAGCTGACAGAGGCCGAACAGCAGACCGTTGAGGTCAAAGTAGTAGTTGTAATCGGCGATCACCACATCGGCCCAGCGGGCCAGCTCCTGGCTGAGGTAATACGGGCACACCTGATGCTGCAGCGCCACCTCTCGCACGCCTGCGCGATCGAGCCCCCGTTGCGCCAGCGCCGCGCTGCGCGCCGCCGGCAAGCGATCATAAAAACCTTTGGCCAGTGGGCAGGAATCCCCATTGCAGGCCTGGGTGGGGTATTCACATGCCTTGTCGCGAGCCACCATCTCCAGGACCCGCAGTTGCACCGCCGGCGCAGATTCACCGATGACGCGCAGAGCTTCGAGCGCCAGTTGGCGTCCGGGCGTCTTGGCGGTGAGAAAGAACACCTTGTCGAGCTTCTGGCGCGGAGTCGCCTTGAGCATCGGGAAGACCGTGCCGATGGTCTTCCCTATTCCGGTGGGCGCCTGGGCCATCAGGCAACGCCCGGTGCTGACCGCCTTGTACACCGACTCGGCCAGCTCACGCTGGCCGCTGCGAAAATCCAGGTGGGGAAACTTCAACTCGTTGAGGGCGTGGTTGCGCGCCTGGACGTGGGCCAATTCCTGACGGGCCCATGCCAGGAAGCGCTCACAGTGAGCATCGAAGAAAGCGTGCAACTCTTCGGCGCCGCAGCGCTGCGTCAGCAGGGTTTCCTGTTCGGTGACAATGTTGAAATAGACCAGCGCGACGTCGATCTCGGTCAGTTGCAATTGCTGACAGAGCAGCCAGGCATAGACTTTCGCTTGGGCCCAGTGCAGTTGCCGATGATTGGTCGGCAGGTTGTCGAGATCGCCCCGGTAGGTCTTGACCTCGTCCAGACGGTTGAGCGCAGGGTCATAGCCGTCCGCTCTGCCCTTCACAGACAGTTCGTGAAAACGCCCGGCCAGTGACACTTCGGCCCGATAGCCCTCACCGCGCCGCGCCGCCACGATGCGGTGGCCGGCGATGCCTTCCTGAGCGGTAGGAGATGGGGTGAAACGCAGGTCCAGGTCACCGGCCTTGGCCGTGAACTCGCACAAGGCGCGTACGGCGATGCAATATTCGCCCGGCGCATCAATCGCCGACAGGCTGGACGGGGTGTCACCGGGAGGCTGGGAAACGATGGAAGTCACTGCAGAAAAGGGCCGACGCGCTGAAATACTGGACAGGCATACAGATACCAGTGGCAGGCCCTTCGTGGCAAACGGAATTGGATCGACGGCGCCCGTCGCGCTACGGAATTCGCTCCTGGGCCAACGCGTTTTTGACGATCACCAGCGTGGACTCGATGTCGTGTCCCCAATCGGCCGCCACGCTCAGGCACAGGCTCTGCCGATGCAGCCCGCGGACGCTGAACAACTCCCCCGGCGCAATGACGATGCGCTGCTCCAGCAACCGTTCGAACACGCGTGCCATGTCCACGCGGGACTGACAGTCCAGCCACAGGGTGGCCCCGCCCTGAGGCTGGAGGAACCGCACCTCTTCGCCCAGGAAATGGCTGACCAACGCGGTGAGTCGGTGCATGCGTTCGTCGAGGGCCTCGCGCAGCCCTTGCAGGTGTTGGCCGAGTTGGCCGGAACCGAACAAGCGGGCGATGGCCTTCTGCCGAATCGGAGGCAAACGGAATGAGCGCAACAGGAGTTGCTGATGCCACAGCGAACGGGAGTGACGGCTCAGCAGATAGCCGAACGGCGCTTCCAGGCCGATGGTCTTGTCGAATGCGCCGAGAATCAACAAGCGCTGTGGATCGATCAGGTCGCGCAGGGGGGCGCCGTGGTCGGGTTCACAGAGGCCGCCATGGCTGTCATCCTCGACGACCCAGACGACCCGCCGATTCAGCACCTGGGCCACTTGCTCGAGCGCTGCCTGACTGCGAGCACGCCCGCGTAGCGGCGTCATACGCGATGCCAGGATAACCATCTTGACGTCGTGGCCGGTCAGCAAGGCATCCAATGCGTCTGTGTCCACCTCACCGTCGGCCGGGTTCTCCCACTCGATCACGCGGATGCCGAACGACTGCAGCGTGCGCAACAGACTCCAGCCGCAGGGGGTTTCCACCAGCACGGCACAGTCGCGCAGCTGCAGGGCATTGAGCACGGTTTTCAGCACGCCGGTCTTGTCCGGCCCCATGAAGACGTTGTCCGGGTGCCAACAGGAGGCCGTCGACGAGGTGTAATGCGCTGCCAACGCCGTGCGCAACTCGATGTCACCGAATGGTTGGAATCGCGGATCGGGCTGGCAGGGGTAATGGCGCATCAGGTCGCGTTCGACACTCAGCAAGGTGCTGTCCAGCGATTGCAGCAGAGTCGGCTCGTCAGCGCCGAACACGAACATGTCGGGCCGACGGGCGCTGGCCTGATAGCGCTCCAGCAGCCCCTCGCCTTCACATTGAATGTCATTGCTGGGCTGTGGCAGCGCGTAATACCCGGATTTGGGCACCGAGCAGATCCGCCCTTCTTTTTCCAACAGGGCGTAGGCGTTCTGCACCGTTGAAATCGAGACGCGCAGCCGTCGGGCCAGTAAGCGTAGGGAGGGTAATTTTACCGCAGGGCCCTGGGGCAACTCATTGGTCAGTCTCGACAGGTAGCGATACACCTTCTGATAAGCGAAATCGGTCTTGTTGTGTTGCATCGGACACACCCCATCCATGCGCAAGTCGCAGGGTCATTGAGAGGAAACACAGTGAGCGCCCGCATCGGCGTCACCTCTGGAAGGCACCGGTCAGCGACCGGAGATCAGCTCACGCACCGGCTCGCCGGTAACGGGATCAAGGGTCATGATGCGGCCCTTGTCCGGGTCACTGGCCCGCACCCGGGCGATCACCGAATGGGCGTCGTCGAAATCCACGTGGGATCTGCCGTAGAGGTTTTGCAGCCCCTTCAGACTCAGCCCGCTCACCTCGACCAGCCACTGGGTCACCTGATCCGGCGCGGGCTCGCCGGACAACGCCTTGTGCAAATCGACCAGCGCAATCAGCATCCCCGGGTGACAGCGGCGCAAAAAACTCTCCAGGCGCACCCCGCCTTCCACGAAAGGCGCGAACAGCAGGCACACCAATTGAACCTCGCTCAGCCCGAATGCCTCCTGGGCATAGCCGTCGGCCAGTGCCCGCCGTGCTTCGATTCGCTCCGGTCCTTCGTAAGCGGCCATGGCCTGCGTGATCAGGCGCTTGGGCATGCGCTTGCGGCGCATCATTTTCGCCGCCAGTTCGAGGTACTCGGCGATACCGTCGGCGTATTCGCGGCCCTGAATGAACGCCGCCTTCAGCCCGCGCATGTGAGCCATCAGCAGCGGGTTGGCACAATCGGACTCACTGAAACTGAACGCGAGATCGTCGAAGCGGAAATCCAGAAAGTCCGTCAGCAACGCCCAGCGTTCCTCCAGCCGGAAGCCGATGAGATCGGCGATCGTCAGGAACGTCGGCGCCTGCCGTTTGTTCGGAGGGTACAGCGGCCGGGAGACAAGCGCGTTCGCTGTCGGCTCCTCCCCATACAAAGCCTGATAGTAGCGGCGACCTACCCGATCGAGGGTGCGCAACGCGGCGCTGAAACTCAGGGTGTGCCACTGCTCGATGGCCTCGCCATTGCCTTGTGCCAGGCGCATTGCCCACGTGGCGTACTGTTTCTGCTCCCTGAGGGAATCGCCACTGAGTACGGCATCCACCCCTTCGCCCCAGGAGACGGCGCGGCCCAGGAATTCGGCCATGCCCAGGTAACAGCTGTTGCAGAACGTCGTGCGGGCATCCCCTTGCGTGAGGTGCCCACCCAAGAGCATATCGGAGCGGCTCTGTTCGCGCCCCATCGTCGAAAAGGGCAAGTCCGGCTCGAAGGCACGAACGGCGTGGTGATCGACGACGAGCAACTCCACCCTGGGATCATCGTGCAGGAATAACGCCGAGTAACACCGATGGATGTTCGCCATGACGGCCGAGGTCATGCCAGCGTGGCGCATCGTCGCCAGTCGCAGCTTGAACGTCACCGGCGCTCGCCCGGCGATGCTCAACTGCGCCGCCCGCAGAAGCGCGACGGTGTACGCGCTGTCCTTGCCGCCGCTGAACGCGACCAGAATGCGATAGTCGCCGATACGTTCAATACCGCCCGCAGCCACGAGCAACCGCTGAATCAACAATTGGAGTGCGGTGCGTTCGGCGCGATTGAAATAACTCAGCAGGCGCTGCAACACTTGTTGATAGACATAATTCATTGCCTGTTCGTGTAGAGAACTCATAACCACTTACCTGATATGTTCGGTCCGGCGACACGTTCATCGTCAATCATTAATCATGACGTTGCCTGTCAATGACTTACCTTGCTGATCGTCTCATTCAACCTTGTCGCGGTCGCTCAACCGCTGCCGGCCCTGGCAACCCGCATTGAATAAGCGCCATGGGGTATCGCCGGCATTCCAGCAATGGAAAAAGGACGGGCAATGCATATCGATCAGCTGACGCAAGCGAGGGCTCAGGAATGACGATCGCATTACCGGCGGTCAAGAAGAACGGCACGTGCCATATTGAAGTCGGCCGGAATAACGAAGAGGGCATGACTCGTTCCTTGAGTGTTCTGTACGCCGTCATTATCGAAAGCGAATACCGCAATTACAAGATACAGATATTCAACACTTTCCCTGTCAGCTATTCATTCACTAAACAGCACGACAAACAATGCTGTTTATAAAATGTTCTTAATAAGGAAGTATTGCGCTGATGGGCCGAACTGGCGTCTGCCGTGTTTAATCATTAAAACGCGATAAACAAAAAAGCCTTCCTGAGCAGTCGGGAAGGCTTTGTCGGAGAGTACGTGGCCGAAAAATGATGGGGCGGACACCCTGAATCGGTGACCGGATCCTTTACGTCGACGCCTGGCCAGCGGCGCCGCACCTTTTACCCAGCGCGGTCAATTGCGCTCAGGCCGATTCGACCTCTACCACCACACGACCACCCACGGGGCAGCCATCCATCACACGGTGCGCTTCCACGATCTGCTCGAAGGGGAAGACTTTAGTCAGTTGCGGCAACAGCAGTTTGTCCCGGGTCAGCTCGTTGATCTTCACCAAGGCGCGCTCGACCGCTTCCTTGTCCTGAGGAATACCCAGTTCAGGCTTGCCAGTGAAGTTACCCACGCAGTGAACGAAGAACTGAATGTTTTTCTGGAACGCGGCACAGGCCGGGAACTGAACCTGGTTACCGCCTTGCAAGCCATAGAGGATCAGGCTGCCACGCGGTGCGAGGACATCACCCAAAATGGACATCTGCGGGCCACCGAGACCGTCGAGGACCACGTCCACACCGCGCTTGTCGGTGTATTTGTTGACCGCCATCAGCAGGTCCTGCTCTTCGGTCACCACGACTTTGTCGGCCCCGAGCGAGGTCAAGTACTTGCGAGCCGTGCCCTCTTCGTCGTCGGTCTTGATGGCGGCAATCACCTTCAAGCCCAGCGCCTTGCCCAATTGCAGAAAGGCCGGGCCCGCGCAGTGCCCCGCATCGGTGACCAATGCGACCTGACCTTCCTTCACCCGCGCCAGCTCGGCGTAGGCAAAATAGGCCACCAGCATCGGGGTGTAATGCACCGCTGCCTGATGGGGGGTGAGGATGTCCGGGTATTTGGTCACGGACGTGCGCGGCAGCACGATGTGCTCGCCGTAGACCGGGTGTACGTTAGGGTTGGCGGATGGAAAGCTGGCAACCTTGTCACCTACGTTCAGATCATTCACGCCGTCGCCGACAGCGGTGATCACGCCCGCCATCTCGGAACCCAGGCCAGCCGGCAGTTGCGCTTGGGAGGAAGCCAGATTTTGACGCCACAGCACGTCGTACCAGGTGACGCCGATTGCCTGGACGCGCACTTGCACCTCTCCGGGTGCGGGCTGCGCGACGGGCAGCTCTTCGATTTTGAGCACCTCGGCCGGGCCGAACTGATGAAAACGGATCGTGCGGGACATTTCGAACCTCGCCTTATGAACCTTGATGCCATGAACTCTATCCGGGCGCTGCCGGTAACACTATCAGTGGCTATTAATAGTCGACATGCCTGTCATCGATTCTGTTGTTGCCGGGCGTTCATTAGATAACCATCGAACGCTCCGTTATTCAAGGCGCTCATTGTTGTTGGCTGCCCTCGACATTGCAACCCGAGGGGCGACTTCCGGATGAATGCCCGCTCCCCGAGGGACTGAAACGCCCCGTGACCGGCGTTCGGCAACGCTGACACCTCAGTGGATCGTCTGGGCGGGCTCAAGGTTCAGCCCGTATTATCGACGGTCGTGATAGCTAACACGTTTGTATGCTTGCAGATGAATTCAACGGTGTGGAGAATCGGCATTTACCCGTAGTATGCGTTTCCGAGCTGACCACAGGCTGCCGTCCTGGCCGTCAAAGTATCGACCTACGTCTCCGAGACCCCCGTCATGAACCGCAACGACCTGCGTCGCGTCGACCTCAATCTGCTCATCGTGTTCGAAACCCTGATGCATGAACGCAGCGTCACGCGCGCGGCGGAAAAGCTGTTTCTCGGCCAGCCTGCCATCAGTGCGGCCCTGTCCCGCTTGCGGGGTCTGTTCGACGATCCGCTCTTCGTGCGCACCGGTCGCAGCATGGAACCCACCGCCCGTGCGGTGGAAATCTTCGGCCTGCTCTCCCCCGCGCTGGATTCCATCTCCACCGCTGTCAGCCGCGCCGCCGATTTCGACCCGGCGACCAGCACTGCGGTGTTCCGCATTGGCCTGTCGGACGACGCGGAATTTGCGCTGCTGCCCTCCTTGCTCAAGCGCCTGCGATCCGAAGCCCCCGGCATCGTGCTGGTGGTGCGTCGCACCAACTACATCCTGATGCCCTCGCTGCTGTCGTCCGGCGAAATTTCCATTGGCGTCAGCTACACCGACGACCTGCCCGCCAACGCCAAGCGCAAGGTCCTGCGCCGCAGCAAACCCAAGCTACTGCGCGCCGACTCGATGCCTGGTCCGATCACGTTGGACGACTTCTGCGCACGGCCCCACGCGCTGGTGTCCTTCGCCGGGGACCTGGGCGGCTTCATCGACGAGTACCTGGAAAAAGTCGGCCGCAAGCGCCACGTGGTCCTGGCGGTCCCGCAGTTCAATGGCCTGGCAACTTTGATTTCCGGCACCGACATCGTCGCGACCGTGCCGGATTACGCCGCCGACGTCCTCACCGCAGCGGGCGGCGTCCGCGCCGAAGAAGTCCCATTGGAAACCCGCACCTTCGAACTGCACATGGCCTGGCGCGGCTCCCAGGACAACGACCCCGGCGAGCGTTGGTTACGGTCGCGCATTCAGATGTTTTTTGGGGATCCTGACAGTCTGTAGGTGTTGTCGGATGGGCTGTTCGGCTGATCATTTCTGCCTTTCCACAAACCATGGGGGCCCATTTACTTCCAGTGGATTGCTACATTGGGCCATATCTGAGGGCATGTTTTAGATGGTTTGAAAAGGATGCCCCCAGTCTAAGGCCAAGCAGGGTATACATGACGATGGGTGGGCTGAGGGAGATATTAACCCGCGACCCTATCCCCGTCTCAATGATCGAGCCGTAGTGAGCTCACCGCCCACCACGCTTAACAATTGCGTGCAAATGTAAAAAATTAAGATGGCATAATGCCTCGTCCACCGGCAAAATCCCCATGCTCCCAACGGATTTGAAGGATCGGTTCCGATGACATGGCCAGTCACGCTGAAACTTGACAGCGCAGCCTACCCGCTCAGCGTGGTACAACGCGCTGCTTATTCCCTGGCCGACACTGTCACGATCCAGGTCGGTATTGAAGTTAATCAGATAAGCCTCACAGCCCATCCCGTTGAATCAAGGCTAGTGCTCTCCCCGGTGCAGGCTCACTCGCTGATCCTCCAGCACCTGAACGACTTCGCCCTACGCGACCATATCCACCGCGAAACAGCAGGGTTGCGCGAAGTCCTGGCCCGAGCCGCGCTCGCTGGATGTGGGATTTCCAAGTGAAACTGATTGCGACAGACGCCAAGCACTACCGCTTGCTGCCGTTTCGATTCATGCGCATGAACACGGGAAATAACCGCGACATTCTCCTCACCTCTGATACCGGTGAGTACATGCACGTGAACGACGCGCAATTACAAGCTCTCACTTACTTCGACGTTCAAGCAAGCACGCCTTTTTACAAAGACTTGCTGGCCCGCCACTTTATCTACGAACCAGGCCGCCACGACCCGCTCCCGGAAATGGCTGCGCAGTATCGCAGCCGCAAGGACTTCCTCTTCCAGGGCCCTGCATTGCACTTGTTCGTGGTTACATTGCGCTGCAACCACACCTGCCAATACTGCCAAGTGTCCCGGGCCCCTCTGGGAGGATCCGGCCACGATCTGTCGGAAGCGGATGCACAGGCGGCGGTCGATCGCCTGTTCGAATCGAACGCTCCCGCCCTGACTGTGGAGTTTCAGGGTGGCGAGCCGCTTTTGGCCTTCGAGCGCGTCCGCCAGATTGTCGAATGGATCGTTGAAAGGAACGTGGTCGAACAACGGGATATCCAGTTCGTCATAACCACCACACTGCACCACCTGACGGAGGAAATACTCGACTTCGCAGAACAAAATCGCATCCAGTTTTCGACCTCGCTCGATGGCCTGGCGCTCTTGCACAATGCCAACCGCCCCACCCCGTCACGAGACTCCTACGAACGCACTGTAAAAGGTATCCAATGGGTCCGTGAGCGCCTTGGCCATGATGTAGTTTCCGCGCTGACCACGCTGACTTCAAGAAGCCTCGAACAACCTGAAGCGATCATCGATGAGTATGTAAGCCAAGGCTTCTCCAGCATCTCGCTTCGGCCTCTAAGCCCTTATGGGTTTGCTACCAAGAGTGCCCATCGACTTGACTACCCTATTGAGCGATACCTGGCCTTCTACAAGAAAGCACTGGCCTATTTGCTGCATATCAACCAACAAGGTGTATACCTCTCAGAGAGTTATACGAGCTTGTTGCTGAAGAATATCCTGACACCCTTCTCCTCCGGCTATGTAGACCTGCGCTCCCCTGCTGGCGCAGGCACTGCAGCGCTGGTTTACAACTATGACGGTTACGTCTATCCCTCGGACGAAGCCCGAATGTTGCTGGAGATGGGTGAAGACGGCTTGAGGCTCGGCACGGTGCAGCAACCCTTGTATGAATTACTCGCATCGCCCGTCATGAACGCGTTGCTCGCCAGTGGTGTAGCAGAGGCGCTGCCAGGCTGCTCCGACTGCGCACTTGTTCCGTACTGTGGTGCTGACCCCGTCGAACACTATGCCCGCCAAGCTGACCCGATCGGACACCGAGTGTTCAGCAGCTTCTGCAAGAAGAACATGGGGCTGCTGAAGCATCTTTTCGGCCTGCTTTGCGATGGCGACGACAACGTGCAGAGGGTGCTGCTGTCTTGGTTGAGCAGGCGCTCTTATAACGATGTCCGGTTTCCGGGTTTTAGGGGCTGATGGAGATGCTGCGCAAAGATACCCAATTCGAAATCCATCACCTGGATGAGCCGAAACTACTCAAGGTCATCACTCTGGATGAGTTCATCGAACAAGGCCTGGATATTTGTGCCGGAAGCGCTGAGTTCAGCGACCTGCTGCTTTGGCTGCCAAACGAAGAACGGCTACGGAACCCGCATCTGCTCTCATTACCAGTAGGTGGGTTCCTGATCCCGGAGCCATTGATCGGCGACCTCGACAGCGCGCGGACACATCTGCACACCCCTAAAGATGCGGGTGTCGTGCAGCCCGGCGATGTCATTGCCATCACACCAGGCAACGCATTGGTGCGAGTGCTCTATCGACGGGGCTCAGACAGCAACCTGCTGTTCATGACCGATCGTTGCAACAGCCTCTGTCTAATGTGCTCACAGCCGCCCAAAGATATCGATGACCGTTGGCACATCGAGGAGAATCTACGGCTGATCGACCTAATGGACCCGGTCGAGGAAAATCTGGGAATTAGCGGCGGAGAACCAACGCTTTATCGCGACGGCTTGCTCGAAATCCTGGCCAAGTGCAAAGCCGTTTTGCCGCAGAAATCCATTCATGTGCTCAGCAACGGGCGTCTGTTCCAAGACCTGAGCTGGATCGAAGCGCTCTCTTCCATCGGCCATCCTCAGTTAAGTTGGGGCATCCCGCTGTATGCCGACAATGCCGAAGACCATGACCATGTGGTGCAGGCTCCAGGCGCGTTCAGCGAAACGCTGCAAGGTCTTTACAACCTGGCGCGTGCCAACCAGATCATCGAGATACGCGTGGTGCTCAATCGCCTGACCACGCCACGCTTGCCCGAGCTCGCCCAATACGTCTTCAGGAACTTGCCCTTCGTCCGGCACGTTGCGCTGATGGGTATCGAAAGTACCGGCCTGGCCAGGAAGAACTACGAAGAATTATGGGTTGACCCGCTGGACTATCAAGAGTCGTTGAGCCAGGCCGTGTATTTCCTGTTCAACCGCGGAGTACCGGTTTCGATCTACAACTTGCCCCTGTGCCTGATCCCAGCCCACCTCTCGCGTTTCGCCCGCCAGAGCATCTCGGACTGGAAGAACCTGTTCATCGATACCTGCCAGCAATGCGCTGCCGTCAAGCATTGCTCAGGCTTCTTCAAATCCCACACCGACCGATGGCAGAGCCGCGGCGTAAAACTATTATCGACCGAGGCCTTTAGCGCCTATGCAAGGAGTGCACAGTGAAATTGCTCGACCGCTGGAAAGTCCTGATCAGTGGGATCAGCTTGCTGCCAATGGCAGGTACCCCCCTGGCACAGGCGGGCCATCTGCCGCTCGCCGATGCGAATTGGCAACCCAACGACAAGCTACAGCCCCCGGTATTTTCCGATACGCTCAATGCGCCAGACACCGTCAACATCTATGCGGCACATCGCTCGCACAGTTCACACCGGTCCCACAGCTCGCACAGTTCTCACTACAGCGGTTCGGGTGGCTATAGCACACCTCGCTACTACAGCCCTCCCGCTACCAGTACCCGAAGCTACACCGTGCCGAGTGCTTCGAGCAGTACGGCAAGCAGCAACAGCCTTTATCAGTCGTCTGGCACTACCAGTAGGACAAGTTCGAGCACTTCAAAGAGCCGCGCGACCAATGAGCAGAAAAGCAACCTCGTCACCCGAGTGCAGACCGCACTGATGGTGCGCCAGTATTACCAAGGCACCATTGATGGGGTGATGGGCAACGCGACACGTGGTGCGTTGATGGCCTTTCAGATGGACAGTGGGCTGACGGTGAATGGCCGAATGGATACACCATCGCTGAATGCGTTGGGGATCAAGATTCCATAAGTCGATTCAGGTTAAAACTCGCGCCCGTTCAGCAACGAAGGAACTATCCCATGCAGCACATCACTCAAGTCGACAACACTCTCTGGGCATTGATCAGCCGCCTGCAAGGCAAGGAACTGCAAACACCGTCGCGTAGCGCCCGTTTCCTTATCGCGAATGTTGATGCAAATCGCGTTGTAATTGAGACCGGATCGGAAGACTCGCAGTTGGAGCTGACTCGAGCAGCTTTTCAGCAAACGTTGGACTACCTCGCCGGTAACAATCATTTCGGCGAAGCACGAGCTGTGGAAATCAGATCCAGCCATACGTACGAAAAAGCCGGCCCACTTTGCCGCGCAGCTCGTTACAGAGCAGAAGGCAGGCCGGGCCGTACCAACATCACCTACATTCTGCCGATCCTGGAGCAGTGCCAGGCAGTCGGCATCCGGTCCACCACCCCAAACAGCACTTGGCTGCTGCCCTGAACAGAAGCCCGCGCACGGCCGCGATCAGCATCCGTGGTCGCGGAAAACCTTCGCTCGCGATCATTGCACGCGGCCCGACGCGGCCTGGCTGGAAAAAACGCCGGGCGGGCTAGTAATTCGCGTGACTAATCTCCATTTAGCTAGTCTGCGCACCGTGAACCCGGCCGCTGCCCGGCCAGGCGCAGGGCGCCCATCGAGCCACAGGAAGAATTGAACCATGACCAATCGAACCGAAACCGCGCTGCTGGCTGGCGGCTGCTTCTGGGGCATGCAGGATCTGCTGCGCCGCTATCCGGGGGTGGTCTCCACGCGCGTTGGCTACTCCGGCGGCGACGTGGAGAATGCGACCTACCGCAACCATGGCACGCATGCCGAAGCCATCGAGATCGTCTTCGATCCATCTGTGTTGAGTTACCGCAAGATTCTGGAGTTCTTCTTCCAGATCCACGACCCGTCCACCGCCAACCGGCAAGGCAACGACATCGGGCTGAGCTACCGCTCGGCAATTTTCTACCTGAACGAAGAACAGAAGCAGATCGCCGAAGACACGGTGAAGGACGTCGACGCCTCGGGCCTGTGGCCCGGCAAGGTGGTGACCGAGATCAGTCCGGCCGGCGCCTTCTGGGAAGCCGAGCCCGAGCATCAGGATTATCTGGAGCGCATCCCGAACGGTTATACCTGTCACTTCATTCGCAAGGATTGGGTGTTGCCGAAGCGGTCTTGAGGCACGCCATCGATAGACGCCGTTTGATCGCGCTCACCTGTCAGAGCCGAGCAAACGGCGCCTCGTGCCTGAGCGCCGATCCTCCCGGGCAACGATGCCCACAATCGCAGCCTGCCCAGCCCAAGCGTTTCTCCAGGGCCTGCCACATCGCGCCAGCCGTTGCGCGTCCAAGTGTTTGTCCAGCAACAGTCGCCAAGCAAAACGGGTGACATTGACGCACTGCAGTCAACGCTTTTGACGGCTTCTTTTCCCTCCCCCGCCCGGTTTGCCCTTTCAAACCGCCGCCTGCCGGTCACCGGCACAGCCATTGCTATGACGCTTTGAAGCTATCGATTCGCGAACCGCTTTGTGTGTCTGCCGAGTCATTCCACGCCGCGATCGCGCAGTGGTGGTCATTCGGACGCTTCACTGCAGCGTGCCCGGCGGGTCGGGGAAGGTGTACATCGCGTTCAGCACGTTTCGCCTATCCAGCCCCGCGAGCTGTCGGTTTCGCAGCGAGCCGCCGAGCCCACGATTCCAAGGAGCCTTTCATGAGCCAACGTCCCGACACCCTCAAACTCGGCCTGTTTCTGCGGGCCACCGGGCACCATATCGCCGCATGGCGCGACAGCGGTTCGCAGGCGGACGCGGGCATCCGCCTTGACCATTTCATCGACTTGGCCCGCAAGGCAGAAGCGGCCGGTTTCGACACCCTGTTCCTGGCCGACAGTGTGTCGGTACGGGGCATCGATGCGCCGACGTTCGACCGGGTGATCGCCCCTAGCCTGAACTTCGAGCCGCTGACGCTGCTGTCGGCACTGGCCACCGTAACGTCACGCATTGGCTTGGTCGCCACTGCCAGCACCAGTTACAGCGAACCGTTCAACCTTGCGCGCCAGTTCGCTTCGCTGGACCACATCAGCGGTGGCCGGGTTGGCTGGAACCTGGTGACCAGCAGTGACCCGGATGCCGCCAAGAACTTCGGCGGGGCTGCCGAGCGGGATCAACCCGCGCACGCTGATCGCTACAGCCGAGCCAGGGAGTTCCATAAGGTGGTGAACGCGCTCTGGGACAGTTGGGAGGACGACGCCCTGCTGCTGGACAAGGCTGAAGGTGTGTTTCTGGACCGCAATAAATTGCACCTGGCTGACCACCACGGTGAGCATTTTCACGTGCGCGGACCGCTGAACGTGCTGCGGTCGCCTCAAGGCCGACCGGTGCTGGTGCAGGCCGGGGCCTCGGAAGATGGTCGCGCGCTGGCCGCTGCCACTGCCGAAGCCATCTTCGCCGCCCACCAGAGCCTGGCCGATGCCCAGGCGTTCTACAGCGACATCAAGACACGCGCCGCAGTATTGGGCCGCAAACCCGAACACATCAAGATTCTGCCGGGGGTGACCATCTTCACCGCGCCCACCTCAGCCGAAGCCCACGCCAAACACCAGCGCCTGCAAAACCTGGTGCATCCGCAGGTGGGGCTGAGCTTGCTGTCCGGACTGTTGGGCGGCATCGATCTGTCTCACCTGCCGCTGGACGGCCCCCTGCCTCAGGACCTGCCGGCCAGCAACGCCTCGAAGAGCCGACAGCAACTGATTCTGCAACTGGCGGCCGAGGGGCTGAGTATCCGTGAGCTGTACTTGCGACTGGCGGGCGCTCGCGGGCATTGGACACTGGTGGGCTCGCCCGAAGAAGTCGTCGATCAGTTGCAGGCCTGGTTCGAAGGCTATGGCGCGGACGGGTTCAACATCCTGCCACCGACATACCCGGAAGGCCTGGACGACTTCATCGCGCTGATCCTCCCTGAACTGAAGCGTCGGGGGTTGGTGCCCCAAGACGGCCCGAGTGGCAGCACCCTGCGCGAACGCCTGGGCCTGCCTCGGCCTGCACACCCGGCCACGCTGCTGCGAAGCCAGCCCGCGACCGTTTGACCCCTCACCCTATTCACTGGCCACTTGAAGAAGCGAGCGTGTATGACCCATCAAATCAACGCGGCCTGGGGCGCAGGCCCCTCGGCCAGTTATGAACAACTGGCCGAGCGCTTTCGTCCGCTGTTTGCGCACTTGCGCGAAGGAGCGATCAGCCGCGAACTGGAGCGTCGGTTGCCCATCGAAGAACTGCAATTGCTCAAAGCGTCCGGGTTCACGGCGCTGCGGGTTCCGAAGGCGTTCGGCGGTGGCGGCGTCAGCCTGCCGGAACTGACCAACTTGTTGATCGAATTGGGCGAGGCCGATTCCAACCTGGTGCAGGCGTTGCGCGGCCATATCGGCTTCATCGAAAACCTGCTCAACAGTCGCGACGAAGAGCGCCGCAAGCTGTGGTTCGAACGCCTGGTGCGTGGCGAGACCGTAGGGCCGGCCACCGGAGAGGTGGGGGCCAGCCTGCAATCGCACCTCAGTTCGAAGCTGTACCTGGACGGCGAGCAATGGCGCATCGACGGCAATAAGTTCTACACCACCGGTTGCCTATACAGCGACTGGATCGATGTCGCCGTCAGCGATCACGAGGACAAGCGCGTCTTCGTGACGGTGCGGCGCGATGCCGAAGGCGTCGAGGTGGTGGACGACTGGAACGGCTTCGGCCAGCGCCTGACCGCCAGCGGCACCACCCATGTCAGGGGCGTTGCGGTGGACACCCGCAACATCGTCAGTGTGGACGACAAATTTCAGTATGCCCCGGCCCTGTATCAGATCGTCCACTTGGCCAATCTGGCAGGCATCGGCCGTGCACTCAGCGGCGAAGTGGCCGCGGCAGTCGCCAGCCGTACCCGCAGTTTCAGCAACGGCAACGCCACGCGGGTGGCCCAGGATCCGCAAGTGCTCCAAGTGGTAGGCAGTCTGCGTGCGGCAGCCTACAGCGCCGGGGCCATCGTTCTGAAAACGGCCGAAGCGCTGGAGCGCGCCTACCAGGCCCGGCTGCACGGCGATGCAGCCCAATTGAAGCAAGCGGTCGATATCGCGGAGCTGGAGATCGCGCAGTCACAAACAGTGGTCAGCGAGCTGATTCTGGACGCGAGCACGCGGATGTTCGATGCCTTGAGTGCGTCGGCCACGCTGCGCCCTCAGGGCCTGGACCGGTTCTGGCGCAATGCCCGCACCCTGACCTCCCATAACCCTCGCATCTACAAGGATCGAATCGTCGGGGACTATGCCGTCAACGGCACTCCACCGCCCGCGCAATGGAAAATCGGCATCGCCTGAGTGCGGGCGTTCGGCTCACTCACGGGGCTGACGGCTCCCGTGTGTCGTCACGGGGGTCTGTGACGGCCATCCGGGTGCCCGATTCTGCCAAAGGAAAGGCTGGCCGGTGTCCGCTCAATATCCCTGCGTATACTCGGGCGATGACAGGAAAACGCTCAGATAACGGAGGGCACGATGCCAGAAGAAAGTCCATTCAGGCGTTCTCCGGGCACCGGCAGCGCTGCAGATCATTCATGGTGCGACCGCTATGACGTGGCCTTCGGGCGCGACAATGGCGGGCCGACCTGGCACTTTACCCCCGAGTCACACGGTGACGTTGGGCCGTCTCTTTCTGCCGACGCGCCCCAACGCCTGGCCACCTTGTCACTGCGCTCGCCCTCCCTCTCGCACCCGTCGTCAATTCCAACGCCCTGTAGCCCGACCGAACAGGCCCGCAATGCGCATCTGAAAGCCATGGGTGAGCTCACGGTGTCCATCGCTCACGAAATCTGCCAACCGCTGCTGGCTATCGCCTCGAATGCCGCCGCGTGTATGCGCTGGCTGCAGCGCGACACACCGAACCTGAACGAGGCCCTGGATGGCCTGGCGGACATCCGCAAGGACTGCGAACGGGCCGCCGGGATCGTGGCCTCGCTGCGCGCATTGGCCAAGCAATCGATCTGCACGCCGCAGGCGGTGAACGTGAACGAGGTCATCGAGGAAGCCATCCGCCTGAACACCCCCGCGTTGTTGCGTCACCGCATCACGCTGGAGCCACGACTGGACGCCGATCAATGCGTGACCGCTGATGCGATACAGATCCAGCAATTGGTGTTCAACCTGATCGCCAATGCCATCGAGGCGGTGGCCGCCCACCTGCGTACGGGAGGGGTGCTCAGGGTCTCGTCCCGTTCGCTGCGCGATGGCGTGCAAGTGAGTGTCGAAGACAACGGCCCCGGCATTCCGCTCCACGCCCGGCAGCAGATCTTCGACGCGTTTTACACCACCAAGGCCAGCGGCCTGGGCATGGGCCTGACCATTTGCCGATCAGTCATCGAAGCACACAAAGGCAACCTCTACGCCGAGACCTCTGAACTGGGCGGCGCGATGATCCGTTTCCAACTGCCCACGGGGTGCCTGAATCGGGCCTGAGTCCGGTGCGGCCTTGGCTCTGTCTGAGAAGCCTTGATACGCGGTGATGCTGCGCTGAAAACCGCCTCGCCTGACCTTCGTCCCAAGACGCTTCAACGAGAGCCTAGAGCAATGCCGACAGGCGCACGTCGGCTGCCAGTACCCGGTGCAACTGCCCGTTGGCCGCGAAAATCGGCACCGAGACCGTGATGCAGAAGGCGTCGGTCGCCGAGGAACGGTACACCGGCGTGATATGGCTGCTGAGCTGCTCGGCCACCGCTCTGAACCATGGACGCTGCGCCCAGTTGCGCCCTTTGCAGCTCGGTGCTTTGCTGTCCGTTTCCAAACCGATGTTCTCGCTGATCTGCGTACCGTTGCGATCTACCATGTAGAACAGCTCGAATCGCTGATCGCGCTGCAGGGTGTCGCGCATGAAGCGCTCGGCGGTTTGCACATCGCCATTCATGGCGGCCTCGCTGCCCAACCGCTCGACGGTGTGCTGAATGGCCTTGTGCATCTCCAGCCGAAAGCCTCCCAGGCCGTTCAACAAGTGATCGCCACTGTTGCGCACGGCGTCACTGTGAGTCAGCACCTGACCGGCATTGCTCAACAGCTCGGCAGCCACCCCCGCGATGTTCTGCACGTCGCGGTTGATGGCATGCACAGCGATCCCGATGTGTTCGGTGCCCGAGGCGATGTGACCGACGCGCTGGTCCAACTGATCCATGGCCGACTGAGTACCGTGCAGGTCCTCGCCCATGCGGGTCATCCCTTCCCGACCATCGGCGACGGCCGCGTGCATGATTTTCCCGGCAGCACCCAACTGATCCATGTCTGACCTGAAGCGCTCGATGATCTGGCTGACCCGAGCGGTGGACTCGGTGGTGTGCCCTGCCAGCCGGCGCACCTCGTCGGCGACCACAGCGAAGCCCCGGCCATGTTCGCCTGCGCGGGCCGCTTCGATGGCAGCGTTCAACGCCAGTAAGTTGGTTTGCTGTGAAATGCTGGCGATCACCCCCAGCACCTGACTGACTTCTTCGAGCTGCCCGAACAATTGGCCAATCACCGCTTCGAGCTTTTGCTCGCTGGCGCCGATCGCATCCACTTGCCCGAGCACTTGCTCCCCGGTCTGTTGGCATTGGCGCAGGGTCAAGGTGACCTCACTGGAGAGCTTGGCCACTTGCGCGGCGCCGGGCACCAGTTCGGTGTCCAGCGAGGTGCTGACCTGCTCGCTGGCGCTGGCGATCAGTTCCGACGCCTGAGCCAACAACTGACCGCTCTGCTCGGTGGCGCGGGCGATGCGCGCCAGTTCGGGGGCATGGGCGGCGATGTCCACGGAGGCCGCCAGGCTCTCGCCCAGCCGCTGGTGGAGGGTCTTGCTGAAGCCGTTCAAACGGGTATTCAGTGGCGAGTGGTCGGACAATTGCACCGTCAGGTCCAAGTCCTCGAACAACAGGTTCAACGCGTCATCGTCATGGGCCCGGCGTTTGTTGCCACGCAATGAAAACATTCGGTTTCTCCCTCCATGTGTGCAGCAAGCGCTGCAAGCACAATGCCATCAGCGCATCCTCCTTCAGCGAATTCCTCGCACGCGGCGACCGCCGTGGGTTCCGTCGCCGCGTGACAAGGCAAACGTGCGCGGTTTCCGTCTCTGCCAAGGCCATGACAGGCACTTTTTGGTGCACAACGACCGATACCACGGCCCGGTGCAGGTAGACTGACCCCGCGCCTTTACCCCTGACCGCACCGCCACTGGAGAACCCCGCGTGGAACTGCGCCAATTGCGTTACTTCGTGAAAATCGTCGAACTGGGCAGCCTGGGGCGGGCGGCCTTGGAACTGGAGGTGGGGGTTTCCGCCTTGAGCCAGCAGATTGGCAAGCTGGAAAGCGAGCTAAGCACCCGCCTGCTGAACCGCACATCGACCGGCGTCACCGCCACCCCCGCCGGCCTTGCCTTCCTCCACCATGCCCAGTTGACCCTCCGTCAGGCCGACAACGCGGTACTGGCGGCGCACCGTGGGCGCATGAGCGGCTACGTCAGCGTTGGCCTGCCACCTACCACGGCGACGGTGCTGGCCCTGCCACTGATCGCTGCCATGCGTGAGCGCTACCCGGACATTCAATTGCATTTGGTGGAGATGCTCTCGGGCCACCTCGCTTCACAGCTCAACTCCCGCCAGATCGACCTGGCGATCCTGTTTCAGCTGGAAGGCGGCAAACGCTGGAGCGTCACCCCTTTACTGGACGAGAAGCTGTTTGTCCTCGCCTGCCCGACGTTGCGCGGCGCCCCAGTGGGCGACAGCGTGCGCCTGGCCGAGCTGGGCAACCTGCCGCTGGTCGCGCCAAGCGCGCAACACGGTCTTCGTTCGACTTTGGTCACGGCTTTCGAGCGCGCAGGCGTGGTGCCCAACATCATCATGGAAGTGGACGGCCTGGCGGTGCTGATGAATGCCGTGCGAGCCGGGCATGCGGCGACCATTCAGCCCGGTGCGGCAGCCGCACTCAGCGGTGAATCCGGACTCACGCTGGTGCAGATTGCCGACCCTCACGTCGGCCGCCGCAACTTCCTGGCGACGCTCAGCGATGACGAGCTGTCGCCAGCGGCGCTGGCTACACGCGTGGTCATCACTGATGTCGCGCGGGAGTTGGTCGCTCACCGCCAATGGCCAGGCGCGAGCTGGCTGGGGGAACGGTGACTCGGAGCGAGCGCCATCCACCGCCCTGACCCTTTACTAAAACTAAACACCCCAGGGTAAATCCGGTCTTTCGCTCTTCTCGACCGGTCCCTACTGTTCTCCCACTCGCCGACAGCCCTGTTCCGACTGAAGGCGTTCGAGGAGAAAGCATGATCGATGTTCTAGTCATAGGCGGCGGTAACGCCGCGCTCTGCGCCGCCCTCATGGCACGAGAGGCCGGCGCAAGCGTGATGCTGCTGGAGGGCTCGCCGAAGCGCTGGCGGGGCGGCAATTCCCAGCACACGCGCAACCTGCGCTGCATGCACGATGCACCACAGGACGTTTTAGTAGACGCCTACCCCGAGGAGGAATACTGGCAAGACCTGCTGAAAGTCACTGGCGGGTTGACCAACGAAACACTGGCCCGCATTGCCATCCGCGCCTCGTCACACTGCCGCGACTGGATGCGGCGGCACGGCGTGAATTTTCAGCCTCCACTGTCAGGCGCGTTGCATGTCGCGCGAACCAATGCCTTCTTCATGGGCGGCGGCAAAGCGCTGGTGAATGCCTATTTCCGCAGTGCCGAGCGCTTGGGCGTGCAGATCCGCTATGACGCTCAGGTCAGCGATCTGGAACTGGATGGCGGGCAATTCGTCGCCGCTCACCTCGCCGAGCGCACCGTCGATGGCCAGCGCTTGCCTGCCGAACGCATTGAAGCCCGCGCCTGCGTGCTCGCCGCCGGCGGCTTCGAGTCGAACCGCGAATGGCTGCGGGAGGCCTGGGGCCAGAATGAGCGCGGCGAGTGGCCCTCGGATAACTTCCTGATACGCGGCACGCGTTTCAACACCGGCGTGCTGCTGCGGCGCATGATCGAACTGGGCGCCGACGTGATCGGCGACCCGACCCAGGCGCATATGGTGGCGATCGACGCCCGTGCGCCGCTCTACGACGGCGGCATCTGCACACGCATTGACTGTGTATCACTGGGCGTGGTGGTCAACCGCGACGGCGAGCGTTTCTACGACGAAGGAGAGGATTTCTGGCCCAAGCGCTACGCGATCTGGGGACGACTGGTCGCGGGGCAACCGGGGCAGCAAGCGTATTCGATCATCGATCAGCAAGCCATTGGCCGCTTCATGCCGCCGGTATTTCCCGGCACCCAGGCCAATACCCTCGCGGAACTGGCGCGCAAGCTGGGGCTGCCAGAAGCGACGTTCGTCGACACGGTAGAGCGCTATAACCGCGCCTGCAGCGTCGGCACCTTCGACCACACCACCCTCGACGATTGCCACACCTCAGGCCTGACCCCCGCCAAAACCCATTGGGCGCGCCCGCTGGTCAAGCCACCGTTCCAGGCCTATCCGCTCAAGCCCGGGGTGACATTCACCTACCTGGGTCTGGCCACCGATGAGAACGCCGCCGTGCACTTCAATGGCCAACCGAGCCGCAACCTGTTCGTCGCCGGAGAAATGATGGCGGGCAACGTGCTGGGCAAGGGCTACACCGCCGGCATCGGCATGGCGATCGGTACGGCGTTCGGCCGCATTGCCGGCACACAGGCCGCTGCTGCCGCGGGCATGGGGCCTTTCCACACTTTTTCGGAGCCGCACCATGCAGCTGTTTGATCCCGCCTCGCCCGGTGAACTGATCCCGGTGCTCAACCTTCAGGAAACCGAAGCCCAGCGGCAGATGACGATCTGCAATGCCTGCCGCTATTGCGAAGGCTTTTGCGCGGTGTTCCCCGCCATGACCCGTCGTTTGGAGTTCGCCCAGGCGGACATCCACTACCTCGCCAACCTCTGCCACAACTGCGGCGCCTGCCTGCACGCCTGTCAATACGCCGCACCCCATGAATTCGCGGTCAACGTACCGACCGCGATGGCCAAGGTGCGACTGCAGACCTACAGCGAATATGCCTGGCCAAAACCTCTGGGTGGGCTCTATCGACGCAACGGTCTCCTGCTCGCGCTGGCCTCGGGCGCTGGATTGGCGCTGTTTTTGTGCCTGACGCTGCTGCTCATGGGCAACTTGTTCACCGCCGTCCCGGGTGGCGACTTCTACCGCATCTTCCCACACAACACCCTGGCCCTGATGTTCGGCGCAGTCTTCGCATTTGCCGTGCTCGCCCTGGTCATCGGGGTACGACGGTTCTGGCAAGATGTCAGGCCAGGCGCAGCCACCCCTTCGCTGAAGACGTCTGCCGCACTGGAGGCCACCGCCAATGTTGCACGACTCACCTACCTGGACGGGGGGCACGGCCAGGGCTGCAACAACGAAGACGATCGCTTCACCTTATGGCGTCGCCGTTTTCATCACCTGACGTTCTACGGCTTCATGCTGTGCCTGGCGGCGACCGGGGTAGCGACGCTCTACCACTTCCTGCTCGAGTGGCATGCACCCTATCCGGTCCTGAGTCTCCCGGTCATGCTCGGAGTCGTGGGCGGCATCGGCCTGCTGGTCGGCCCGGCCGGCCTGCTGTGGATGAACCTGCGTCGGCACCCGGAACATGGGGACAGCGATCAGAAACCCATGGATCGGGGATTCATCGCTCTGTTGTTGGCCCTGAGCATCAGCGGCCTGGCACTGCTGGCGTTCCGCGAAACCGCCGCGCTGGGCCTCCTGCTGGCGGTGCACCTTGGATTCGTCATGGCGTTCTTTCTGACCATGCCCTACAGCAAGTTCGCCCATGGCGTTTTCCGCAGCGCGGCCCTATTGAAATTTTCCATCGAAAAACGTCAGCCGAATCCGATCAACGCCGGGACCGACTGATACGCACCTGCCCATCGCAGCATCCAGCATTCCAATAACAATACCGAGCACACCCTAGCCATGATGAACAGTACAGCCTCCACCTCCTCGTCGCGGACGGCGAAATTCGCCGCCATCGTCCGCGTCACCAGCGGCAACTTTCTCGAACAGTTCGATTTCTTTCTGTTCGGGTTCTACGCCACCTATATCGCACAGACCTTTTTTCCCGCCACCAGCGAGTTCGCATCGCTGATGATGACCTTCGCGGTGTTCGGCTCCGGCTTTCTGATGCGTCCCTTGGGCGCCATCATTCTGGGGGCGTATATCGACAAGGTCGGGCGACGCAAAGGTCTGATCGTCACGCTGTCGATCATGGCGTGCGGCACGGTGCTGATCGCGCTGGTACCCGGCTACGCCAGCATTGGCCTGGCGGCGCCTGTTCTGGTGCTGCTCGGTCGTCTGCTGCAAGGCTTTTCGGCAGGTGCCGAACTGGGCGGCGTCTCGGTGTACCTGGCCGAAATCGCCACGCCGGGGCGCACTGGCTTCTACACCAGTTGGCAGTCGGCCAGCCAGCAGATCGCAATCATCCTGGCGGCGGCGCTGGGCTACGGCATCAACGCCTGGCTGGACGGCACGCAGATCGCGGCGTGGGGTTGGCGTATTCCATTTTTCGTCGGCTGCGCGATCATCCCGTTCATTTTCGTGATCCGTCGCTCGCTCCAGGAAACCCAAGCATTCAGCGCCCGGGTGCATCACCCGAGCGCGGGCGAGGTGTTCCGCTCGATGCGTGACAACTGGCGCACGGTACTGGCCGGTGGGCTGCTGGCGTCGATGACCACCACCACGTTCTACCTGATCACCGTTTACACCCCGACCTTCGGGAAATCGGTGCTGCACCTGAGCACCACCGACAGCCTGATCGTCACCCTGTTCGTGGGCCTCACCAACTTCATCTGGCTGCCGGTCGGCGGCGCGATCTCCGACCGCATCGGGCGCCGTCCGCTGCTCCTCGGCATCTCGACGCTGTGCATGGTCACGGCCTATCCGGCCATGCATTGGCTGGCCGAAGCCGCGAGCTTCGAACGCCTGCTGGCCGTGCTGCTGTATTTCTCGTTTTTCTTCGGCATGTACAACGGCGCCATGGTCGCAGCGTTGACTGAAGTGATGCCGCAGAATGTTCGGGTGGTGGGGTTCTCGCTGGCATTCAGCCTGGCGACGGCGATCTTCGGAGGCTTCACGCCCGCGATGTCCACCTGGCTGGTACAGGCGACCGGTGACAAGGCATCACCGGCCTTTTGGCTGATGTTCGCCGCTGTGTGCGGCTTCTCGGCAACCTTGGCGCTGTACCGTCGACAGCGCGCGGGTGTGGCTGAGCCCGCCTGAGGCGCAGCCCACCAGGCTCAAGCGGGACGATCATGGGCCATGCACGGGTCAATCGGTGGCCGCGAGCGACGGCGCCAAGAGCTTCGCGTAGTTGTTCAAGTCGATGTTGCCGCCGCTAATGATCACACCGACACGCTGCCCTTTGAGCTGCGTAGCCATCGCTCGGGCTGCGGCGAACCCCAGGCATCCGGTGGGCTCCACGACCATCTTCATGCGCTCGGCGAAAAAGCGCATGGCATCGACCAACTGCGCATCGCTGGCCACCAGGATATCGTCGACGTCCCGCTGAATGATGCTGAACGTGTACTGGCCCAGATACTGGGTCTGTGCCCCGTCGGCAATGGTTTTTGGCGTGTCGATCTTGACGATGTGCCCGGCCCGCAAGGATTGCTGCCCGTCGTTACCCGCTTCAGGCTCGACCCCATACAGTTTGCAATCAGGCGCCAGGGCACGGGTTGCCAGTGCCGAACCACTGAGCAGGCCGCCGCCTCCGAGGCAGACGAACAGCGCATCCAATGGCCCCACTTCTTCGAACAACTCCTTGGCCGCCGTACCCTGCCCCGCGAGGATGTCCGGGTGATCGTAAGGCGGAATCAACGTCAGCCCCTGCTCCTCGGCCAGCGCCCGGCCGATGGCTTCACGGTCCTCACGGTAACGGTCGTAGGTCACCACCGTGGCCCCGTATTCCCGGGTCGCGGCGACCTTGGCCGCCGGAGCATCGTGCGGCATCACGATAGTCGCGGGAATGCCCAACAGTTGCGCCGACAATGCGATGCCCTGCGCGTGATTGCCCGATGAAAATGCCACGACGCCATGTCGGCGCTGGGTGGCGTCGAACTTCGACAAGGCATTGAACGCGCCGCGAAATTTGAATGCGCCCATGCGCTGAAAGTTTTCACATTTGAAGAACAACTGGGCGCCCAGCTCGCGGTCCGCCGTGCGTGAAGTCAGCACCGGCGTTTTGTGGGCGTGGCCATCGATGCGCCGCGCCGCCGCGAGCACGTCGTCATAGGTCGGGAGTACGAGTGGTTGCATGATCATCCTCAGCTGTCCGAATAGGTCTCCAGCACCTGGAGACAGGCGTGGTGCAGAGCATACACCAGCCGCCCGACCACGCCGTGAAGTGCACGAGAACGCCGAGCATTGGTTCCGCGAGGACTGACTTTGTAGTCACGAACGGACCTTTGTGTATTGGAACTACAAAATATGTAGTATTTAAAAATATTCACTACAAAACGGTTGACGAAGCGTTTTCCCGATTGCATAGTGAGGCCGTCTCCCCGATCGGGAGAGCTGGCAAAAGTATTCCGGGACCGTTCGACGTAGCCGTCGTACAACCTCTGGATGTGTGCTGCCCACAAGGCAGATTGATGAAGCCGAACCGGCAAGATCGACCCATAGGCCGAGCGCTGGCGAAACGTCCTCATGACACTTGTGGCCGACCACGATACGTCGCCAGTGTCTGCCGACGCCCGCCATTTCTCCCCTGCGTTTCGACGCTTTCCGTAGCGACCTCTCATCTGCACTACATCCTGTGTGCCGCATGCCGTTGCAGGCATCGACGCCCTGGGTTTGCCAGCGTGTGCCAAGGCTGCGAATCGATGGACGATTCGCCATGACGTGTGAACTCACCAGATAGCTGACAAATGGGCAAAAAGGGGTAATCCAATCATGAATCTGAACAATCAACCCACCATTGATCAATTGGCTCGACTGTTCGCGGCGCAGAAGGACTCCCTCGATAGCCACATTCTCTGGGTATGTGAAAAGGGTGACGTCCACATGGACGGCCTGGGGGCCTGCACCGAGGAGCAGGAATTCGTCGACCGCCACCCGCACATGCGCGCGCGGCTGAAGATGTACCGCAAGGGTCAGGGTTATGTCGGCAAGAAGGCCGCCGCTGACAAGCAGTTCTTGGGGCAAGTGCTGGAAACGCTCAGCAGCGAATGGGGCGCCGCCCGGCACCAGGAAGGGGTTCGCGTGATCGATCGGCTCTGCTGACGCCGATGACGCCTTTGGCCACCTGAACCGCTCAGGCGGCCAAGGGCGTGTGTCCATTCAGCCGGTGCGCCAATCCTTCTCTGCAAGCGCGCAGGCTTCAGCGTGCACTTGGAAAACCAGGCACTGGCCCGGTTGTCTGGCTCAGAACGCGAGTTTGTAGCCGATAGCGACCAGCATCACGGCCAGGCAGGGTCGCAGCAGCGCATCTGGAATCCGGCCCGCCAAGTGGCTGCCCATGTAAATGCCGGGCAGAGAGCCCATCAGCAGGAAACCCAGCATCGACCAGTTCATGTTGCCCATGCTCGCGTGGCCCAGGCCTGCGATCAGGGTCAAGGGAACGGCATGAGCGATTTCGGTCCCCACCAGCCGGCGGGTGTCGAGGAATGGATAGAGAATGAACAGAGCGACCGTGCCCAACGCCCCCGCACCGATGGACGTCAGGGCGACCATGACACCGAGCACCACGCCCGTGATGACCGTGAGCGCGTTCAGGCTGCGATTGCTCAAGCGGTAGTGATCACCGGCATGGCGTTGGGCGAACGCCAACAGGCTTTTCTTGAAGAAGATGGCCAGCGCCGTCAGCAACAGCACAACACCGAGGCCCTGCTTGATCACGGCGTTCATCGCATCCGGCGCAGTGTGCAGGGTACTGAGGAACCAGAGGGTCAGCCCAGCGGCGGGCACACTGCCCAATGTCAACCAGCCGGTAATGCCCCAGTCGATGTTGTCGTTTCGCTTGTGCACCAGCACGCCACCGCTCTTGGTGATGGCTGCGTACAGCAGATCGGTGCCGACGGCGGTCGCCGGGTTGATGCCGAACCACAACAGAATCGGCGTCATCAGCGACCCGCCCCCTACCCCGGTCATGCCGACGATGAAGCCAACGACCAACCCTGCGACGACGAAACCGATATTGCCGAAATCCATTGACTGCCTGACATGCGAAAGAAAATCCGGCGCGCAGCATAGCGATTTTTGCTCTAACGGCCTCGCTTTATCTTATATAGAAGGTAGACCGAATGGATCTATGGTTATAACCAAATCCACTCGGCCGCCCGCATCGATCAGCGCACAGCGACCACGAACAGCCGCGGGAAGGGCAACAGCACCGAACCGTCATCCAATGCGGGATACGCCTGGGAAATCGCCTTCAGATAGGCGTCGAGGAAACCGGCCTGTTCATTCTCGTCCAGCCGTTGGAGATAGGGGCGCAGCGCCGAGCCCTTGAACCATTCGACGACCGCCTCATGCCCCCCCGCCAATGGATGGTGGTAGGTCGTTCGCCAGACATCGACCTGCGCACAGTGCGGCTGCAGCAATTCGAAATAGTAGGTCGCCGGATGACGGTCCGGATGCTTGACCGAGGCGATCTTGCCCGACCACGGGCCGCTCGCAGCGACCTCCCGAGCCAGCCTGTGCGCTGGCTCCTCCAGATTGTCCGGGGTCTGCACCGCCAGACAGCCACCCGGGTTGAGGTGACTGACCAGCCGTGGATACAGCGCCTGGTGATTCGGCACCCACTGCAGCGACGCGTTGGCCAGAATCACGTCATAGCGCTGCGCGGGATTCCAGACGCCGATGTCCCCGAGTTCGAAGGAGATGCTGGGCAAACGCCGACGCGCATCGCCCAGCATGTCTTCCGAACTGTCCAGGCCAGTGATCGACGCGGTGGGGAAGCGTTCGGCCAACACTTCGGTGGAATTGCCGGGGCCGCAGCCCAGATCGATCGCGGTGTTCACCTGCTCGACGGGCATCGCCGCCACGAGGTCGCGAACCGGGCGGGTGCGTTGTTGCTCGAACATCGAATATTGTTTGGCGGACCAGCTCATCAGGCACTCCTTCTCTCGTGAAAGGCATCTGGGAAAGGGTAAGGGCTGGACGCCTCCCGCACAAATGAAGATCAGCCGCTTTGCCGAAGCCCTCCTTGCGTGCCATTGATACTGCCTTCAGCGCATGACCCGACGCGTCAGGTGGCCCCCGGAAATCGGGTACGACACATACAGCCCAGAGGCGACCTGCGCTTTGGAGGCCTGAGCCGCGCTGCGCACCTTTGCAGCTGCGGCCAACAATCGGCCCGCGTCGAGTTCGCCGCCCTCGACCGCGCTCACAATCGCCTGAGCAATGGCATCCAGCCCTGATTCGCTGGAGACCAGCAATAAGTGCGCGCCTGCCCGCAATGCGTTGACCGCAGTGTCCGCAACGCTGTTGCCCCGCAGGATTGACAGGGCGTCCAGGTCGTCGGACACAATCAACCCATCGAACCCCAGCCGCGCGTGCAACAAGCTGATGACCTTCGCCGAGGTGCTCGCGGAATGCTCGGGATTCCGCGCGGGAAACACCGCTGGCCCCGGCATGATGGCCTGCACACCGGCTGCGATGACCTGACGGAACACCTCCAGCCCTTCTTCCATCTCCTTACGGGCCCCGAGAACACTGGCGAGCGCCAGTGCAGGATCATGCTCGGTGTGGCAATGACCGGGGAAATACTTGGCGGTCGCGATAACCCCAGCACGTTGTACCCCACGAATGAACGCACAGGCGATGCGCGACACCTCTGAAGGATCGACCCCGAGGTGGCGACGATGCAGCCAAGGGTGGGTGCCGGTGACGACATCGACGAGGGGCGCCAGAAACAGGTTGATCCCCATGACTCGAGCGACGCTGGCCATTTCGTAACTGCGCGCCTCGATTTCGGCGGCATCCAGCCCCTTGAGCGCTTCGGCCGACGGCAGGCCCGGCACAAGCCGATGCAGACGCTGAATGCCACCCAGTTCCTGGTCCACGGCCACCAGTACGGGCGCGCCGGCGTGAAAGGCGGCGGCATCGGCGATGCGCGCGATGTGCTCATGGGTCTCGGTGCGCCGGCGTTCATAGCTCATGTTACGCGCCAGGTATTCATCACTCGTTTCGCCCAGGAGCACCGAAACCCCTCCCCGACTCAGGCAGCGTCGAACGGTATCGTCCAGTTCGAGCCCGGCCAACGCGGGCAACAGCACCGCATAAGCCGCACTGTGCAAGTCGCTCGACATCTCCTCACCTCCCATCGCGAGCGTAGCGTCATGCTCGGTGCCGACGCTTTCACAGTTTAATCGCTCGTTTATGCGCACTTTAGCGAGATATTGCTCGAAGTCAATCCAGCATCTCGATGATCTGATTCAGGGAGGGCGTTGTTTGCGCCGATAAAAAGCGTCTTAGTGGGAAAGTCTCAAGCTGAGTCCTTAAGGAACAGACCGCTCAGGCGAGTGGTGGGAGGCAGGCAGGCGACGTGCAATAAAAAAGGGGGCAATGCTGAACATTGCCCCCTTGCGCATCGTGATGCGACGATCAGATCTGAGCTTGCCCGCCATCGACGAACAGTTCGACACCGTTGACGAAACTGGCATCATCCGACGCCAGGAACACCGCTGCGTTGGCAATCTCCACCGGCTCGCCAACGCGGCCCATCGGGATCTGCGAGGCGAGATAATCCAACAGGCCTTGCTGCTGGGCGGCGTCAGGTCCGGCCAGGTCGACCAACCCCGGCGTCTTGGTCGCACCCGGGCTGAGCGTGTTGATGCGCACCTTGCGTTCTTTCACGTCCAAAATCCAACTGCGGACGAACGCCCTGACCGCAGCCTTGGATGCCGAGTACACACTGAACGCCGGGGTGCCGGAACTGCCCGCCGTCGAACCGGTGAGGATGACCGATGCGTTTTTCGCCAGCAGCGGCAGGGCCTTCTGGACGGTGAAGAGCACCCCTTTGACGTTGCGATCGAAGGTGTCGTCGTAGTGCGCCTCGGTGATGTCCCCCAAAGGCAGCATCGATCCGCCACCGGCGTTGGCGAACAGCACGTCGAGATGGCCTTTTTCACTTCGAATACGCTCATACAGCGCGTCCAATTGCTCCAGTTTCGCCGAGTCGACCTGCACGCCGGTGGCATGGCCGACTTGGGAGACTGCGGCATCGAGTTCGGCCTGACGGCGCCCGGTGATGTAAACGTGAGCGCCTTCCTCGGCAAAGCGCTTAGCGGTCGCCAGGCCAATCCCTGATGTGCCACCGGTGACCAAGGCGATTTTACCTTCGAGCTTACGAGCCATGATGCTTCTCCTGACCCCCTACTGGGGCTGAATTAAATGTAGGAAAAGCTTATCGGGGGCTATTGGCGCACAAAATAGAACCCTCAGAAACTCATCATTTCAGATTTGAAATGACCGACGCTAAACGTTCGAGGCGTAACATCAAGAAACATTTGCGCATGCAATTGCTACTCTTTCTCAATTAACCCTTTGTAAAAGAATTGTTACGCTCTGGCGCGCTGTCTAGCCACTGGCCAGTGCGTGATCGCCTTCATTGCCGGATCCCCTCGCCTTCATACGCTCCCGCTTAGGAAATACCTGATGCTTCGTCCGTTCTCGCCCGCCTTGTCCGGTCTGCTCGCCTTTGCCGCGCCTGCCGTTCTCCTCGCTGCGCCGGCTCCATCGACCGACAGCACGTCGCTGACACTGGACACCATCAACATCGATGCCCAGACCAGCAGTGTGGCCGGGCAGGCGACGACGGAGGGCAGCGGTTCCTACACCACGGGTTCGATGACCACAGCGACCAAACTGCCCTTGTCGATTCGCGAAACACCCCAATCGGTGAGTGTCATCACGCGCCAGCGCATCGATGATCAAGGCATGAATGACCTTAACGACGTGGTGAAGTACGCACCCGGCATCACCTTGCGCAAATTCGGGTCGGACCGTCAGCAGTTCCTCGCGCGCGGCTTTACGATCGACAACTTGATGTATGACGGCTTGCCCACCATCGTCAGCAACTTCACGCTGGACACCATTTCCGGCGCCGACCTGGGGCTGTACGACCGCGTGGAAGTGGTGCGCGGCGCCACGGGTTTGATGACGGGTGCTGGCAGCCCTTCGGCGACATTGAACCTGGTGCGCAAACGCCCCACCGCAACACCCCAGGTCAGCGTGACGACCCAGGCGGGCAGTTGGGATCGCTACCGCACCGAAGTGGATGCGTCCAACAAACTCAATGAGGCGGGTACGCTGCGGGGTCGGGTGGTCACGGCTTACGAGCAGGGCAACAGCTTCGTCGACGAGCGAGACCGGGAACGCCAGACGTTTTATGGCGTACTGGAAGCCGACCTCGGCGACGCGACCACCTGGACCTTCGGTGCGTCGAAGCAACGCGACGATGCGACCTCGGACTGGGGCAGCCTGCCCTCCGGGCGCAACGGCGAGAACCTGCACCTGCCCCGCTCCACCTTCCTGAGCAACGACTGGGCCTACTGGGACCGGGACAACGTCAGCGTTTTCACTGACCTGACGCACCGCTTCGACAACGGTTGGACGGGCAAGCTGGCCGCGGCCCGCATCTGGGCCGAATCGGACATGTTCTCCAGCTACCTGACCGCCTCGGGCGCCAACGGGTTCGGGCAGGCCTCGGGCCAGTACGACACCACCGACGTGCAGACCAACCTCGACGGTTCAGTGTCCGGACCGTTTCAATTATTCGGCCGACAGCATGAACTCACGCTCGGGGTGAGTCGGCGGGAAGAGAAGTTCGACCAGAAAGGCGGGTATTACGGCTCGACGCCGATCGATATCTACCACTTCAACCCCCACAGCCTTCCCAAGCCTGACCCCGCGACGCGCACCGATTACGTCAGCCAGAACACGGCCACCGAGGACGGTGTCTACGCGGCCGCACGCTTCAACCCGGTCGATCCATTGCACATTATCCTCGGCAGTCGCGTCAGTTGGTACGACTACAAGAACCGCTCCGCCGCCACCGGCGACTATAAGGTGACCCAGGAGGTCACCCCTTACGCCGGCGTGGTCTACGACCTGAATGAGACCTACTCGGCCTATGCCAGCTACACCGAGATTTTCAAGCCCCAGAGCCAGCAGGACGTGGGCGGCGGCATCCTTGACCCGATGACCGGCGAAAGCTATGAAATCGGCTTGAAGGGCGAATATTTCGACGGCGGGCTGAATGCCTCCGTGGCGCTGTTCGACATGACCCAGCAAAACCGTGCCTACGCCATTCCCGATCAGCCCGCCGGTTGCCAACAGCAGAACCGCACCTGCTACGAAGCCGCCGGTGAAGTGCGCAGCCGGGGTGTCGATGCCGAAATCACCGGTGCGCTGACGCCGGACTGGCAGTTCAGCGCCGCCTATACGCTGGTGCTGAGCCAGTACGTCAAGGACCGGACCTTCGAAAAAGGCGATCTGTTCGCCCCGAACCAGCCCAAGCACTTGTTCAAAGCCGCCACGACTTACCACCTCCCAGGCCAGTGGAACAAGGTGCGTGTAGGCGCAGACGTCCTGGCCCAGAGCGAAACCTACAACCGGGTGGGCAACGGTCGCTCCGTGCAAGACGCCTATGCCGTGGTCGGCCTCATGGCCGGTTACCGCTTCGACGAGCATTGGGACGCGCGCGTCAACCTCAATAACCTGCTCGACGAAAAGTACTGGCAAGGCATTCCCACGGCCACCGGCAGCGGCGTCTATGGCGATCCTCGCAACCTGATGTTCTCGCTCAAGTGGTCACTGTGACGGCAACCGACGACCCGCCGACCTGATGCCCAAAAACACGCCTACACTTCAGCGTGATTGCTTCGGGGATGACGTCATGCCGTCGTTCACCTGCGTCCGGGCCCGCGCAAGCAAGCGGGCCCCTTCATCCGATGCTCCGAACGCGAGGTACAGGCATGTCGAACAAACGCCCCCCTATCACGATGGACGGTTGGAACAGGGACTGGATCATCCATGGTCATAAACTGGTCTGCCGCGCCTGCGGCGCCGGTCAGTGCCCCACGCTCAACGAGCAACCGTTTCGCCACACCGACGCCTGCCGGATTTCGGCGCAGGGCGTACGGTATCCCTGGAAGGAACTGAACGACATTCTCAAAGATAACCTCAGCGAAACCCGCCGCATGCTGCATTGACGGGGCACCCCCTCCCCTCTGTGCCTGACGTTCACAGCGGCTGTGCCCGAACGGGCGTTTTCCCCGCGCTGCCGCTCGCCTAGTCTGTGCTCAACCCGGCCCACCCATGACAGGGGCCCCTCACCGACCGTGGAACCCCAATAAAATGAGCACAGCGCCCAAGCCCGACGAACTCGCCATTCCCTATCAACGGCCCCAGGTACCTTTCATGACGCCGGACATGGTCCACGCGGGGGTACTGACCGACTGGCTCGCAGATGACGCGCTGTGGGTACCGGTCACGCCATCGGTGTCGTTCAAACCGTTGTTGCTGAGCACCACGGGGGGCTACTACATCAACCTGCTCCGTGTGCGTCAGAGCGGCGTGCTGTCTCGCCACCGACACAGCGGCGGCGTGCACGCGCTGGTGCTCAAAGGTCGCTGGTACTACTTGGAACATGATTGGGTGGCCGAGCAGGGCTCGTTCGCTTACGAGCCCCCGGGCGAGACCCACACCCTGTTCGTGCCGGAGGGGGTCGACGAGATGATCACCTGGTTCCACGTGCAGGGCGGCTACACCTATGTCGATCCGCAAGGGGTCGCGGTGGGCTACGAAGATGTATTCACCAAGCTCGAGGCCGCGCGCAAGCACTACCAGTCGCTGGGCCTGCCGGACGACTACATCGAGCAATTCATCCGCTGAGCCCGGTTGTCCGAGCAGGCGATTACTGGCAGGCTTCGTCACAACCTGGCGGTCGCGAGCGAGCGGATGGATCACTATTCACAGATGCTGGCCTTCGTGTGGGCGACCGAGCACGGCAGTTTCTCGGCAGCGGCACGGGCAAATGGTCTGACCCCGTCGGCGATCAGCAAGCTGATCTCCCGCCTGGAGGACCGCTTGCACGTGCGGCTCTTCCAGCGCGGCACCCGCAGCCTGACCCTGACCGAAGAGGGCTCGGCCTATCTGGTCAGCGCCCGAGGGGTGATGCACGCGATGGCCGAAGCCGACTCACTGGCGCAAGCCTTTCCGGACCGAGTCAGCGGATCGCTGCGCATTCACACCATGACCACGTTCGCCAAACACCAGATTCTCCCCTGGCTGCCGGATTTCCTGTCCGCCTACCCGGGCCTGACCGTCGATCTGCAGGCCGGCCCCCAGTACGTGGACCTGTTCGAACAAGGCTTGGACATCGCCATTCACAGCGGCGGACTGCCCGACTCCTCGCGGGTGGCGCGCAAGATCGGCGAGAGCGCGTGGATCACCTGCGCGTCTGCAGATTACCTCGCCCGCCGAGGCACACCGAACACCCCGATGGACCTGCTGAAGCACGACTGCTTCACGTTCGGTTTTCAAAGTGCATGGAATACCTGGCAATTCCGCGCCGGGGAAAGGGGCGTCTGCACCGTGCCCATCGTCCCGAAAGCGGTCTTCGCCCAGGGAGACCTGCTCAGGGAAATGGCCTTGAGAGGTGCGGGGATCGTCAAGCTTGCCCAGTTCCACATTGGCGCGGACCTGCAACAGGGGCGGCTGATTCCGTTGCTCACCGATTTCAGCCTGCCACACAAGGAGCCTATCTACCTGATACACGCCAATCGCAAGCATTTGAGCCCCAGAATCCGGGTGTTTCGGGATTTCCTCGAACAACGGCTGAAAGAATCGCCGTGGGGCTGACCGGTTTTCAAAACGTCGGCGGCGAGACCGCGCTGACCACCACGCAGACTTCATCGAACGGGTTGCGCATGCGATGCGGAAGGCGGCTGTCGAAGTAGTAGGCATCGCCTGGGGACAACACGCGCACCTCGTCGCCGACAGTCATTTCCAGCCGGCCTTCGATGACGATGCCGCCCTCCTCGGCCTCATGGGAATACAGTTCTTCCCCTTCCTGCCCGGTGTCGGCACCAGGCTCGTAGCGTTCATGCAGAATCATCATCGAACTGTTGGCCAGGTTCGCGCCGACCTGCCGGTAAGACAGCTTCTTGCCGTCCGCCAGTTCGACCAGATCGCTGGCTTTGTAGAACACTGCGCGGTCGACCACGGCCGAGTCCGAAAAGAACACGCTGAGGGTCACGTTCAACGGTTTGAGCAGGCGCTTGAGAATGCTGACCGAGGGGCTGGACTTGTCCCGCTCGATGATCGACAGGGTGGCGTGCGGCACGCCGGCAAGCTCGGCAAGGCCTCGGATCGACAGGCCCCGGCTCTGACGCAGCGCCTTGAGCCGCTCGCCGACCGACAGCGTCTCCTCTGCTGCGTCCAGATCTTCGACCCGCTCTTCGGGGGCATGGGGGTTGCGGCTGTTCGCCGGTGTTTCTGACACGCTGTTTTCCTCGAATGGGTGCGCCCGTTTGGGTATTTCGCACCCCTTTGCGGCAGCTGGATGACGTCACCGTAACAGGCTGCCGATGGGGGGCGCAGGCGGTGCGACCTTGCCGACCCGCAGGGCTGCGGCGCAGGCGCACTGAATATCGCTGCCCACTATCAAATCACGGACGTGAAAAATCAATCGCTTACCGGCTTATCGGGCGAGTTGGATTTTTTCAGACGCGCAGGAAAATAAAACTTGCTCCGCAGATGGGCGAGTGGTAAATATTTTTACCACCACCCACACTCACTCTGCGTCGAGGTTCCCCATGCACAAGAAGCACAAGCCGTGCCACGCCCTAGCCGCTCTCGCGTTCACCGTCGCCACCCTGGCGGCTGCGCAATCCGCCAGCGCCCGTGACCTGACCATCGTCTCCTGGGGCGGCAACTTCCAGGACGCGCAGCGTGAGATTTACTTCAAGCCGTTTGCCGCCCAGACCGGCAAAAAGGTCCTTGACCAAAGCTGGGATGGCGGCGTCGGCGTACTGGACGCCAAAGTCAAAGTCGGCAACCCCAACTGGGATGTCGTGGAAGTCGAGGCCGAAGACCTCGCGCTGGGGTGCGAGGCGGGCCTGTACGAAAAGATCGACTGGGCCAAGGTCGGCAATAAAGCCGACTTCATTCCCGAGGCGGTCAGCGACTGCGGCGTCGGCAATATCGTGTGGAACACCGGTGTCGCATGGGACGGCGACAAACTGAAAACCGCACCGACCTCATGGGCCGATTTTTTCGACACTCAGAAATTCCCCGGCAAGCGCGGCCTGCGCAAAGGGCCTAAATACGCGCTGGAATTCGCCCTGCTCGCCGACGGCGTCAAACCGGCGGATGTCTACAAGGTGCTGCGCACCCCTGAAGGCGTGGACCGTGCCTTCAACAAACTGGGCAGCATCAAGTCGAGCATCGTCTGGTGGGAAGCGGGCGCTCAGCCCTTGCAGATGCTCTCCGCCGGTGACGTGGTGATGAGCTCGGCGTACAACGGCCGGATCAGCGGTTTCAACCGCAACGAAGGCAAGCACTTCAAGTTTCTCTGGAACGGCAGCGTATCGGCGATCGACTCTTGGACCGTCCTCAAAGGGAGCGAGAACAAAGCCGCCGCGATGGATTTCATCGCCTTCGCCAGTCAGCCTGAAAACCTGTCCAAGCTGCCCAAATTCATTGCCTATGGCCTGCCCAATACCAAAGCCAATGCCTTCGTGCCCGCCGAGCTGAAGGCCGAATTGCCGACCACGCCGGAAAACCTCGCCGAGTCCCTGCCGCTGGACGTCGATTTCTGGGTCGACAACAGCGAGTCGTTGAACCAGCGTTTCAACGCATGGATCGCCTCGAAACAATAAGCGCCCAGCGCTCGATGCCACTTGGGCCGACAGGCTCGAGTGGCACCTTTTACTGCCCTGACACCGAGGTCAAGCATGACGAATCTAGTGGGCGACGTCTCCAGCGCCGCCCGTATCCTGCCTGAACTGAACGGCGAAAAGCTGTTTATCCGCAATGGCAAAGGCGCTTATCTGTGGGATGACCGGGGGCGTCGCTACATCGATACCGCGCTGGGTTTCGGCGCTGTGTTACTGGGCCACGCCAATGACGCCGTCAACGCCCAGGTGGCTCAAGCCCTGGCCGATAGCGCCTCGCCGTCCTGGGCACACGTTCGCGAGCACGGCGCTGCAACGGCGTTGGCTCGCCACACCGGCGCGTTGACCAAAGTGATGTTCACCAACTCCGGCAGCGAGGCGGTGCACCTCGCCTGCCGCGCAGCCCGAGCCTACACCGGCCGCCGCAAGATCGCCAAAATGGCCGCCGGGTTCGACGGCTGGTTCGATGATGTCAGTTTCGGCAACGTCACCAGCGCCGAAGCGGGTTTCCAGGACGGTGCGCGTCCGTCCACCGAACGCACGACCCTGATTCGTTTCAACGATTTCGCCGACATCGAACGGCTGTTCACTGAGGACCCTGACGTCGCAGCGGTACTCCTTGAACCGATGCTGGCCAACGCCGGTTGCATCATGCCCCTGCCCGGCTATCTCCAGCACGTTCAGGACGTCGCTCACCGGCACGGCGCCTTGGTGATCTGTGATGAAGTCCTGATGGGTTTTCGCCTGTTCCCCGGGCTGGCCGGCTTGCGTGAAGGGCTGGACCCGGACCTGGCCAGCGTCGGCAAGGCCATTGGCAACGGCGTGCCTGTCTCCGCAGTGGTGGGTAAACCCCATGTTCTCGCGGGGTTCGAGGAGGGACGTGTCACCCGCGGGGGAACCTTCAGCGGCAATCCGCTGGCCTGCGCGGCGGTGACCAGCACCCTGGCGCAGCTCGACAGTCAAGATTACGCAGGACTCATCCAGCGTGGTGATACGCTGCGTGACGCCCTCGAAAACCGCTTCGCGGCGCAAGGCATCCACGTGGTCACCAGCGGCTACGGCAACGTCTTTGGCATCTGGCCGGGCGCCGGTGCGCCGACCGCCGGTGCGCCGGCCGCCGGTGCCCCCTCCACGTACCAACAGGCCTCGTCCATCGCCGATCCTGCGTTCAGCTCGGCCCTGCACCTGGCGCTGCGGGAGGCCGGCGTGCTGGTGATGCCGTCGCCGTACGGACGCCTCTACCTCTCGTTCGAGCACGACGATGACGTCATCGAAGAAATGATCGCGGCGTTCGACACAGCGGCCCGGCGCATGAGCGCCCGATTCGCTACACGTTAGCGCCCCGGCCCGTCGGTAGCGGGCCGATGCATTGACTGTTGCGGGACGGCCTCAGCGTGATGTCCTTCCCGCTACCAAGACAGCGATACCCCGCGACAGCGCTCAATCGTCGGCTTGAGACAACGGCCTGGCGACCTGCTCCAGCGATTTACGCTCAGCGGCGACGCCCCAGACCGCCTGCACCCCTGACGCCAACAGCATCAACGCTGCACCGATGAGGTAGCCAATGAACACCGGACCTCGCTGGTGGCTGTCGATCAGTTCGCCGAGAAGTGTCGGTCCGATAATGCCGCCCAACGCCGTTCCAAAGGCGTAGAACACCGCGATCGCCAAGGCCCGGATTTCAAGCGGAAAGGTTTCCGCCACGGTCAGGTAAGCGGAACTGGCGGCCGCGGAGGCGAAGAAAAAGATGATCATCCAAGCGATCGCCTGCTGCGTGACGCTCAAAACGCCCTGTTCGAACAGGTAACCGCTGATGCTCAACAACACCGCCGAAACGGCATAGGTCAGGCTGATCATCACACGTCGCCCTACCACGTCGAACAACCGACCCAGCAACAGCGGGCCACAGAAATTCCCCAACGCCAGGGGCAGCACGTACCAGCCAATGGCCGCTGAAGGCACCTGATAAAACTCAGTCAGGACCAAGGCATAAGTGAAAAAGATCGCGTTGTAGAAAAACGCCTGGGCGGTCAGCAGGGTCAGGCCAACCAGGGCGCGCTGGCGGTAGCGGTTGAACAATGTGTCGAAGATTTCCCTAAGCGGCGTGTGGTCGCGGGCGTGCAAGCGCAACGTCTTGCCGTCGAACGCTGCCACCTCATGCCCCTGCTCACGAAAACGCGCCTCGATGCCTTCCACGATCCGCCTGGCTTCGTCAGCCTGACCATGAATCAACAACCAGCGCGGGCTTTCCGGCAGCCACAGGCGCATCAACAGAATGATCAGCCCCAGCACGGCGCCGATTCCGAAGCACAGCCGCCAGCCCAGGTCTGCGCCGATCCAGCCCGGGTCGAGCAGCACAATCGACCCCACCGCCCCCAGCGCGGCACCGATCCAGAACGTACCGTTGATGGTCAAGTCGACCCAGCCACGGAAACGAGCGGGGGTGAATTCCTGAATGGTGGAATTGATCGCCGTGTATTCGCCGCCAATGCCCATGCCGGTCAGAAAGCGGAACAGCATGAAGCTCCACAGGCTGAAGGAGAACGCCGTCGCAGCGGTCGCGCTGATGTACAGCGCCAATGTGATGAAGAACAGCTTGCGGCGCCCGAGACGGTCCGTCAGCCAGCCGAAGAACAGCGCCCCCAGCACCGCACCTGCGATGTAGGCGCCGCCAGCCAGGCCGATGTCGGCGTTGGTCAGGCGCAACACAGGGCTTTCCTTGAGCGCCCCGGAAACCGAACCGGCCAACGTGACTTCCAGACCATCGAGCAACCAGGTAATGCCCAGTGCGAACACCAACAGCGTGTGGAAACGGCCCCAAGGCAGGCGATCCAGCCGCGCCGGGAGGTCGGTGTCGAAAGGTTGCCCCTTGGCGGGGCCGGTGTCCGATGGAACGCTCTCGGTAGTCATGTCAGGGGCCCACAGCCGCTCAGTGATCTGTGGGTTGAGAGTCGCCTGGCTTCGCTGGAGTTCAGCGGCGCTGTTCAGTCGAGCGCACTGACCACCCCCCGCACGATCGCCTCGACCTGCGCCGCGTCGATGATCAATGGCGGCAACAGGCGAATGGTCTGGCCGCGCGTGACATTGATCAGCACGCCGTGAGCGCGCGCGGCATGAAGGCACAGGTCGCGAATGGGCCGACTCAACTCCACGCCGATCATCAAGCCCAACCCACGCACCTGCAGCACGTCCGGATGTCCGCTCAACGCTTCGCGCAGGCCCGACAGCAGACGCTCGCCCTGAATGGCGGCGTTGCTCAACAGCCCTTGCTGCTCGACGATATCGAGGACGGTGCAGCCAACCCGGCAGGCCAAGGGATTGCCGCCGAAGGTGCTGCCATGGCTGCCGGGCGTGAACAGACGGCCTACGGCAGCGTTCGCGAGACATGCCCCCATCGGGATGCCGTTGCCCAGCGCCTTGGCCAGGGTAATGACGTCCGGCGCAATCCCCTCGTGTTGAAATGCGAACCACTGGCCGGTGCGGCCAATGCCGGTCTGGATTTCATCGAGCATCATCAGCCAACTGTTCTGACTGCAATGGGCCCGGAGCGCCTTGAGGTAGCCCGGCGGCGGCAGCACCACGCCGCCTTCGCCCTGCACCGGCTCGAGCATCACCGCGACGATGCGCTCACCGTAGGCGTGCGTTGCCCGTTGGATGGCGACGATGTCGCCGAACGGCACCTTGATGAAGTCCCTGGCCATCGGCTGATAACCCAGGCGCGCCGCGCCGTTGTCGCTGGCGGACAACGTGCCCAGGGTGCGGCCATGAAAGGCGTTGTCCATGACCAGCACCAGCGGTTGCTCGATGCCTTTGGCCCAACCATACAGGCGCGCAAGCTTGAGCGCGGTCTCATTGGCCTCCGCCCCGGAGTTGTTGAAAAACACCTGCTCCAGCCCTGACAACTGCGTCAGTTTCCCCGCCAACCGCTGTTGCCAATCGATGCGGTAATGATTGGACGTGTGCAACAGCAGCCCCGCCTGGTCGCTGATGGCCTCGACGATGCGCGGATGGCTGTGACCGACATTGGTCACCGCGACGCCTGCGACGGCGTCCAGGTACTGGCGACCCGTGTCATCCCAGAGACGAGCGCCTTCTCCTCTGACGAAGCTCAAGGGCAGCGGTTTATACGTGTTCATCAGGCAGGCGGCGGTCATTGTCGGAGCTCCAGGTCGGTGTGAAGCTCAGTATCGTTAACCGCTTTTACTGTATAAAGATCGACTTTGTTGAGTGACTTTAAAGCAGAGGTTGATAATGGACGTGTTCCAGGCCATGACCGTATTTGTGAAGGTGGTCGAAAGCGGCAGCATGACGGCGGCGGCGCGTCATTGCGAAATGTCGACGACCATGGCGGGCAACCACCTCAAAGCCCTTGAACAACGCCTCGGGGTCAGCCTGCTGCACCGCACGACCCGTCGACAGAACCTGACGGAATTCGGCGTTCTCTACTACCGACGTTGCGTGGAAGTGCTCGGCCTGGTGAGCGACTCCGAGCGCATGGCCGAGCATGCGCAAACACGGCCCAGTGGCACGCTGCGGCTGACCGCGCCCCCCGCATTCGGGGCCGAACGCCTCTCGCCCATGCTCAGCGCATTCAGCCAGCGCTTTCCGGAATTGAGGATCGAGGTGGTCCTGAGTAATCAGTTGATGGACCTGATCGAACACGGATTCGACGCCGCGATCCGCTTGGGCAAGCCTGATCCCTCGGCACTCATCGCCCGACCGCTCGAGGACTACACCCTCACCGTCTGCGCATCGCGGGAATACCTTGACCGGCGCGGCACCCCAATCACGCCTGAAGACTTGCGGGACCACCACTGCCTGTCCTTCGCCTACCCGGCAGGTGACGAATGGCGCGCCGCCGACAAGCTGTGGATGCTCACCAGCCCTGAAGGAATCATCGAGATCCCGGTATCCGGGCCGATGATCGTCAACAGCTCACCCGCCTTGCGCCAGGCGGCGTTGACCGGCATGGGCATCGCGATGCTCCCGGATGTGTTGATTCGCGGGGACCTGAACGCCGGAACACTGGTCCCGTTGTTGCAGGATTGGCCGCCACCGAGTCGGTCGCTCTGGCTGATGTACCCGCAGGACCGCTACCGTTTGCCCAAAGTCAGGCATTTTGTCGAAAGCGCTCTGGCGGCGTGGGGCAAGTGACAGGGGTTGAGCCTGAGCGGCGAGCCGTTCGCGGTGCCCCATTGGGCATCGTGGCTCCTCGGCTATCCGCCCACCGCAATCAGGTCCATTTCCACGGTTGCGTTCTTCGGCAACTGGAACACCCCCACCGAGCTGCGGGTATGGGCGCCCGCCTCGCCGAACACGAAAAACAACACCTCGGACGCGCCGTCGGCGACTTCGCTCTGCTGGGTGAAACTGTCGGTGCATTGCACGTACAGGGTCATGCGCAAGACCCGTTTGACGTTATCGAGGCTGCCCAGGCTGCGCTGCAATAATGCGATCGCGCGGAGGGCGCTGATCTTCGCCCCCAGTTGCGCCTGCTCCAGGGTCACATCGGCGCCCGCCCTGCCCGTCACCATCACCTGGTCACCCACCCTCGGAATCTGACCGCTGATGTACAGCTGATCGTCATGACGGACCAGCGGGACGTAATTGCCGCCGATCTTGATCTCACCATCGAAGTCGTGACCGACCTGCTCACACGCCTGTTTGAAGCGAACATCACACGACATTGCCAACCCCTGAATGATGGAAAAATCTAACGACCTGGTGCGCGCTCTATGCGCCTGCTCACCGCTCTGCTCCGATCGCGTGCGCGTTCCACAAACCCCAATTGATAGCAGGCATGTCGGGTATCGACAGACAGAAATAGTGCGTAACGCCACGCGCCCTTAAAGTTTTCTCAACCCTAATCAAATGAGTCGAGGTTGAAAATGTCCCGCGCCATCAAATTTCATCGCTTCGGCAAAGCCGATGTGCTCAGTTGCGAGGAGCAGCCTGACCGGTTACCCGGCCCGCAGGAAGTGCTGGTTCGTGCAGAAGCCCTCGGCGTGAGCTGGGACGATGTGTTGTGGCGTCAGAATCTCGCCCTGGCCCCGGTGCAATTGCCCGCCGGTATCGGCAGTGAAATGGCCGGTATCGTCGAGGCCATCGGACCGGGCATCACCGATCTGCAGGTGGGCGACAGGGTGGCCAGCTTCAAGGCCATGAGCGCCAACGACTATCCCGTGTGTGGCGATCACGTCATCGTGCCGCGTAACGCCCTGACCCGTTACCCCGACGTCCTGACCCCCGTAGAGGCCAGCGTGCACTACACGCCGATGTTGCTGGCGTACTTTGCCCTCGTTGACCTGGCAGGCGTTCAGACTGGCCAGACCGTGCTGGTGACCGATGCGGCCTACAGCCCCGGCATTGCCTTCGTTCAGTTAGGCAAGGCGTTGGGCCTGCATGTCATCGCCGCCGCGCAACATGCCGAAGATCGCGAATACCTGTTGGCCAACGGCGCCGAGCGCGTCATCGTCACCGACGAGGACGACATCGGCCTGCGTATCCAGGCATTGACCAAAGGCCAGGGCATCGAGGCGGTGTTCGATGGCTTCGGCGGTCGCCAACTGTCGCTGCTGGGCGATGTACTTGCCCCCCGCGGCAGCTTGGTGCTGTATGGCTTGCGCGGTGGCAACACCACGCCGTTCCCGGCGATGCAAGCGTTCAGAAAGAACATGCGTTTCTTCGTGCATTGCCTTGAGAACTTCACCGGCAAACCGGAACTGGGCATCGAGCAGAACGCCGCAGCGATGGCACGCGCGCTGGAGGTGATCAACGATCTGACGATCAAAGGCCTGCTCAAGCCGGACATTCATCGAACCTGGCCCTTCGAACAGTTCGGTAAGGCGCACAACCATCTGGATGACGAACCGGTGCGGGGCCGCGTCGTGCTGCGGGTGCGCTGAGTTCGCCTGAGGCGCGATTGCAACGAGAGTTGTCAGCGGCAGTAGGACACCGGTGATCCACAACGTTCTCGACGCTGGCGGAAAACGGAGCTAGGACCGCACCCTGCCTGTTTTCGCTGAACACACCTCGCAACGGTTCACCGGCCGGAACCCCATTGCTTGGTTCTGGCGAACACGCAAACCTGTCCATGGGTATCACGAGCAGCGCTTCGCTGTGCCGCGTAACGCTCATCATTCATCAATTCAACGTCAAGGATCGACGCCATGAGCCAGACTCTACAAAACCACCCACCCATCCACATGAAATGGATGGCCGAAACGCCCGAACTGCAACACCTGCGGATCGACGAACTGATCCTGCCGGGCACACACAACTCCGGCAGCGACAAACAATCCCCTAACCTGGGCTTGCCTCAGGAGATCGCTCAGGATGTGTCACCTCACGAACAGCTTCGCCATGGGATCCGCGTACTGGATCTGCGCGTCGCGTTCTACAAGAACCAGCCGGCCGACAGCCCCCGGCGTTTTCAGCTCTATCACCTGACCTCGTCCGGCAGAACGGTGGCCGTCGACATCGTGCAAAAGGTCAAAGCGTTCTTTCAGGAACTGGAAAGCCAGGGCGCCCCTGCGCAGGAAATCGTCATCCTGGATTTTCATCAGTTCGACGGTTTTACCGATGAAGCGCACGCAGAACTTCAGGGCCTGCTGTTCGACGAGATGGAACAGCGCTTGATCTCCTACCAGTTGAGTGACCTGACGCTGAGCAGTTTCTGGGCGGACTATCCGGGTCGCAACGTCGTCATCGCCTACAACCACAGCAGCGTCCGTGATGAGTTCTGGGACGGCGTACTTCAGCGCTGGCCCGGGGAGAACCTGTTCAACACCAATACCCTGAAAGCCTTTATCGACAGCGTCGCCCAAGAGGAAAAAACACCTTGTCGCCTCACCGCCGTGCAATGCGCCAAATACTCGCTGCCCTTTCACGCAGCCACTGACCTGTCACACAAGGTCGATCAGTGGTTTGCGTCAGTGGACGAGTGGAGCTATATCCAGAACTTTTACATCATCAATACCGATTGGTCGCTGCGCCACAGCTTGATCGCGCAATGCCAACACGCCAATCGCATCCGTGGGCAGCGCGCGCTCACTCACCCCCAGGAGCCGCTGCAGCCTGCGTTGCGTCATCTCAACAACGGGTAATCAACCCCTGACGGGCGATGCGTGTGAGGTGGCGGATCACCGCATCAGCCCTGTCCGCCGAGGGCGCCTGAACCACGGCCAGATCGAACTGATCGTTGTTGAAGCGCTCCAGTGACTCATCTGCCGCGATGAACTGAATCAGAAAGGCATGGGGGCCGTGCTGGCGGCGAGGTCGACCGTCCAGATAACGCAGCAGCGTCGGCTGATGGGATCCGGCCAGAAGGATTTTCGGATTGCGACGATTGAACGGACTGGTCAGTGGGACCAGACGAATCAGGGGGCGTGGGCTGGACGTGTTGCTCATGGTGCTGGGTTCTCCGCCTCAGTGTTCCGCTGGGCAGCGGTGAGAGGCAACACCGAACCAGCGCTTTAGCGGTATTTCGGTGACGAATGCTCGACATCCGGCGCCCCGCAAGTAGCTGTTTAAATCGGCGCATGAGCGGCATCCTAGAGAAGCGGCACGGGGATTGTCAATTGTCGGAACACGGCGTTTTCGTGCCGGTGACGCAGATCGAAGCCCTGTGCGAAGAACTCAACGCAAAGCGCTATAAACATGCCCGCCCCGGCATTCAGGAACAGGGCTGGGGCAAGGTCATGGAAGTGGCCGATCCGTTTGGCAACCGGCTGCGGTTTTGCGAGTTGTCCCTGAACTGAGCGATCCGCCCGGTTTGGCTGACGCGGTAGCAGCGCGAACACCTCACTTCACCAACCGCTTCTCCTTCGACGGTCGATACCCGAAATACGAGCTGTAGCACTTACTGAAGTGACTCGGCGAAACGAATCCACAGGCCACCAGCACCTCAACCTGGGACAGTTCGGTGTGCTGCAACAGACGTCTGGCTTCGGTAATCCGCAGTTCCAGGTAATACCGCTGCGGCGTGGTGCCGAGTTGTTCTTTGAACAATCGCTCGATCTGCCGCCGCGAACGTCCGGCGTACAGCGCCAACTGCTCCATCTCCAGCGGCTCTTCCAGGTTGGCGTCCATCAATTTGACGACTTCCTTGAGCGGCGCGCTGACCGAGAGGTGACGGCTGGGTTTGATCCGGCGATAGCGGGACTCTTCGAAAGACAAGATATCTTCGATACCTTCCACCAACGCCTTGTCGTGCAGACCCTTGATCCACTCCAGCGCCATATGGAACGCGCCTGACGGGCTGGATGCGGTCAGCCGATCCCGGTCGACCACGAACGGCTCACTGGTCACATGGGTGATTTTCGACAGCTCAGCCAGCGCCGGGCGGTGTTCAGGGTGAATGGCGCACCGATAGCCTTCCAATAATCCGGCCATGCCGAGAAACCAGGCGCCGTTCCACAGCCCGGCCAGCGCAATGCCCAGATCGGCCGCGGTGGTGAGCAATGTCGTCAGTGCTTCGTGAGTGTTCAGTTCGGTGCGATAGCCGCCGCAAATGACCAGCAGATCGAGGGCTTTGAGGTCTGGCAATTCCAGCTTCGCGTCAGGCCGGATGACCAGCCCCAGATCGCTGACGACTTCGCCTTCGTGCAAACCAAAGGTGCGCGAGGTGAACAGCCTGGGCCGCAGCAGATTGGCCGTGACGAGGGTGTCCAGTACTTGGGTGAAGGCCGGCAGGGAAAAGTGTTCAAGCAACAGAAACCCGGTCCGGGTCGTTGCACTGGGTGTGTTCTTGTTATCGTCCAGGTAGCGAAGGTTCTTGCCCTTCATGCCCCCGCTGAACTCGCGTCTTTCGCTCAACGTTCGCCTCGGTCGCTGAAAACGGGCCGGTCCCGGTGCAGGGAGATCGTTGCCCCTCATTCACGGTGTGATTTGTCGGTTGAAGACTACCGGTCAATCGCGTCCGCGGGTAGAGGTCGCCGGAATTCGAGCGAGTGGCCCGGGAAGCCCCGCAAAAATGCAACACCCTGCGAACGCGTAGCCCTCGCAGGGTGTGGGGGAATCGTCCCATCGACCGCCCTCAAGGCGGCTTTCAGGGTTGGCGACCGCTGGGAATCAACGTTCCAGCAAAATCCGCAGCATGCGACGCAGTGGCTCGGCAGCGCCCCACAGCAGTTGGTCACCCACGGTGAACGCGCCCAGGTACTGCGAACCCATGTTCAGCTTGCGCAGGCGTCCGACGGGAATGTTCAGGGTGCCGGTCACGGAGGTCGGACTCAGTTCGTGAATGCTCGCCTCACGGTTGTTCGGCACCAGCTTCACCCACGGGTTGTGCTGGCTGATCAGGCCTTCGATGTCGGCAATAGGCACATCCTTGTTCAGCTTGATGGTCAGTGCCTGGCTATGGCAACGCATGGCGCCAATGCGCACACAGATGCCGTCGACCGGGATCGGACTCTTGAAGCGACCGAGGATCTTGTTGGTCTCGGCCTGGCCTTTCCATTCTTCGCGGCTTTGACCGTTCGGCAGTTCCTTGTCGATCCAAGGGATCAGACTGCCTGCCAGGGGCACACCGAAGTTTTCGGTCGGGAAGCTGTCGCTGCGCATGGCCTCAGCCACCTTGCGGTCGATGTCCAGAATGGCGCTGGCAGGGTTGGCCAGATCGTCCGCGACCGAGGCGTTGATGGCGCCCATCTGCTTGATCAGCTCGCGCATGTTTTGCGCACCGGCGCCCGACGCTGCCTGGTAGGTCATGGCATTCATCCACTCCACCAGACCGGCTTCGAACAGACCGCCCAGCCCCATCAGCATCAGGCTGACAGTGCAGTTGCCGCCGATGAAATTCTTGGTGCCGGCGTCCAGTTGCTGGTCGATGACCTTGCGGTTGACCGGATCGAGCACGATCACGGCGCTGTCGTCCATGCGCAGGGACGAGGCGGCGTCGATCCAGTAACCCTGCCAGCCTGCTTCACGCAGTTTCGGAAACACTTCGCTGGTGTAGTCGCCGCCCTGGCAGGTCAGCACCACGTCAAGGGTCTTGAGCTCGTCGATGCTGTAGGCATCCTTCAACGGCGCAATGTCCTTGCCCACCGACGGACCCTGTCCGCCGACGTTGGAGGTGGTGAAAAAAACCGGCTCAATGAGATCGAAATCCTGCTCTTCCAGCATGCGCTGCATGAGCACGGAACCAACCATACCGCGCCAACCGACCAGACCTACACGTTTCATCGCAACTACACCTTAATTAAAAGTGGGGCCACTGTGGCGGGGAGAAGCGACGCATCCGCATGGCATCCGCATGCGTTTTCGCATCCACATTGCAGCAGTGGGCCCGAGATATTACAGATTGCGCAGCGCGGCGACTACGGCGTCGCCCATTTCTTGCGTACCGACCTTCGCATGGCCTTCGGACCAGATGTCGCCCGTACGCAGGCCTTGATCCAGCACCTGGCTGACCGCTTGCTCGATGGCATCCGCGGCCACGTGCTGGTTGAAGCTGTAACGCAGCATCATCGACACCGACAGGATAGTCGCCAGCGGGTTGGCCACGCCTTTGCCCGCGATGTCCGGCGCAGAACCGTGACACGGTTCGTACATGCCCTTGTTGTTCGAATCCAGCGACGCGGAAGGCAGCATGCCAATGGAGCCGGTGAGCATCGAGGCTTCGTCGGACAGGATGTCGCCGAACATGTTGTCGGTCACCATCACGTCGAATTGCTTGGGTGCACGGACCAGTTGCATGGCAGCGTTGTCCACGTACATGTGGCTCAACTCGACGTCCGGGTAATCCTTGGCCACCTGCTCGACCACTTCGCGCCACAGTTGGCTGGAAGCCAGTACGTTGGCCTTGTCGACGGAGCACAGCTTCTTGCCGCGTACGCGGGCCATGTCGAAGCCCACGCGGGCAATGCGACGGATCTCGCTCTCACTGTAGGGCAGCGTGTCATAGGCCTGACGTTCGCCATTCTCCAGTTCGCGGGTCCCACGCGGTGCGCCGAAATAGATTCCGCCCGTCAGCTCGCGGACGATAAGGATGTCCAGACCGGCGACGATTTCCGGCTTCAGGCTGGAGGCCTCGGCCAGTTGCGGGTACAGGATCGCCGGGCGCAGGTTGGCGAACAAGCCCAGTTGCGAACGGATTTTCAGCAGGCCCCGCTCCGGGCGGATGTCACGCTCGATGGTGTCCCATTTCGGACCGCCCACCGCCCCGAGCAGCACGGCATCGGCGGCACGGGCGCGGTCCAGCGTTTCGTCGGCCAGCGGCACGCCGTGCTTGTCGATGGCCGCGCCACCGATGACGTCGTGGCTCAATTCGAACCCCAGTTGATACTTCTGGTTGGCCAGCTCCAGCACCTTGACCGCTTCGGTCATGATTTCAGGGCCAATGCCGTCACCTGGAAGAATCAGAATCTGCTTGCTCATAACACCCTCATTTCAAAATGGCGGTCGGCCTCTGGAGCGAGGCCGACTCGAAAGCTGCACGTTTGAAGCGACAAGCTGCGAGACCCGCAGCGCCGCGTATAACTTGCCGCTTGTGGCTTGACGTTAAAGCCGCGGTTCAGCGGAAGAGCCAAGGCTGTGCCGCGCGGTGCTTGCTCTCGAACGCGGCAATGGCATCGCCATCGACCAGGGTCAGACCGATGTCGTCCAGGCCATTGAGCAGGCAGTGCTTGCGGAATGCATCGATTTCGAAGCGATACACGTTGCCATTTTCTGCGGTCACGGTCTGGGCCTGCAGGTCAATGCTCAGCTGATAGCCTTCTTTGGCTTCCACGGCCTTGAACAGCTCATCGACTTCCGCTTCGGTCAGGATGATCGGCAACAGGCCGTTCTTGAAGCTGTTATTGAAGAAGATGTCGGCATAGCTCGGCGCGATGATGCTACGGAAACCATACTCCTCCAGCGCCCATGGCGCGTGCTCGCGGCTCGAACCGCAGCCGAAGTTTTCACGGGCCAGCAGCACGCTGGCGCCCTGGTACCGCGCATGATTGAGCACGAATTCCGGATTCAGCGGGCGCTTGGAGTTGTCCTGATACGGCTGGCCCACATCCAGATAACGCCACTCGTCGAACAGGTTCGGACCGAAACCGGTGCGGCGAATGGATTTCAAAAACTGCTTTGGAATGATCTGATCGGTGTCGACGTTGGCACGGTCCAGCGGAGCGACCAGGCCGGTGTGTTGGGTAAAGGCTTTCATGCTGGACTCCTCAATGCTGGCTCAGGGTGCGAACGTCGACGAAACGGCCGTTCACCGCCGCTGCCGCCGCCATTGCCGGGCTGACCAGGTGGGTACGTCCGCCCGCCCCTTGCCGGCCCTCGAAGTTACGGTTGGAGGTGGATGCGCAATGCTCGCCACTTTCCAGCCGGTCCGGGTTCATCGCCAGGCACATGGAGCATCCAGGCTCGCGCCATTCGAAACCCGCCTCGATAAACACCTTGTCCAGCCCTTCCTGTTCGGCTTGCGCCTTCACCAGACCCGAGCCTGGCACGACGATCGCCTGCTTGATGGTTGCGGCGACCTTGCGACCTTTGGCGATTTGCGCCGCTGCGCGCAGGTCTTCGATGCGCGAGTTGGTGCAGGAGCCGATGAACACGCGATCCAGTTGAATGTCGGTGATCGCCTGATTGGCCTTCAGGCCCATATATTTCAGGGCGCGCTCGATGGAACCCCGCTTGACCAGATCGGTTTCCTGCGCCGGATCGGGAACGTTCTGGTCCACGGCGAGCACCATTTCCGGGGACGTGCCCCAGCTTACCTGCGGCTTGATCTGCGCGGCGTCGAGCTCGACGACGGTATCGAACACGGCATCGGCGTCGGACACCAGGTCCTTCCACGCCTCGACGGCGGCGTCCCACTGCTCGGCGGTAGGCGCGAAAGGACGCCCCTTAACATAGGCAATGGTCTTTTCATCGGTGGCTACCAATCCGACCCGCGCACCGGCTTCAATGGACATGTTGCAGATGGTCATGCGGCCTTCGACGGACAGGTCACGAATCGCGCTGCCTGCGAACTCGATGGCGTGGCCGTTGCCGCCCGCGGTGCCGATCTTGCCGATGATGGCCAGCACGATGTCCTTGGCCGTCACGCCGAACGGCAATTTGCCTTCGACCTTCACCAGCATGTTCTTCATCTTCTTGGCCACCAGGCACTGGGTAGCCAGCACATGCTCGACTTCGGAGGTGCCGATACCGTGCGCCAGCGCGCCGAACGCGCCGTGGGTCGAGGTGTGGGAGTCGCCACAGACCACGGTCATGCCTGGCAGGGTGGCGCCCTGCTCCGGGCCGATCACGTGGACGATGCCCTGACGCACGTCATTCATCTTGAATTCGGTGATGCCGTACTCATCGCAGTTGTCATCCAGCGTCTTGACCTGCAGACGCGAAACCTGGTCCGCAATGGCCTCGACGCCGCCCTTGCGGTCGGGTGTGGTGGGCACGTTATGGTCGACGGTCGCAACGTTGGCGTCGATCCGCCAGGGTTTGCGCCCGGCCAGGCGCAGGCCCTCGAAAGCCTGTGGGGAGGTCACTTCATGGATGATGTGACGGTCGATGTAGAGCAGCGCCGAGCCATCGTCGCGCTGCTTGACCAAATGCGAATCCCAAAGCTTGTCGTAGAGCGTTTTGCCAGCCATCAGACGGTTTCCTCATCAGCTTGTTTCTATGCCCCAGGCATGGGTGTCACGGCGACACCTTAAAACCCTTCGGCTTGTGGGGGAGATGCTAGGGAATATGCTTAAATAACTCAAATTCATATTTTTCATGCTTTGGATAACCGATAGGAATTCGAATGGACCTGGCCAATCTCAATGCCTTTATCGCCATCGCCGAAACGGGCAGCTTTTCCGCTGCGGGCGAGCACCTGCACCTGACGCAACCGGCGATCAGTAAGCGTATTGCGGGCCTGGAACAGCAGCTCAACGTCCGGCTGTTCGACCGACTGGGTCGGGAAGTCAGCTTGACCGAGGCGGGACGCGCATTGCTGCCCCGTGCCTATCAAATACTGAATGTCCTGGACGATACACGCCGGGCGCTGACCAATCTGACGGGAGAGGTCACCGGACGGCTGAGCCTCGCCACCAGCCACCACATCGGTCTGCATCGGCTCCCTCCTTTGTTGAGGGCCTTTACTCGGACCTATCCCGATGTCGCGCTGGACATCGAGTTCCTTGACTCGGAGGTCGCCTACGAGGAGATCCTTCACGGCCGCGCCGAGTTGGCGGTGATCACCCTCGCCCCAGAGCCCCACTCGCTGATCAAGGCGGTGCCGGTATGGGATGACCCTCTGGACTTCGTCGCCGCCCCTGAACACCCACTGGCGACGACCCCTGATGTGAGCCTGGCGGACATCGCTGGGTACCCCGCCGTATTCCCGGGGGGCAACACCTTTACCCATCACATTGTCAGCGGGCTGTGCGAGGCGCAGGGACTCAAACCCAACATCGCCATGAGCACCAACTACATGGAAACGATCAAGATGATGGTCTCCATCGGTCTGGCATGGAGTGTGCTGCCCAGAACCATGCTCGATGAACAGGTGGCGCGCATTCCGCTGCCCGGCATCCAGCTGCGGCGCCAGCTAGGCTACATTGTTCACACCGAACGCACGCTGTCGAACGCCGCAAGGGCCTTCATGGCGCTGCTCGATGCTCAGGCGGCCGAGGCCTGAGGGTGACGCTCATGGATCGACATACTGGCTTTATTCCTTCAAGGCTCGTGATCACATGCCCACTAACGCTGACAGCTCGCTGTACCCGCTCACCGGCCTGGCGCTCACGGCGAAGGAATCGGAACGCCATTTTGCGACCCTCTTCAACCTCAGCCCCAATGTGGTGCTGCTGACGCGGCAAACGGATGGTTTGGTCTGCAAAGCGAACCGTCATTTCGAAGTCACATTCGGCTGGCCGCTCGCTGACTGCATGGGCCGTACCACACTGGAAATAGGCCTGTGGGGCACTCCTCAACAACGCCAGGTGGTGCTGGACAAGGCATCGCTGGGCAGCGAACCCGCAAGCCTCGAAGCCCAATTGTATGGACGCGATGGGCAAGCCCACGAAGGCACGCTGCATACGCAGCGCATCGAGCTCAGCGACGGGATCTACCTGCTCAGCACCTTCATCGACAACACCGAACACAAGCGCGCGCAACGAGCCCTGCAGGCGAGCGAAGAGAAATTTGCCCGCGCGTTTCACTCAAGTCCTGACGCCATCATCATTATCGAGAGAGCCACAGGTCGATACATTGAAGTCAACGATGGCTTCTCGCGGCTATCCGGGTACAGCGCCAACGAGGTCGTGGGCCAGACGGTATTCGACTTCGTGATAATTGCCGACATGCTCCAGTACGAGCGCCTGATTCAGGAAGTCCAGGACCAAGGGCGGATACGTAATCGGGAGTTGCTGGGACGCAACAAGAACGGTGACCTCGTCACCGTGGACGTGTCCGTTGACCCGCTGACACTCGACGACACCGCCTGCCTGCTGATCACCGCGCGGGACATCAGCCAGTTGAAGAGTGCCCAAGCGCAGATCCAGCACCTGGCCTACCACGACTCGCTGACCAATCTGCCTAATCGGGCGCTGCTGATGGATCGCCTCAGCCAGCAGATCGCCCTGCTCACGCGCCATGAACTGCGAGGTGCACTGCTCTTTCTCGACCTCGATCATTTCAAGCACATCAACGATTCGCTCGGTCATCCGGTGGGTGACAGCGTGTTGAAAATCGTCACCGCCCGCCTGGAGGCCAGCGTGCGGCTTGAAGACACCGTCGCCCGGCTCGGAGGTGATGAATTTGTGGTGCTGGTCAGCGGCCTGGAAGGCACGCGGGATGAGGTCATCGAGCATGTGCACGGCCTCGCCGACACCCTGCGCGCGCTGCTGTCCGAGCCCATGTTTCTCGATGGCCATCGCCTGCAGGTCACCCCCAGCATCGGAATGGCAGTGATCCCCGACCACGGAGCCACGCCCGCCGACCTGCTCAAACGTGCCGACATCGCGCTCTACCGGGCCAAGGACTCGGGACGAAATACCACGCAAATGTTCCATGGCGACATGCAGAAAGCCGCCAGCAACCGCTTGCGCATGGAAAACGACTTGCGCCAGGCGTTGAGCCGTAACGAGTTCAGCCTGAGCTATCAGCCCCAGGTCGACACCCGAGGCGATCGGATCATAGGCGCCGAGGCCTTGCTGCGCTGGAAGCACCCTAGCCTCGGCGACGTACCTCCCCATCAATTCATCCTGATCATGGAAGAAAGCGGGATGGTGCTCGACATCGGCAACTGGATCCTCGAAGAGGCATGCAGGGCAGGCAGCGAGTTGCTGCGCAAGGGACTGATCGACAGCCACACGTTCAGCCTGTGCGTGAACATCAGCCCGCGCCAGTTCCGTCAGGCAGATTTCGTCGAGCGCGTGGAGCGTTGCCTGCGGCAGCACGGCGTGCCTTACCACATGCTCAAGCTGGAAATCACCGAGGGCATCGTGATCAAGAACCTGGAGGAAACCATTGCCAGGATGCTGGCGCTCAAACAGATGGGTATCAGCTTCGCCATGGACGACTTTGGCACGGGCTATTCCTCATTGACCTATCTCAAGCGCCTGCCCGTCAGCACGTTGAAAATCGATCAGTCGTTCGTGCGCGACGCCACCAATGACCCCAATGACGCCGAAATCGTCCGGGCCATCGTCGCCATCGCCGCCAGCCTCAACCTGGAAATCATTGCCGAAGGGGTAGAAAAGCCAGAGCAACTGGCGTTTTTGACACAGCTGGATTGTTATTTCTATCAAGGGTTTCTGTTCAGCGAGCCGCTGACACTGGACGGGTTCGAGGCCCTGCTGCGCGAGCGGTTAAGCCGTTGAGCCCCAGGTAGCGGCCCCACCGAAAGTGGGCGTTGCGCGCGCATAAAAAAGGCGCCCCGAAGGGCGCCTTTTTGTGGCTGGCTGACAATCAATGGGCCAGCGTTTTCTGACCATTGATCTCGATGCGTTTTGGCTTGGCCTCTTCAGGCACCAGGCGCAGCAAGTCAATGTTCAGCAGGCCGTTGGCCAGTGCGGCATTTTGCACTTCAATGTGATCGGCCAGACGGAAGGACAGCTTGAACGCGCGCTGGGCGATGCCTTGATGCAGGAAGGTCACGCCTTCAGCCGGCTTGTCGCGTTTGCTGCCAGTGACGGTCAGCACACCTTTCTCGACCTGCAACTCGAGGTCTTCTTCTTGAAAACCTGCTGCCGCGATGACGATGCGATATTGATCGTCAGCGTGTTTTTCGACGTTGTAGGGAGGGTAGCTGCTGGCCGACTCGTTGCGGGCCGCCGATTCGAACAGATCGTTGAAACGATCAAAGCCTACGGACGAACGGAACAGTGGGGCCAAAGAAAATGCAGTAGTCATGTGAATCTCCTGAATGAATCAGCAAGTGTTTGTCTCCGCGACCCGACTTCGGCATCGCGTAATCCCTAAATAGGTGCAGTCACTTCTGTTTCAAGAGTCACTATGAAAATTTTTTCAGGCCACTTCCGGCTCCACCACACCCAGCATCTGACTGATGCGCTCGCAGTCCGTCTCCCGGCGTAACGAATCGAACAGCAACGTCGCTTCAGGGTAACTTTTGGTCAACAGCACCACCCACTGCTTGAGGCGCCCTGGCGCCTGGATGCGGGTCATCTTCGCCATGGCCTGCGACCAGAAGTCCCGTAGCAGCGGCAGCAACTCTTCCCACGTCATCTCGACGACCTCACGTCCCGCGTCGGCCGCTGCGATCTGCCGCGCCAAATCCGGGCGCGCCACCAGGCCGCGGCCGATCATGATGTCCCGCGCGCCGCAGATCTCGCGACAACGGCGCCAGTCCTCTACTGTCCAGATTTCACCATTGGCGATGACCGGGATCTTCACCACGTCCTGAATCTTGCCGATCCATTCCCAGTGCGCCGGCGGTTTATAGCCGTCCACCTTGGTCCGGGCGTGGACCACGATATGCTCGGCACCACCCGCCTCCAGCGCCCGCGCGCAGTCCAGCGCCGGTTCGGTACTGTCGTAGCCCAGACGCATCTTGGCCGTGACAGGAATGTGTGCGGGCACTGCGCGGCGCACGTGGCTGAGAATCGAGTGCAGCAGTTCAGGCTCCTTGAGCAACACGGCCCCGCCCCGCGACTTGTTGACCGTCTTGGCCGGACAACCGAAGTTCAGGTCGATGACCGGCGCCCCCAACTGCGCGGCGAAGGCAGCGTTTTCTGCCAGACACACGGGATCGGACCCCAGCAACTGGACCCGCAGCGGCACACCCGCCCGGGTTTTCGCGCCGTTGAGCAGCTCGGAAGCGAACTTGTGGAAATAGTGCTCGGGCAGTAGGCGCTCGGTGACCCGGATGAATTCGGTGACGCACCAGTCGATACCACCGACCTGAGTCAGTACATCGCGCAGAATGTCGTCGACCAGGCCCTCCATGGGGGCCAGAGCAATTTGCATGGCGCACACTCGAAAAAAAGTCACGCAGTTTACGCAGTGGCGAAACGCTTGGGAACGGGCCGCGCGTCAGGAAGCGACCATTTGCAACGCCGGGGCATAACCTTCAAGGAATTCGGCAGGCATGCGTTTCGGCCGCCCGCTGGACAGTTCAATGCAGACGAATGTCGTCTGCGCCCGCAATAGGGTGACCCCATCACGAGGGCGCTTGAGCTGAAAGCGGCGGGTCATTCTGATTTTCTGATCCCAGTCGACGATCCACGTGGCCAATTGCAACTCATCTTCCTGATAAGCACTGGCCAGGTAGTCGATTTCATGCCGCACCACGGCCATGGCACGATCGAGGCGGCGGTACTCGGTCAAATCCAGCCCCAATTGCTGAGAGTGGCGCCAGGCGCAACGCTCGAGCCAAGTCACGTAGACCGCGTTGTTGGCGTGCCCCAGTCCATCGATGTCGTCTTCGCTCACCTGTAAGTCGATGACGAATGGCGTTGCCAGATCCCAGCCCATGCGTATTCCCGCCGCTCATGAATGCGTTGGCGAGCAGTGTAACCAAAAGCATCGGGGCCGGGGTTCGGCCTGTCGCGAACGCCTCATTGCATGGCCGACTTGGCAGCTCGCAACACACGGTCAGACAGCTCGTTGGCGCCCAGGGCGCGGGCCAGTGCCAGGCCGCCCAGCATCAAAGCGATATCAGCCAGCGTTTTGTCGGTTTCTTCGGGAGAAGCGGCCAGTTGAGCAACCATCAGTTCGATGTGCTCGGACAGGGCATCGCGAAATTCGTCTGACAGCCGCGCCATCTCGCCAATGGCTGTCGGCAGCGGACACGCATGCTCCTCCGCATCTCGATGCCTGCGCGAGAGATAAAACGCGGCCAATAAAGCACGACGCTCGCTGCCGGGGAGCTGATGATCGATGTTCGCCACCATGGCGCGCCGCTCGCTCAGCAACTGGTTGAAGGCCTCGAGCATCAGCGCTTCCTTGCTGTCGAAGTGGGCGTAGAAGCCGCCCACCGTCAGGCCGGCTGCGCCCATAATTTCGTTGACGCTGGGTTCAACCGGGCCACGCGCAATCAACGCCACGCTCGCCGCGTTGAGAATGCGTTCGCGGGTCTGTGCTTTTTTGTCGTTCATGGCCGCCTCCGGAATGATGACGATAATATTATCTGCATCATGCGGGATGGCAAGCGTGAGGTAAGGATTAGCAAGGGGTGGGGCACCAAACCCCAGAAAAACAAAAGGGCCATTCAATAATCGAATGACCCTTGGTCTCGCAGAGCGAGAAATCGTGGCGTCCCCTAGGGGACTCGAACCCCTGTTACCGCCGTGAAAGGGCGGTGTCCTAGGCCACTAGACGAAGGGGACGCAAAACCTTCAGTCAGATTCGTGAAACCATCACTCACGAACCCTGGCAAAAATTGGTGGAGCTAAGCGGGATCGAACCGCTGACCTCCTGCATGCCATGCAGGCGCTCTCCCAGCTGAGCTATAGCCCCGGATTTACGCCTCTCGGCGGAGACCGACCTTGCGGCCCATCTCGATGAATCGTGGCGTCCCCTAGGGGACTCGAACCCCTGTTACCGCCGTGAAAGGGCGGTGTCCTAGGCCACTAGACGAAGGGGACGTAACCCTTTGTGTACCTGATCGGTGCTGGTTCCGATCTTTCGGTACAAACCTCAACGCTGTGCAGCTCGCCTTGAAGCCTCTAAACTGGTGGAGCTAAGCGGGATCGAACCGCTGACCTCCTGCATGCCATGCAGGCGCTCTCCCAGCTGAGCTATAGCCCCACATTACACTCTCACATCACACTGCGTCACCGCCGTGTTTCTGTGTTGCCGTGTGGACGGGGCGCATATTAAGTGCGACCCCTGTAGCTGTCAAACTTTTTTTAAACAAATTTCAAAAGAATTTTCCGGGATAACAATCACTTACCGCCCTCCCCCGATTCCGCTCGCGCAAAATCAGGGGCTTGCCGTTCACTCAGGCCATCGCAGCGAGGAGCTTTTCCCATTCCTTGTTTTCTTTCTTGGAAACGCCGCCGAGCAAATCCAGGGCCTGGCGCAACCGGTAGCGCGTCAGGTCGGGACCCAGAATTTCCATGGCGTCCGTCACCGAAACCGAATTGGCCTGCCCCGTGATGGCCGCGAACATCAACGGCATGGCATCGCGCAATTTGAGTTGAAGATGGTCGACCACCGCCTGAATGCAGCGGGTAATCGTGTCTTTCTCCCACTGACGCAGCGACTCGAGCTTCCATAGAATCAACTGCATCACCTGGCGCACTTGCTCCGGTGACAGCTTTTTGTGCTCGAACAGCTTCACGTCCGGGTTGACCCCGCCCGCGAAGAAAAACCCGCCCAGGGGTGCCACCTGACTAAAGGTCTCCACACGCGCCTGCACATGCGGTGCGATCTTCATCATGTAATCCTGATTGAAGGCCCACTTCTGAACGCGCGCCGCGAACTCTTCCACCGGCAACTCACGCAGCCACTGGCCGTTGAGCCACGACAGCTTCTCAATGTCGAAGATCGGACCGCCCAGCGAAACGCGGCTCAAGTCGAAATGCTCGACCATTTCCTGCAGCGAGAATTTTTCCCGCTCGTCGGGCATCGACCAGCCCATCCGACCCAGGTAATTAAGCATCGCTTCAGGCATGAAGCCCATGCGCTCGTAGAACGTGACCGAAGTCGGGTTCTTGCGCTTGGACAGCTTGCTCTTGTCCGGGTTACGCAGCAGCGGCATGTAGCACAGCGCCGGTTTTTCCCAGCCGAAGTATTCGTAGAGCAGGATCAACTTCGGTGCCGACGGCAGCCATTCCTCGCCGCGCAACACGTGCGTGATGCCCATCAGGTGGTCATCGACGACGTTGGCCAGGAAATAGGTCGGCAAGCCATCGGTCTTCATCAGCACCTGCATGTCCATGCGGTCCCACGGGATCTCCACGTCCCCGCGCAGAATGTCCGGCACGACGCAGACGCCCTCGCTAGGCACTTTCATGCGGATGACATGGGGCTCGCCCGCGGCCAGACGGCGCTCCACTTCTTCCTTGGAAAGCAACAGCGCGCGGCCATCGTAACGGGGCGTCTCGCCACGAGCGATCTGCTCGGCGCGCATCTGGTCCAGCTCTTCAGCGGTGCAGAAGCACGGGAAGGCGTGACCGGCATCGACCAACTGCTGGGTGTATTTCTTGTAGATGTCGCCACGCTCACTCTGACGGTACGGGCCGTGCGGGCCGCCCACATCAGGGCCTTCGCTCCACTCGATCCCCAGCCAGCGCAGTGCGTCGAAGATCTGTTGTTCGGACTCGCGGGTCGAGCGCAGTTGATCGGTGTCTTCAATGCGCAGGATGAATTCGCCACCATGCTGCTTGGCAAAGCAGTAGTTGAAAAGCGCGATGTAGGCCGTGCCAACGTGGGGGTCGCCGGTGGGCGATGGCGCGATGCGGGTACGAACGGTGGTCATGAAGAATTCCGAATAGGTCGAACAAGCCGCGAATCTTAACAGGCGTACCCCTCGGGGCTCCAGCACGGAGGACCGTGTGGCCGCCTGCGAATGAATACCGGAATATCACTTCGGGTCATTATTGCAACGGTGGCTAGTTGCCAGACTTTATTTGCTGCTAGATTCACCACCACTCCAATCAACAAGAACAACCATGCCCGCCCAACTCAAACGCCGCCTATTCATCTTCTTTGTGGTGGTCCTGCTGATCGGCCTCGCTTTCTTCGCCCAGTGGTATTTGAAAGGACGGTTTCACGAAAGCACCGACAACGCTTACGTGCAGGGCGAGATCACTCGGGTATCCAGCCAGCTCGGCGCACGGATCAGTGAGGTGCTGGTGCAGGATAATCAGCACGTCGAGAAAGGCCAGTTGCTGGTAAAGCTGGAGCCTGACGATTTCCGCCTGGCCCTGGACCGCGCCCAGGCCACGCTGGCGACGCGGGAGGCTGAGCGGGCTCAGGCGCAGAGCAAGTTGACGCAGCAGTCGAGCCTGATCGCCGCCAGTGATGCACAAGTGCAGGCCAATCAGGCCACGCTCGGGCGTACGCAGTTGGATCTGGCGCGCTTGCAAAAGCTGCGCAAGCCAGGCTTCGTTTCGGAAGAACAGGTCACCACCATGACCGCCGACAGCCACGTGGCGCGCTCTCAAGTGGCCAAGGCTCAGGCCGATGCGCAAGGCCAGCGTCAACAGGTCAATGCGCTGACCGCGGAAATCAAACGCCTCGACGCACAGATCGCCACGGCCCAGGCCGATGTGGCGCAAGCCGAGTTGAATGTGCAGCGCACCGAAATTCACGCCCCCATCAGCGGCTTGATCGGGCAGCGCGCCGCGCGCAATGGTCAATTCGTGCAGGCCGGAGCGTACCTGCTGTCAGTGGTGCCCGACGAGGCCATCTGGGTGCAAGCCAACTTCAAGGAAACCCAGATCGAGCACATGGAGATCGGCCAGTCCGCCGAGCTGATCTTCGACAGTTTCCCCAGCACGCCGATTCAAGGCAGGGTCGACAGCTTGTTCGCAGCGTCCGGCGCGCAGTTCAGCCTGCTGCCGCCGGACAACGCCACCGGCAACTTCACCAAAGTCGTACAGCGCATTCCGGTGAAACTCACGTTCGCGCCGGACAATCCCCTGCACGGCAAAATTCGTCCGGGGATGTCGGTGACCGTTTCAGTCGACGTCAAACCTGCGAACGACCCCGCCAGTGGCCGGTGACGAACTGATCCGTCCAGTCGGCGAACCGACTCGGCGCGACTGGATCGCAGTGATGAGCGTAATGCTCGGTGCCTTCATGGCGGTGCTCGACATTCAGATCACCAACGCCTCGCTCAAAGACATTCAAGGCGCACTCTCGGCGACGCTGGAGGAAGGCTCGTGGATCTCCACGTCCTATCTGGTTGCGGAAATCATCATGATTCCGCTCACCGCCTGGCTGGTGCAGTTGCTCTCGGCGCGGCGACTGGCGGTGTGGGTGTCGATGGGCTTCCTAATTTCTTCCCTGCTCTGCTCCATGGCCTGGAGCCTGGAAAGCATGATTGTGTTCCGCGCGATGCAGGGCTTTACCGGCGGCGCATTGATCCCGCTGGCGTTCACCCTGGCACTGATCAAACTGCCCGAACACCACCGCGCCAAGGGCATGGCCCTCTTTGCGATGACAGCAACCTTCGCCCCGTCGATCGGGCCGACACTGGGCGGCTGGCTGACGGAAAATTTCGGCTGGGAATACATTTTCTACATCAACGTCCCGCCGGGACTGCTGATGGTCGCGGGCCTGATGTACGGCCTGGAGAAGAAGGCGCCGCACTGGGCGTTGCTGAAAAGCACCGACTACGCGGGGATCGTCACCCTCGGCGTGGGGTTGGGCTGTCTGCAAGTGTTCCTCGAAGAAGGCCATCGCAAGGACTGGCTGGAATCGAACCTGATCGTCACCTTGGGCAGCATTGCTCTGCTCAGCCTGATTACCTTTGTGATCATTCAGTGTTCGAAAGCCCGCCCGCTGATCAACCTGGGCATCCTCGGCAACCGCAACTTTGGTCTGTCGAGCATTTCCAGCGTGGGCATGGGGGTGGGGCTGTATGGCTCCGTGTATTTGTTGCCACTCTACCTGGCGCAAATTCAGGGTTACAACGCGCAGCAAATCGGGGAAGTGATCATGTGGATGGGGATTCCGCAGTTGTTTCTGATTCCGCTGGTGCCACAACTGATGAAGATCATCTCGCCCAAATTACTGTGTGCCTTGGGATTTGGACTCTTTGGCCTGGCCAGCTTCTCGTCTGGCGTGCTCAACCCGGACTTCGCCGGCCCCCAGTTCAATCACATCCAGATCGTGCGAGCACTGGGCCAGCCCTTGATCATGGTGACCATCTCGCTGATCGCCACGGCATATATACAGCCGCAGGATGCGGGCTCGGCGTCGAGCCTTTTCAACATCCTGCGCAACCTCGGCGGCGCCATCGGTATCGCCCTGCTCGCCACCCTGCTGGATGCGCGCACAAAAACCTACTTCGACTATTTGCGCGAATCCATTTCTCCCGCCAACCCGCAAGTCGCCGAGCGCATGGCGCAGCTGACGGAGCGTTTGGGCAACGAGACAGCGGCGCTGGGCAAGCTCAGTGAGATCGCTCATCAGCAGGCGGCAATCATGGCCTACAACGATGCGTTTCATTTTGTCGGTCTGGCGTTGGGGATCAGCATGCTTGCGGTGGCGCTGACCAAAAAACTGCCGAGTGGAATAAAAGGAGGTGCGGCTCACTGAAGCCCCTATTTATCAGGCCCTTCCTCCACTTCTGTGGGGGTGATGAGGAGCCCATGATCCCCTGGCCCTGCCGCACCATGGGCTTCGAAAAAAGCGTGATCATGCGTTCGACCCAGGGTCGCATGATCATGGCCCCAGCGCTGGCGATCACTGGCGCTGACCGGTACGACCGGATGGACAAGGTCCGCCTCGCCGTCGATCGCGAGACGCGGGAACATGCGCGTTTGTGACGCGCTCGCGGCTTGATAAGGTTTTGCCTAATCAAGCTCCACAAAAATCCTCGTTTCGTCAGGGTCGGCGTCTCGACAGAATGCAGGGATGTCCCATCTTCGCCCACACGATGAGCTACGCGGGGTGCGGGCGATGAATGGCGGGTCTGGACGAATCAGGATACTCACACCATGACGTTTTCAATCGTCGGCCGTTGCGCCGAAACCGGGCAACTGGGCATCGCCATCAGCTCTTCCAGTATCGCTGTGGGCGCTCGCTGCCCCTGGCTGCGTCCGGGAGTGGGCGCTGTCTCCACCCAGAACATCACCCTGCCCGCGCTGGGGCCGCAGGTGCTCGACCAACTGGAGAATGGCCTGTCTCCCGCCGAAGCGCTGGACAAGGCCCTGACCAGCAATGGCTACAGCCAGTTTCGTCAGGTGACCGCCATTGACCACCTGGGCCGTGCTGCGCACTTCAGCGGCAGCGAAACCCTGGGCACCCACAACGCGTTGGTGGGCGAACAATGCGTCGGCGCAGGCAACATGCTGGCAGACCAAGCGGTGATCGAAGTGCTGGTGCAGACGTTCGAAAACAGCGGCGGCCAACTGGCTGACCGTTTGATCGCAGCGATGCAGGCGGCCGTCGCTGCCGGCGGCGAGGCAGGTCCCGTGCACTCGGCAGCCATGGTCGTGATGGGCGACCTGAGCTGGCCGATCATCGACCTGCGGGTCGACTGGGCCGATGAAGACCCCATCGGTAAATTGGCGCAGTTGTGGGCCGACTACCGCCCGCAGATGCAGGACTACATCACCCGCGCCCTCGACCCGACCAAGGCCCCGAGCTATGGTGTGCCGGGCGACGAATGACAGAGAACGCCATCCATGAATGACAGCCGGGATCTGCTGGCCGCACTGGTGGGGTTTGACACCACCAGCCGCGAGTCGAATCTGCATCTGATCGAATTCGTGCGGGATTACCTTGCACAACACGATGTGCCCTGCGAGCTGATTTTCAACGAGCAGCGCAGCAAGGCCAATCTGTTCGCCACCCTCGGCCCTGCTGAGTTACCCGGCATCGTGTTGTCCGGCCATACCGACGTGGTGCCGGTGGACGGCCAGCCCTGGACCGTGCCGCCATTCGCGCTGAGCGAACGGGACGGCAAGCTGTTCGGACGCGGCACCGCGGACATGAAAGGCTACATCGCCTGCGTGCTGGCAGCGGTGCCTGAATTGTTGGCAAAACCGTTGCGCATGCCGGTTCACATCGCGCTGTCTTACGACGAAGAAGTCGGTTGCCTGGGCGTCCGCTCACTGCTGAGCGAACTGGAGCAGCGCTCGGTCAAACCACTGCTGTGCATCATCGGCGAACCCACCGAACTCAAGCCCGTGTTGGGCCACAAAGGCAAACTGGCGATGCGTTGTGACGTGCACGGGGCGGCGTGCCATTCGGCCTATGCACCGCAGGGGGTTAATGCCATCGAATACGCTGCCGAGTTGATTGGTGAGCTGGGGCGCATCGGCACAACGCTGCGGGCGCCCGAACTGCATGACACACGCTTTGATCCGCCGTTCACCACCGTGCAGACGGGCGTGATCAGTGGCGGCAAGGCGTTGAACATCGTGCCTGCCGATTGCCGCTTTGATTTCGAGGTGCGGGCCCTCCCCGCTCACGACCCGCTCGATGTCGCCCAACAACTGCAGCGTTACGCCCGCGAACAGGTGTTGCCACGCATGCAGGCGGTCAATCCTGGCAGCGAGATCCGCTTCTCCGAGTTGTCGGCGTATCCGGGGCTGGCGACGGATGCCAGGAGCCAGGCCGCGCAGTTGATCGCGCAGTTTTGTGGATCGGAGGACTTCACGACCGTGGCGTTCGGGACTGAAGGCGGGCTGTTTGATGCTATCGGTATTCCCACGGTGGTCTGTGGCCCTGGCAGCATGGATCAGGGGCACAAGCCGGATGAATTCGTGAGCGTGGCGCAGTTGGACGGCTGCGATGCGATGTTGCGGCGGATCATCGACACCCTGCGTTAACGCCTCGCCGTCATCTTTTGCGACGCCTTGCGTCAAGTCGCCCAGCGGCTGAACACCCGATCGTGTCCCTGACCGCGTGCTTGCCTTTCAAAGCCGAGGGCGCGCACGCACCCATCGGCGGTATTGACGGGTACGCAGCGCGCTCGCGATCTGCTGTAACAACAGCGCCCGCAGTGGGGAGACCGCGGGGCTGGGTGCTTGCCCCTTGCCCAGCCTGCGCAGCTGAAACTTGACCACTGCCATCGTGGCGACCGAGGCCAGTGCCTTGTTTTTCCATGTGATGGGGGGCAATTCGGCGACAACGCTCCGCGCCTGCCGCCATTGCTGCGGCAGGTCCGGTTCGATGGCCAGCGCCGTGCCCATGCCCACCATATCCACGCCATGGGCGACGACCGTTTCGGCGACTTCAAGACGCCGGATACCGCCCGTCACCATCACCGGCATTCGCGCCACGGCACGAATGTCGCGGGCGAATTCGAGAAAGTACGCCTCCCGCGCCAACGTCCGCCCATCCCGCGCGACACCCTGCATGGCCGGCGCTTCGTAGCTGCCGCCGGACATTTCCACCAGGTCCACCGACAACAGGTTTAGCATTTCAACCACCTGCCGGGCGTCGTCAGCGGAGAATCCGCCGCGCTGAAAATCGGCCGAGTTGAGCTTGACCGCCACCACGAACCCGGGCGACACCTGCCCACGAACGGCCTTGACCACCTCGCGCAGGAGTCGCGCACGGTTGGCCAGCGAGCCGCCCCACCCGTCATTGCGCTGGTTGGTCAGCGGCGAAGGAAAACAACTTCTTATGCCGATCGCGCTTCGCTGCGCGCCACATGCAGCCGGTGCAGGGTGATCTTGCGCACTTCGTGTTTGCTCGTCTCGATATGGCTTTTAAGCAGGCGTTGCGCCTGTTCCGTGCGGCGCTGAAGAATGGCGTCGAGGATCTGCCCATGCTCTGCATAGGTCGCCTCGATGCGCGGTGTCTGGGTGAAATCCAGGCGCCGGATGATGCGGATCTTTTCGGTGATCTCATAGTGCAGACGCGCCATTTCGGCGTTCCCCGCCGCTTCCAGCAACGCACAATGGAAGCGTTCGTCCAGCGCCGACACGCGACCGGCGTCGCGCTCACGCGCTTCATCGGGCACCTGCCAGGTCGTCTTCAACTCGACGATGACCGGGTTGGCGTCCAGGTCCAGCGACGCCAACCGCGCCACGGCGGCGCTTTCCAGCACGATGCGCACGTCGTACAGCTCTTCGAAATAATTGAAGTCGAATGCCCTCACCTGCCAGCCGCTGCGAAAATACACCTGCACATACCCTTCCCGCTCCAGCCGATAAAGCGCCTGACGCACCGGTGTCCGGCTGGCAGCGACGCGCTCGGCCACTTCGTTTTCGCTGAAGCGATCGCCTGGCAACAGCCGAAATTCGAAGATGTCATCCTTGAGCTGCTGATAAACGCGCTCAACCAGGTTGTCCGGACGCGTCTTGGGCTTTTTCAACGGTGTGATTTGCATGTTCATCTCGGGTGGTGGATACGGCGGCACACACTGGCAGGCTGGCGCCGGGGAGCCCTGCGGCGAACAGCGGACGAGTCCGCCGGACGTCGCTTCGCCGGGCGCTCGCTCAGACCTTGTTCAGGCTGGCCATGTAAGCGCGCCATCCGCCGAACGCCGTGATATCCAACGCATCGGCCAAGGCCCAAGGCTCGCAGATGAAGCCCTTGACGGTGCGGCCATCCGCCAGTTTGAGGTTGCCGATACCCAGCGGCGCCGGGATCTCGGCAACGAACTCACCGAAGCGCGCGAGCGGGATGTCCCACAACTCCACGATGATCGACTGACCCGAGTCGGCTTTCGCCAGGCCGGGCTTGGGCGGTACTGTGCCGGGTAGTGCGTACAGCCGGTAGGCGCCCTCGGTCAGGGTCTGCTCGACGAACACCGCGTCGCGGCCCGTCAACTGAAAGTTCAGCGGCATGCCGGTCAGGTGCGCCCCGACGACGGCCACTCGCACGCAGCCATCGGCAGGCGTGGTTACAGGGCGAGCGGCGGGCACTGGCCGACCCGTGGCGCCCAGCGTCAAGCCGAGGTGCGCCTGCCATTGTCTGCCGAAGCGGGCCAGCGCCGTGTCATGCCAGGCCGGCGCGATCAGGGTGATGCCGGCAGGCAGCCCATCGGCGCGCCAACCGGCAGGCAATGCCAGTGCCGACAGGTCAGCGAGGTTGGTGAAATTGGTGTAATAACCGAACTCAGAGTTGTAACGCACCGGCTCCTCGGCCATTTCCGCCAGGGTGCGTATCGTGGCGGATGTGGGGACCACCAACGCATCGAATTCGGCCAGCGCGTCGTTGATCTGCCGACTCAACGCGGCGCGCAGGTATTCGGCCTTGTACGCATCGCACGCGCTGTAACGCAAACCGTTTTCGACGATTCCCCGCACGACGGGATTGATCGCGTCCGGATGGGCGTCGAACATCGACGCCATGGCGACGGTCCGCTCAGCCACCCAGGGTCCGAAGTACAGCTGATCGGCCAACTGCTTGAACGGCGAAAAATCAATGCGTGTGATCTCGGCGCCCAGTGCGCTCAGTGTTAGCAGCGCCTGCTCATACACCGCCTGATTCTGTGTGTCGCCGAAGAACTCGAGCGTATCGGGCACCGCAAGCTTGATCGCCTGCCTGAAGCTGACCGGCGCGGTGTGAGGATTGCGTCGGGAATACGCGTCGCTGGCATCGTAGCCCTCAGCAAGACCCGCGACCTGCTCGGCATCCTCCACCGTCAGGGCAAAAATCGAGATGCAGTCCACGGTTCGACAAGCCGGAACCAGCCCGCTGTTCGACAGCCTTCCTTTGGTTGGTTTCAGCCCGACGATGTTGTTGAACCCCGCCGGGACACGACCGGACCCCGCCGTGTCGGTGCCCAGGGAAAACGCCACCAACCCCCGCGCGACCACCGAGGCAGAGCCTGAACTCGACCCACCGCTGACGTAATCGCCATTGATGCTGTTAGGCACTGCGCCATAGGGTGAACGCGTACCGACCAGGCCAGTGGCGAACTGATCGAGGTTGGTCTTGCCCATTAGAATTGCGCCGGCGGCGCGCAGACGAGCGAGCACGAAAGCGTCCGCATTGGCGGTGTAGGCGAATTCAGGGCAGGCCGCCGTGGTTTGCCAGCCAGCGGCATCGATGTTGTCCTTGATTGCGAACGGCACGCCATACAACGGCAACCGAGCGATATCCCCTTTCACCGCTTCGAGGCGTTGGCTCAGCTCGGCCAGTTGATCGCTCAATTGAGCCGGGTCGACCAGAGCGATCCAGGCGGTGTCCTGTTCGGCGTACGCGTCACGCAGCGACAACAATGCGGACGGGGTCAATTCACCGGTCTGATAGGCGGTGATCCATTGGCTGACAGTCCAGCCGAACAGCGGGTTCGAGGCGCTTTGCATGAAAGGATTCCATCTTGTATCCAAGTTTGGATTCCAGTTAAGCAAAAGCTGCGCCATCCGGGCGAAAGCGCTATTTTCAGGGCGCTGGATGCTGGAAAAACGGGTTGATCAGGGCGGGGATGCACATTATTGAGGCAGGGCCGTTTGATGTGAGTGCAGCAGTGCGCTCTTATCGGGCCAGCCCCTCAATCATGTCCGGGGTGACGTAATGCGGCCCGTCGAACAGGTAGAGCGGATAACCTCGGTAAGCGGCAATCTGCGGTCTGAGTTCCTCGACGGTGGCGGAGCGAAAGCCTCCGCCGATCTGGGGGCGGAAGGCCTCGACGATGATTTTCACCCGCTGCGTGCCCAGTGCTTTGCGAAGGGCATCGGCATAGGTGCGTGCCACCGGTGCAGTGCGGGCGTAGACACCCACACCGTCCTGGAAGAAAACGCCGATATCGTCCGGCAACCAGGATTTCAACCAGTTCGCGGTCGCTTCAGGGCCGATGTTGCCGCCATCGTAGACGCTGATCCACAGCGGCCTCGGCAAGCGGGCCAGCAACGCCGGCAGCTCGCTGGCGCGGGCCCAACTCGGATCGACCTCAGCCGGGAAGTACCAACCGGTGACATTCAGCGGCGTCTTCAGCTTTGCCATGCGCTCGGAGAGTGCGGCCAAGGCATCGATGTCGTCACGGGAGCGGTTTTCACTGAAGGAGCCCGCCAGGCCAAGGATGACATTCTGTGCCCACGGTGCCTTGGCGATGCGCGCCCAGTCCGGCAAACGGGGCACTTCCGGAAGACCGGCACCGGGCACGAATGCCTGGCCGTCGACCGCCGTCCACTGCACCAGCAGCTCTCGCACGCCGAGTTGCTGCCAGTTGCCCTGAATGTCCACGGTGGCGTTGTCCGGTTGCCAGACCACACCGACGATCTCCGGCCGCAAGCCCTGCCCCAGTTCGTGCAGGGCATCAATGGCCGTGCCCACCGCCCCGATCAGCAGCGCGGCCAGCGAAACCCTCAGCAGTCGCGGCATGCGGCCTCTTCCCAAAACTCCACCCTCAAACCCTCACCACGAATAGGTCAGACGCGCGAATACGCCTTCGGCGCTGTCATCGCCGAACACCTTCTCCCGGTATTGCACGGAGAAGTCGATATAGGACTGCGGCGCCTTGTGCTTCGTTTCACGGAACCAGTAACGCATGCCGACCCCTACCCCGGCGCCACCGGCGTTGTCTGACGATGTGCGGGTGCGCCCGTTGGCGTCGACTTCGCTGCGCATCTTCGAATCGTAATCCGCCGCGAGTACCACATGGGGGAAGACCACCAGGCGCGGGCTGACCCGGTCCAGACGAATGCTGCGCCCCAGTTGCCACTCGCTGTTGAAGTAATTGCGCTTGTCGCGCAAGTAGCGACCGCCTTCCGCGTAGAACTGCGAAGTCCACCAGCTCGGCACATCAACGCGCAGGTCGGTGCCGATGCTGGAGCCGTAGCCCAGTCGCACCAGCCAGTCGCCGCTGACCTTGCTGCCCGCCAGCGGAAAGGTGCGCTCGAAGGCCGCCATGACGTTGTATTCGGTGAATGGCTTGAATCGTATACCCACCGCGCCCTGCAACGCGTCCAGCCCCTTGTCGTTGCCCCCTTCTTTGTTCCACAAAGTATCGGTGATGCGGCCATAGAGCTCGACGAAACGCGCGTTGCGATAGCCGTCAGGGCGCCAGAACACTTCAGTGCTGTTCTGCAGACTGTCATTGCTGGTGCTCGGCGCACCACTCAAGCCGTTGCGGGTGCTCGCGCCTCGGTACGTCGTGGTGTTGGTCACCCCCCATACGCGGGACAGGTCCGATACGGCTCTGCGTGTATCGAAGACCTGTTGATCGGGCATCTGCAAGTCACCGGTTTTCTGGTAGTCCAACACCCGGGTGAAATAGGCAATGGCCTGGGTATCATCCGGTGCGCGCATGGCGCTGTAAGCGGCGTCTTGTGTCTGTTTAGGACTCAAGCCCTTGCTGCGGTCGATCCGCTTGAATTCACCCAGCGCGCCGCGATCATCCCCCGCCTGCATCAGGAAATACGCGATCTGCACCTCATCACCCGGCTCAAGCTCGCCCTTGTCACGCGCCGCCTGCATCCGCGCCAGAGCCTCGCGAGGCTGCCCCAGCGCCGCATACAGCGATGCCTGGTCACGCAGCGGCAAGGTACCGACCGCCAGCGCCTGGCTGAAATCCTGCTGCGCGCCGCGTCGATCCCCCAGACGCAGGCGCATCTGACCCCGCTGCGCGAGCAACGGGGCATCATTGCCGTTCAGGGCCAGGGCTTCGGTAGCGGCAGCACGGGCAGCCGCGTACTGCTGCTGGGCGATCAACGCACTGACCAACAGCCGCCGGTAGGCCATTTCATCGGGGTATTGGCGCACCACTTCGCGAGCATGACTGACGGCCGCATCGTTATCGCCACGGGCCAGGGCCGCATACCCTTGCGCCGCGAGATCGACGGCTTTCTGTTCGCGAATCGAGGCCAGCCGTCGCGTCAGCGCAGGCGACTCGCCGAGCGCTGCGATCGCCTCCCGGGTCGCCCGCTCCGCTTCGTCCAAGCGCCGCTGACGCTGCAGCGCTTCGATCAGCATCATCCGGTAGTCGGCGTTGTTCGGTGCCTCGGCAACTGCCCGGCGCGCGTATTCGACCGCCCGGTCGTAATCGCCGTGGGCATAGGCCTGCAGGGAACGTTGACCATTACCGAAGCCCTTCTTGTTGCCAGGGTAGCGCTCAGGGTGGTCGCGGCGGTCCTTGTCACGTTCAGCCAGGCGGATCAGTGTCCGCAATCGGTCGACGTCACTGCGCTGGCGCAAGGCCTCTCTGGCCTTCGCGATCGCCAGGTCGTAGTTCTTTTCGTTGTAGGCGGCGTAGGCTTGATTGGCGATTTCGTAGGCAGGACCGGTCAGTGCCAGCGGCAGGATCTGTGGCTCGGCGGCTGGCCGAGACTCGGCCTGACACAACGCAGGCAGGACGCTGAGGCCCAGAATGATCGGAAATCTCATGAGGGCTGCTCCGTGGCTGCGTCCGGTGAAGAATGGCGATGTTGCTGGGCCGCGGCCTGTTCGATGGCTTCGCGGGGCAGCACGCCGAGGTCCACCAGGTAGTCGCCGATACGGCCATGCAGATGCGGTCGATAGCCGAGCATTGCCTGATTGAAAGTCATACGGTCCAGCAAGCCACGGTCGATGAGCAGTTCACCCAGCAGCGGCGTGGCGGCCGGCAGCGGCTGTCCGGCCACCGCATCCAGGCGACGCAGTTGTTCGACGATCTCACTCTCGCGGGCGATCATCTGCACCGGCTGCGCCCCCAGTTGCTCAGTGATCTGTTGCAAACCGTCCGGGCTCAGCGGGCTGGCCACCGCGATTTCCGGACGGCCATCGCTGTCCGGCGCCAGGGGCACCACACGCCAGCGCAGGCAGAACTCATCCGCCAGCGAGACGTGGGGCTGGACCTTGGCGGCAATGTCGAACACCCGCGGCAGGTCGTTCTGGAAAGCAATGGCTTCGGCGAGGGTCTCGTCATCGAGCCAGCCGCGGCTGAGCAGGATTCGGCCCAGTGGCATCTGCCGAGTCTGCTGCTCGTCCAGTGCGCTCTGCAGTTTTTCGTCGTTGATCGCTTGCCAGGAGAGCAACACGCTGCCCAGTTTGCGTGGGGCCTGTGCAATCAGGTCGGTGGAGGGAAAATCGTGCATGGTCTTGTCCCAGACCAGCTTGCGGTTGAGCAGCTTGCCCACTAGGAACAGGCGCCAGGCCCGGGCAGCGGCCATGAAATTGACGAAGTTGCCCACCACCATGCGCGGCAACGACAACAGGCCATGCTGCCAGCCGTAGAGGATAGTGGTGAAGTAGCAGCGATGGGCCATGCGCCACAGCAGCGCAATGCCGTTGGCCGCCAGCAGGCCGCCGACCCAACCATCGGTGTCGAAGGGCGTCGGGAAACTGGTGTTCCACACCCCGCTGGCGCGCAACACAATGAGCGCCAGCAACTGGACGAGGATCACGTAGGCGACGATGTTGACGAACGAGGTGACGACCCCTTTGCGATCGCGAAACAACAGGTAGCGGTTGGCGAGCGAGCCACTCCAGCCCATCTGTTCCCAGCCTTGCAGGCCGATGCCCAGCGTCCATCGCGCCTTTTGCCGGAACGCTGTGCGGAAGGTGTCAGGAAAGAACTCACGCACGCACAGTGGCATCTCCAGCGTCGACTCGTAAGGCTCACGAAACCACGACTTGCGCAGCACGCGGTACTGCACCGGGAAACGCACGAAGATCGCGCTCATGCCGTACCGTGCCAGGCGCGCGCCGACGTCGTAGTCCTCGGTCAAGCTGTCGGTGTTGAACGGCTGGTTATGGGTTTCGTCGGCCAGCACTTGCAGCGCCCGGCGCGAAAAGCAGGTGCCGACGCCCGCCGATGGCACGCTGTCGCTCAGGCTCTCGCGCACAACAAGGTCCTTGCCATGCCATTCGGCGAACTCGTCCATGTAGGTGCCCGCGACCCACTCGTACCAATTGCGCTCCAGCGAAACCACCGGCAACTGAATCATGTCCTTGCGCGGCAGCAAGTAGTTGAACAGGCGCATCTCCAGTGGATGCAGCACGTCCTCGCTGTCGTGCAGGACCACCCCGGCAAACGTCACGCCGTGGGTCTTCTCGTAGAGAAAAATCGCCTGGATGACCCAGTTCAGGCAGTCCGCCTTGCACGTCGGCCCGGCATGAGGCACTTCGACGCGATGCAGTTGCTTGTAACGCCGACGCATCCGTTCGACTTCATCGATGGTGCGCTGATCGTTGACGTAAGTGCCGACGAACACCACGTAATGCTGATAGTCCAGCGTCGACACCATGTTCTCGATCATCGGCGCGATGACGTCGTACTCCAGCCAGGCGGGTACCATGATCGCCAGCGGCTGTTGGTCGCGAGCCATCAGCTGTTCGGCTGTCAGCGGGCGATAACGCCGCTCGGCAGTGAACTTGCGGTACAGCCGCCGGGCCCAGTACCACAGGTCGATGAACAGGTCATCGACACTGGAAATCAGAATGATGGTCGCGACGACGAGCGTCGCGACCTCCAGCGCGCCGTAGTAATGCGCCAGCCAGTAGGGCCAATAAAGCGAGGTCATCGCAGCTCCCGTTATTGACGCTTGCGACGGGCGCGACGGCCTGCCAGCAGCAACACGAGGAAGCCGATCACCGCGGCAGGAATCAGCCACAGGGCCGACGGCTTACGCCAGGCATCGAGGCCTTTGGGCTGGTCGTCGTCGATCATCTGGCTGCCGGTAGGGTCCTTCGCGTCGAAGGTGGTCAGCGGTCCGGTATCGCCCAGGACGGTGACGTTGCCGCGCTCCAGCAGGACCGGCCTCTGGAAATCCGGGGCCTGCCCACCCAGCGTGCGATAAACCATGCCGTGCTGGCCGCCCGACTCCACCACCTGCAGCGCCGCCAGATGGTTGAGCGACTTGAGGTCGAGCAGCGTCTGCTCCTTGTGATGGATCGTCAGGTGGCCCTGTGCGTCGACCTGCAGCGACTCGTCGCTGTCCTTGATCGGCACTTCAAAGGCCAGGAACGAGCTTTGAGGCGCGATGCCCGTCTGCGCGTCGTTATTCACGCTCAGGGTTGCACGCAACGGTGATACGCCGCTGGCACTGGCAATGCGGATCACTTGCGGCAGGCTGCTGGCCGGGCGCTCAAGGTAACCCTGCGGGACCACCAACTGCGTACCGGATGCGAAACGGGCGGCCATGCCGGAGAAGTCGCCATCCAGCCCGATCTTGTCCAGGGTCACATGGCTGCTCGGCAGGATCGAAACGGGGAACGCCTGCGGGGTTTCACGGCACAGGTCACTGACCGGCTGACGCTGAAACGAGACGCGCAGGGTGTTTTGCGCCGCCAGGGCATAGCGCGGAATGCGCGCTTCGATCCGCTGCTTCTGGCCATCCGCGACCAACTGGGAGGCACCGATCAGGTAATCGTTGAGAAACAGACTGGCCACCGGCGCAGTGCCCGATGCGCCAGGCGCCGCCGCGACATCGATCGCCGCGCTCACCGGTACACGCCCGTCATACGCCACGGTCCCCAGCGGGAAGCTGGCGCTCCAGTCGGATTTCGCCAGCACGTCGACGCTGCCGGGTTTGCCGCCCAGGCGCGTCAACGCCACGCGGCCATCATCGCTCAGCGGCAGGTTCGCCTCTTCGCCCACTGTCAACTGGCGCGCGCGTGCCAGCTTATTCCACGCCGCGCTGAACAGGCCGATGGCCTGGCCAGCAGCGTTCTGGTCGATCATCACCAGAGGATGCGCGCCCAATATCGCCAGCCGAACGTTGTCGGTGCCGGTCGTGCTCACGGCGCCGTTCACATGGGCATCTCGCCACTGGGCAAATGCTGTGTTCGCCGCTGGATCAATGCCTTGAATCTGATGTTGCAGTGCGTCCAGCGACTCATTCACCGCCTTGAGCAGCGCGGGATCGCTGACCGCCAGATCGGCGTTGAAGGCCGGTGTCTGCCCCAACATCAGCAGCGCGCCGATCTGCGCCGAGTCGGCGAGCGTGTGCAACCCTTTGCCGTCCAGCGCAGCGAATGCCGGGATCTGCTTCAACTCAGGGGGAATGTTCACGCCGCTCAAGTCGATGCTTTCGTTGACCGAAGGGAACGGCACGATGCGCGCCTGCTTGCCAATGCGCTCCAGCGCCACGCCCAGGCGCCATGCCGCGTCATAACTGGCAGCCGCCAGCGTACCTGGCGCGACCAGGATGCCTGGCTTGCCGGGCAAGGCATTCCACGCCGCGCCGACATCCTGCAATTGACTGGCGTCGAAGCTGTACTTCAACCGTGTCTGGGGTGCGATACGCAACACGTTGCCGATGGCCCGCTCGTCCTCACACTGGATGCGGGAAACGATCGATGACCACGCCACACCCAATCGGACCGAGCCGCTCTCTCGCGGCGACTTGTCGACGCCCAAGGCGGCACTGGCATCGCCCTCACCGGCGTTGAGACCCACCGCACGAACCGGGTAGCCATCCAGGGACAGCAGCAAGGTGTTGCGTCCTTCTTCACCATTGAGATAACTGGCGTCGAACTGCAGCGTCGCATCGGTCAATGGCACATTGGCCGGCACCGGCAAATACAGCTCGCGGCGGGCGTCGGTCGCATTGAGGATGATCGGCCGATCAATGCCCAGGTCCTTCAACTCGATGACCCTTGTTTGCTGCAGGTTGGCGTTTAGACGGCCAATGGCCTGGCTCAGCGCACTGGGCCCACTGGGGGTGGCGGCAGGGCTGGCGGCGAAGGCCGGGGCGATGAGCAGCAGGCTCATGCCGCAAACCAGGGCGTTCAAGGCCCCAGAGTGTGAGGAAGCGGTAGATGTCATTCAGGCAAATCTCGGTCAAGACAAACAATGTGTGGGAAACAGGCGAACGCAAGCTCCGGCTGGCGACGCCAGCACGGCTCGTTCAGGGAGGGTTGTCTCCCGCGGAAGGTCAGCAGGCGTTGCCGTCAACCGGCACGCCGAATCGGGTGCGCTCGCTAATGCAGGCTGGAGGCCGACCGCAGCGGCAAGACCGGGCGTTGCGCCTCGATCGGTTCGGGAATCGGATCGGGCGCCTCGACGGTGAACTCGTCCACCGGCCGCCCCATCAGCGCGTCGACGATGCGCGCACACGCCTTGCCGTCGCCATAGGGGTTGCTGGCCCGAGACGCCATGCGCCACAGCTGATCGTCATCGAGCAGTGCGCAGACACCCTTCTCGATCGTATCCGGATCGGTTCCCACCAGGCGCACAGTGCCCGCAGCAACGGCCTCGGGCCGCTCGGTCACGTCGCGCATCACCAGTACCGGTTTGCCCAGTGAAGGCGCTTCTTCCTGTACGCCGCCGGAATCGGTGAGCACTACGTGTGCCCGTTGCATCAGGCGCACGAAAGACAGGTAATCCAGTGGCTTGATCAGGTGCACGTTCGGCAGGCCGCCCAAACGCTCGGTGACCGGGCCCAAGACATTGGGGTTCAAGTGCACGGGGTAGACGATCTGCAGGTCGTCGCGCTTGGCTAGCCTGCGCAGCGCCTCGCAGATGTCGAGGAAGCCGTCGCCGAAGTTCTCCCGGCGATGGCCTGTAACCAGCAGCAGCTTGCGGCTGGCGTCGATGAAATTGAACTGGCGGTCCAGAGCGACACGCAGTTGACGGTTCTTGTCGATGCGCTCAGCCGTCATCTTCAATGCGTCGATCACCGTGTTGCCGGTCACGAAGGAGACGCCCTGCAGGCGCTCACCGAGCACGTTGCGGCGGGATTCCGCAGTCGGCGTGAACAGGTGGTCAGCAATCAGATCGATGCTGCGGCGGTTCATCTCTTCCGGCCAAGGCTGATGAATGTCGCCCGTGCGCAAGCCCGCTTCGACATGCGCCACGGGAATGCGCCGATGAAAGGCCGACATCGCGGCCACCATCGCCGACGTCGTGTCGCCGTGCACCAGTACCTTGTCAGGCTGGACGGCGTCGAGCACTGGGTCGATGGCGGCGTAGAGCGCAGCTGTCAACGTATTCAGGGTTTGACCGGGGGTCATCACATCCAGCGTGTAGTCCGCTTTCAGATCGAACATGTCCAATACTTGTTGCAACATGCTCTGGTGCTGACCGGTGATGCATATCTTCGAATCGATGCCCTGCTCGGCCTCCAGGGCCTTGATCAGGGGTGCCATCTTGATCGCTTCAGGGCGCGTGCCAAAAATCGACAATACCTTGAGTTGCGGATGAGCTCGAGCCATTCATATTCCTCCCGCGCATGTGCATGCGCCGCACGGCAGCGTACTTCGCCCCAAGAGGCTGAAGTCGCTCGAAAGTGGTAGTCATGGACGGACGGAAAAGATCGGAGAGAAACTCGATGCTCACTTCAATGTGACAACGCGGCTCAGCGTGACGACGCGATAATCCCTAGTGCCCGAAACAGGGAAGATTATTAACAGCATGAAAAACACATTGCAAAAGATTTAATAACAATTTCAACAACTTTAATGTGCATTAAACTTTTGCAAGTTTGCGGAGTCCATCAAAGGTTTTGTTGTTTATACACGCAGTGTCGTTCATCACTTCGGGGGCGCGAAAGTGTGCGCCGGTCGACAATTGAATGTAAAGCCTTGAACTTTAAACTTAAGTTCCGGTCATTCGGCGCGTTGTGACGAGTTATGAATTACCCTAGCAGAGTTTACCCCGTTCGGATCCAAACCGGACAACCGGTCAGGACTTTCTACAACTTTCTGACGCCAACTTAATGCCCCCCCCTTAAATAAGTGCAGGCAGCTCATTCAAGTTGATTCAAGTTGATTCAATGAAAGCTCACTCAGTGTTCACGCCAGGTACTTATTGAACCAGGCGAGCGTGCGCTCCCATGCCAGTTTCGCGGCCGCCTCGTCATACCGTGGTGTCGAGTCGTTATGGAAGCCGTGATTGGCACCTTTATAGATATGCGCCTCATAGGTTTTGCCCGCGGCTTTCAGCGCGGCTTCATAGGCTGGCCAACCCTCGGTGATCGGCGTGTCGAGTTCAGCATAGTGCAGTAATAACGGCGCCTTGATACGCGCCACGTCTTCGGCCTTGGGCTGGCGACCGTAGAACGGTACCGCAGCCGCAAGTTCCGGGTAGGCCACCGCAGCCGCATTGGCGACACCCCCGCCGTAGCAAAAACCGGTGATGCCGACTTTGCCCGTGGCCCCCGGATGCGCCATCAGCCACTCGAGGGCGGCAAAGAAGTCATTCATCAGCTTTTCCGGGTCGACCTTCTGTTGCAGTTCGCGCCCTTTATCATCGTTGCCCGGATAACCCCCGACCGACGATAGGCCATCCGGGGCCAAGGCGATGAACCCCGCTTTGGCCACGCGGCGTGCGACATCTTCGATATAGGGGTTCAGGCCTCGGTTTTCATGCACCACCAACACTGCCGGAATTTCCTCCGTCGCCTTCGCAGGCCGCACCAGATAGCCGCGAACCTGGCCATGGCCCTTGGGTGAGGGATAGGTGATGTATTCCGGCACGATGTCGGGGTCCGTGAAAGGCACCTGTTCGGCCAATGCGTAATCGGGACTCAGGGACGCCAGAATCGCCGTGGCCGTCAAGCCACCCAGTGCGAACACCGCTGCGCGGTCCAGGAATTCTCTGCGGTTGATCCTGCCATGCACGTAGAAGTCATACAGTTCGAGCAACTCAGGGGCGAAATCCTTGGCAGTCAGTCGGGTCATCGGGACACTTCCTCGTGGGTGGACGGCGGGCGCCGCTGGCAGGGGCGTTTGGCAACACCATTAAAGCAGTGTTTTGCGCTGCGAGCCCGTCCGGTTCGCCGCCGTGAGCGAAGAACGCTCACCGATACTGGCTGACCGGCAACGACGGTAGTCCACACCTGCCGCTGCACCCCGCAGAAATGCACCGATGCCAACGGGGTTTACAACGTTTCCAACCCCCACAACACTTCCAGCACATGCTGCGTTGAGCGCTCGACCTCCCCTGCGCGATGTGCAATCCCCAGCTCGCGCCACAGCGCAGGCTGCAACGGGCGCATCACGATCCGGCTTTCCGGCAAGGGCGTCGACGCTTCATGAGGCAGCACGGTCGCGCCGTATCCCGCCGCGACCAGGCTTTTGATCGCATCGTTGTAGTTGAGTTGAATGCGCGGCGCCGGTTGCGGCCCCTCACTGGCGAACCACTCCGCGACTTGGCGGGAAAGTCGGGTGGTGGCGTCATTGAGAATCAGCGGTTGCGCCGCCAGCCAGGAAGGCGTGACCACCTCGGGAGCGGCCCAGCGCGCCGGCAAGAAGGCCATGACAGGGTCTCGCCGCCAGGGCCTGATCCGCAACCCTTTGACCGGCGCCTGGGGCAGCGCGATGACGCCGACGTCCAGGCTGCCGTCCGCCAGCCTTTGCAGCGTCTGCTGCGAAGTCAGCACGGCCACCTGCACATCGATTCCGCCATGCGCCTGGTTCAGGGTTTCCAACGCTTGAGGGATCAATTGAGCGATGACACCCGTGGAAGCCCCAAGCCGCACCCTCCCCTCCAACCCCAGCATTTGTCGCTGGATGTCCTGCAGCGCTTGTTCGGCATCGGCGAGCAGACGGCGGGCCCTTTCCACCAAGGTCTCCCCGATGGCCGTGGGCTGGACCCGGCCACGCGTGCGGGTCAGCAATGCGCCACCCACGCGCGCCTCCAGATCGGCAATGTGCAGGCTGACGGTGGGCGGCGCCAGGTTCAGCGTGCGCGCAGCTTCGGCGAACGATCCCTGGTCGGCGATCGCCACGAGGGTGCGCAGACGGTCGAGACTGATTTCACGCATGTTCGTCACTCATTCAGAAAACCTGATCGTCAACGTTGCCAAATTCAACTTTTCCTATCATAGGCGCTGGTCGATGATACGCGCCATCAACCTCTAAGAGCGGCAGCGACCATGACCCTCCCTGTAGTTTTCATCGATGGCGACCAAGGCACCACCGGTCTGCAAATCCATCAACGGCTGCATGGCCGGACCGACATCACGCTGGTGACGCTGCCTGCCGAACAGCGCAAGCAGGCCGCCAGCCGGGCGGCGGCCATCAACGCCTGTGACATTGCGATCCTCTGCCTGCCCGATGAGGCTGCCCGCGAAGCCGCAACAAGCATCGAAAACCCTGACGTGCGAGTGATCGATGCCAGTTCTGCCCATCGCACCGATCCGCAGTGGGTGTATGGGTTTGCCGAACTCAATGCGGAACAGAAACAGGCCATCGCCTCCGCCAAACGGGTGAGCAATCCAGGCTGTTACCCAACGGGCGCCATCGGCCTGCTGCGGCCTTTGCTGGACGCGGGCCTGGTGCCGAGGGACTACCCCATCACCGTCAACGCGGTTTCAGGCTACTCGGGCAAGGGCCGTGCGGGGGTTGATGAGTTTGAAGGTGAGAACGCCGGGCAAGCGACGCCATTCCAGATTTACGGCCTGGGTCTGGCGCACAAGCATGTGCCGGAAATCCAGCAGTACAGCGCCCTGACGGAGCGGCCGGTGTTCATTCCGGCGTACGGCTCGTTCCGCCAGGGGATCGTGCTGACCACTGCACTGCAGACGCGCCTGTTGCCCTCCGGTGTCACTGGGGCCTCCCTGCACGCCTGCCTCACGGAGCGCTACGCAGGCAGCCGGTTTGTCGAGGTGCTGAGCATGGACGCGTCCAAGGCGCTCACCGGCCTTGACCCTCGGCAGATGAACGCGACCGATCGGTTACGTCTGATGGTGTTCGAGAACGCCGGGCACGTGATGCTGGCGGCAGTTTTCGACAACCTGGGCAAAGGCGCGGCCGGTGCTGCCGTGCAGAACCTGGACTTGATGCTCGGCGCCTGAGCGTCATCCCATCAATTGGGCCTTGAGCCACTCCACCAACAGGCTCGCCTCCTCCCGGCGGGCCTGCCCATGACGACGGTACACCGACAGCGCCTCGGATAGATGGACGCTCTCACTGCACGGTGCGACCAGTACCCCCTTGTCGAGCATCCGCTGCGAGGTGCGGCGCCATCCCATGGCCAAACCATGTCCTTCCACCGCGGCGTGGAGCATCACTGAGTAACTGTCGAAGGCCAGCCTGCGCCCCTGACGCGGCACATCATGGCCGAAGGTCGCCAGCCAGGTGTCCCACTCCAGTTGATAGACCGGCTGGGCTTCGTGATGCAGCAACGTGTGCCGCTGCAGATCGTCCAAAGGGATCGGCTGCCGTTGCCCGTCGAGGTAGGCCGGACTGCACACGGGAAACACCTCGTCGGCCGCGGTGAACAGCAGAGGATGCAAACCGTGGTCGCGGTTGCTGCTCTGCATGGCGACGTCGAAATAGCCCTGGTACTCCGTCAAGGGGTGAGCCCAGGTCACCATTTTCAGGTCGATCTCCGGGTATCGCCCGTGGAAGTCCGACAGCCGAGGCATCAACCAGTGAAACGCCTCGCAGGGCTGACACAGCAGCACCACTTCATTGGCGCGCGCCACACCCCGAAGTCGGTCGGCGGTGCTTGCGACATCCCTCAATGCATTACCCAAGGTAAGGTTCAGCTCCCGACCGGCGTCGGTCAGGAACACGGCGCGATTGCGGCGCTGGAACAACGCGATCCCCAAGTCCTCCTCGAGCGCGCGGATTTGCCGACTGACCGCAGCCTGCGTCAGGTTCAGCTCTTCGGCCGCGCGAGAAAAGCTCAAGAGCCGTGCGGCCGCTTCGAACGGCAGCAGACTGGCCAGCGGCGGGAGGGAGTTGCCAAGCTTATTCATAATTCAGGGTAATGCATCGGGACGAAGACATCATTTGTAGCACAGACCCAGGGATCGGCAAGATGAAGCCTGGCGGAAAAGGTCAGCCACCTGCTCTCAGGAGCGGATGGTTTCATCAAACAGGTAGCACAGGGCTCATCATGAACGCGTCGCGGTCAATCATCGTGCAAGGTGTGGGCTACGCCACGCTGGCAACCCTGGCATGGGCCAGCAATTTCATTTCGCCTTATGTGCTGCAAGGTTATGGGATTCAAGACTTCATGCTGGTGCGCTTCCTGTGGGCCGGCCTGCTGGGCCTGATGCTGCTGCCGTTTTATCGCGCCCAATTGCGCCATCTGCATGCTCGCCAATGGTTGACCGGCATGGGGCTGGGGGTGATGGGGTATCTGGCGTACAGCAGTTGCATCGCGGGAGGGGTGATCCACGGTGGGCCGCTCCTGATCGCCGCCTTCATCGGTGCAGTGCCGGTGCTGCAAGCCTTGCTCGGCAACGTTCGGCGGCCTGCGTTGCGTTGGGGCCAGTTGGCCCTGCCGATCGGCGCCCTGTGTGTTGGCCTGATGCTGGTCAATCTGCACGTGCTGCAAGCACCGGCGGGAGGCACATCGCTGAGCATGGGTGTAGCGTTTGCCGTGGGCGCCGTGTTGCTGTGGCTGTCGTTCAGCGTCGTCAACCAAACCGCCATGGAACCTCTGCACGTCGACGCGACCGGCGCCTGGACCTGCCTGATGCTGATCGGTGCCGGCCTTTGCGCCCTCATCCTCACCCCACTGGCCTGGGCCGCCGACCTATTGCGCCTGCCATCGCAAGGCCTGGCGACGCCCGCCGCGCTGCACCTGTACGGCTGGGCCCTGCTGATTGCGCTGCTGTCGTCGGTGATCGGCGCCTGGGCCTGGAACCTCGCCTCGCGACGTCTGCCCATGGTGCTGTCCGGTCAACTGATCGCCCTGGAGTCGTTCTTCGCCAGTGTGCTGGGCCTGGCGTTCGAGGGGCGGCTGCCGAGCATGACCGAGGCCCTGGGGCTGGCGATGATTCTGTTCGGCACCGTCTGTGCCGTACGCGTCATCCTTGCCCCCACACAGCCCTGCCTTCAACGATCCACCTCGCTTTAAACTTGTCAACCTTACGGAGCATTGCCCGTGAACGCCATTGCCGACTACAGCACCTACCCGCTGATCAGCCCATTGCTCCAGGCACGGCTGCAGCCTGAGGGGATCGAAGTGACCTGGGGCGACCAACGCCGCAGCCCTTTCCACTACCTTTGGCTGCGGGACAATTGTCCTTGCTCGGCCTGTGTTTACAGCGTCACCCGAGAGCAAGTGTTCGAAGTGGCCGACGTGCCCATCGATCTCACGGCCCAGCATACGGACGTCGATGAACAAGGCGCCTTGCGGGTCGTCTGGCAAGACGGTCACGAAAGTCGCTTTGACCCTGGCTGGCTGCGCGCCCATGCGTATGACGCGGCATCCCGGGCAGAACGACGGGCCGCACGCCCACGCCAGCAGCGCTGGACGGCCGGTTTCGAACTGCCGCTGTTCGAATACCAGGCGGTAATGGAGGACGAGCAGGCGTTGCTCGACTGGCTGCTGGCGCTGCGGGATGCCGGGCTCACGCAGGTCCGCGGCGTGCCCACCGAGCCTGGCTCGCTCAGCCATCTGGCCCGCAAAATCGCATTCATTCGCGAAAGCAACTTCGGTGTGCTGTTCAACGTGCAGTCCAAGGCGGATGCGGACAGCAATGCCTACACCGCCTTCAACCTGCCGCTGCACACCGATCTGCCGACCCGGGAATTGCAACCCGGCTTGCAGTTCCTGCACTGCCTGATCAACGACGCCAGCGGGGGTGACAGCCTGTTCGTGGATGGATTCGCCGTGGCAGAGGCTTTGCGCCAGGAGGCGCCGCAGGCCTATCGGCTGTTGTGTGAGGTTCCCGTGGAATTCCGCAACAAGGATCGACGCAGCGATTACCGCTGTGAAGCGCCGGTCATCGCCCGCGATGCCTGGGACGAGGTCACCGAAATACGCCTGGCGAATTTTCTGCGGGGCCCGTTCAACACCGAGCCTGACGTGATGCTGCCCTTTTACCGCGCTTATCGCCGTTTCATCGAAATGACCCGGGAGACCCGCTTCCAGTTTCGCCAGCGATTGGAAGCGGGACAGTTGTGGTGTTTCGACAATCGCCGGATTCTTCATGCCCGCGACGCCTTCGACCCGGCCAGCGGCGCGCGGCATTTTCAGGGGTGCTACGTGGATCGGGATGAGTTGCTGTCGCGGATACGGGTGCTGCAACGGTGACCTGAACCGCATTCAGGCCGGCGCTCCTCGACCTGAGCGGTGAGGCGGCGCCTATTCGCCCATCAGGAAGTTGCCGGGCCGGGTGTCTTCGCCTGCCTCCAATACGGGCACATGGGCTTCGTCCTTGAGGTTCACACCGGACAATTGCCGGCGGCAGGCTTCACGCATCAGGTAGAGCAACTTGTGCGCCGCCATGGCGTAGCTCATGCCCTCCAGGCGCACGTTGGAAATGCAATTACGTGCCGCATCGTTCAAGCCGACACGCGGCGCGTAGGTGAAGTACAGACCCAGGCTGTCCGGTGAACTCAAGCCGGGGCGTTCGCCGATCAGAATCACCACCATCCGCGCCTTGAGCAGTTCAGCCACTTCATCGGCCACGGCGACGCGGCCCTGCTCCACCAACACCACCGGCGACACCCGCCAGCCTTCGACGCGGGCCATCTCGTCGATTCGCTCCAGCATGGCAGGGCTGTGTCGCGTGACGGCCAGAGAAGACAAGCCGTCCGCCACCACCACGGCCAGATCGAAGCCCTCGGCATGCGCGGACGCGTATTCGCGCAGGTGGTCAACGGAATCGGCCGACAGTCGCCGTCCGAGATCGGGCCGCTGCAGGTAGATATGACGATCCGCGGCAGAGCTTCGAACGGTCAGGGTTTCCCGTTGACGTGCCTGCAACTGCTCGCTCAACGCCGCCGCGTCGAACGGCAGGTGCACGGCGTCACGGGCCTGCGCATGAGCGAACTGGAAATCCAACTGCGCGGAAGTCGGCAAGCTGGTGCCGGCATGGCCCAGCGCGATGCGCGCCGACGTCAGCGAGCGCAGTTGACGCCAGGCATCGGCCTGGGCCGGTGAGTTCTTCGAGTCATCACGCATGGCCAGTCTCTTGTCTGTCTACGGCTAATTCAATCGTGCCAATGCCTGGCGAAACAAGGGCGGCACGCCCTGCCCCAGCCGCACGCTTCCCTCATCCTGACGCAGGATGTCCATGCGCGTCAGCCACGCCTCGAACTCAGGGGCGGGGCGCAGGCCGAGGGTCTTGCGTGCATACAGGGCGTCATGGAACGAAGTGGTCTGGTAATTGAGCATCACATCATCAGAGCCCGGAATGCCCATGATGAAGTTGATGCCTGCGACCCCCAGCAGCGTCAACAGCATGTCCATGTCGTCCTGATCCGCTTCGGCATGATTGGTGTAGCAGATATCGCAGCCCATGGGCACACCGAGCAGCTTGCCGCAGAAGTGATCTTCCAGCCCGGCGCGGATGATCTGCTTGCCGTTGTACAGGTATTCCGGACCGATGAAGCCGACCACGGTGTTGACCAGAAACGGGTTGAAGTGACGAGCCACCGCATAGGCGCGAGCCTCGCAGGTCTGCTGGTCGACCCCATGATTGGCGTTGGCCGACAGCGCGCTGCCCTGCCCGGTTTCGAAATACATCAGGTTGTTGCCGAGGGTCCCGCGCTTGAGGCTCAGGCCCGCCTCGTAACCCTCGCGCAGGATGTCGAGGCTGATGCCGAAACTGCTGTTGGCCGCTTCGGTGCCTGCAATGGACTGAAACACCAGGTCCAACGGCACGCCCTTTTCGACTGCCGCGACCGAAGAAGTCACATGGGTCAGCACGCAGGACTGGGTCGGGATCTCGTAGTGACGGATGACGCCGTCGAGCATCTTCAACAATTCGCTGATGGCGCTCAGGCTGTCAGTGGCCGGGTTGATACCGATCATGGCATCGCCGTTACCGTAAAGCAGACCGTCGAGGACGCTGGCGGCAATGCCGGCGGGATCGTCGGTCGGGTGATTGGGCTGCAGGCGGGTGGACATCCGCCCCCTCAAGCCGACGGTGTTGCGAAAGCGGGTGACGACGCGGATTTTCTGCGACACCAGCACCAAGTCCTGCACGCGCATGATTTTCGACACCGCGGCCGCCATTTCTGGCGTGAGCCCCGGCGCCAGCGCCTTGAGGCTGGCTTCGGTCGCCTCGTCGCCCAACAGCCAATCACGGAAGCCGCCGACGGTCAGATGACTCACCGCAGCGAAGGCCGCCCGATCATGGCTGTCCAGGATCAAACGCGTGACTTCGTCCTGCTCATAGGGGATCAACGCCTCATCGAGAAAGCGCTTGAGTGGCACGTCGGCCAGGGCCATCTGCGCGGCCGCGCGTTCTGCATCGCTGGCCGCCGCGACCTCCGCGAGAAAGTCGCCGGAACGTGCAGGACTGGCCTTGGCCATGAGTTCCCGCAGGCTGTCGAAGCGCCAGACCATGCCACCGATGCTGTGGGAGTAACTCATCGCCCTTTCCTCTTCGTCGTTCCTGAATCCTAGCCTGCGACTGCAACAACCGGACCGCGGCCGCGCACCACTTTGCAGAACAGCGCGCCCAGCGCCATCAGGCAGATAAAGATGCCGCAGATCACCAGATTGAACCAGACCATCGCCACCAGGCAGACCACCGCCAACATCAGTGCGATGCCGGGGACGATCGGGTAACCCGGGGCGCGGAAGCTGCGTTCCAGGTTCGGCTCGCTGCGGCGCAACTTGAACAGGCTCAGCATACTGATGATGTACATCACGATAGCCCCAAACACCGACATGGTGATCATGGCGGCGGTCAGGGTCATGCCTTGCAGGTTGACCACACCGTCACTGAGGATGGCAGCGATGCCGATCACGCCACCGGCGATGATGGCGCGGTGCGGGGTCTGGAAGCGCGACAGCTTGGCCAGGCTTGGCGGCAGGAAGCCTGCGCGAGCCAGGGCGAAGAACTGACGGGAATAGCCCAGAATGATGCCGTGGAAGCTGGCCACCAGCCCGAACAGACCGATCCACACCAGCATGTGCATCCAGTTGGAGTTGTTGCCAACCACGGCTTTCATGGCCTGTGGCAAGGGGTCGTTGATGTTGGAAAGGGCGCGCCAGTCGCCCACACCACCGGCGAAGATCATCACGCCAATGGCCAGCACCACCAGCGTCAGAATCCCTGCCACGTAGGCACGCGGAATGGTGCGTTTCGGGTCCTTGGCTTCTTCGGCCGCCATGGCCGCGCCTTCGATGGCGAGAAAGAACCAGATGGCAAACGGAATCGCCGCGAAGATCCCGCTGATCGCCGGCAGGCTGAACGTGTCGGAGCCGGCCCAGCCGCCCAGCACGAAGTTACTGAAGCTGAAGCCTGGGGCGACGACCCCCATGAACACCAGCAACTCGGCGACGGCCAGGACAGTGACCACCAGCTCGAAGGTCGCGGCGATGCTGACGCCCAGGATGTTCAGGGTCATGAACACCAGGTAGGCACCGATGGCCGCGACTTTCGGGTCCAGCGAGGGGTACTGCACGTTCAGGTACGCGCCGATGGCCATCGCAATGGCCGGTGGCGCAAAGACGAATTCGATCAGCGTGGCCAGCCCCGCGATCATCCCGCCGGTCGCGCCGAAGGCCCGAAGGCTGTAGGCGAACGGGCCACCCGCATTGGGGATGGCGGTGGTCAGCTCGGTGAAGCTGAAGATGAAACAGGTGTACATCACCGCGACCATCAGGGTGGTCACGAGAAAACCGAGCGTCCCGGCCGTGCCCCAGCCGTAACTCCAGCCGAAGTACTCGCCTGAAATCACCAGGCCCACGGCCAGCCCCCACAAATGCAGGGTTCCCAATGTAGGTTTCAAAGTTGACGCAGTCATGAGTGTGCACCCCGGTAGCCGAGCGATGGTAATTGCCTGACAACGAGAATAGCCACAGCGTTACGGCCAAGGCTTGACCTCAAAGAACGCGAGTTGTCGTGCGCGGTCAAGTTTTGCGGGTATTTTTCCGGGTTGCGCCATGGCAGCGCACGATTGGGTGCGGTGCTTTATTGCGGGTCATGTTTGACGGGCGTGAGTGGCACCTGTCTACCCAACACGGTGAGTGATTGGGTAGCAATGCCAGAGTGGATGCGATCATCTGTGGGAGTGCGCTTGCCCGCGATTGCATACTTGCCCAGACAAACAAGGCGCCTGACACAATCCCCTCACGGGCAAGCGCGCTCCTACGAAGCGGCGGTCACACGTAACAAGGTATGACATTTGCTTGAACGAAATTCATACGCACTCTGAAGACTGTTCAATTCGATGTTCCAGCACCTCCTTCCCACTGCCGTGTCATCTCCCTCCGCCGCCAATAATCGCGGTGTGTTGTCGGCGGCCGCCAATGGGTTGGATGGGTTCATCGTGCAGCACGGCGGCGATCTGGATCGGGTGTTCGGGCGTTCTGGCATTGACCCCGAACACCTGCTGCATCCGACCCTCAGCCTGCCTCTAACCAACTATTGCAAAGTCCTGGAAGAGGCTGCGCGGCAGACCGGGTGCGACAACTTCGGCCTGCGTTACGGCCAGCAGTTCCAGCCCAAGGCGCTGGGGCTGCTCGGCTACATCGGCCTGTGCTCTCCCACCCTGGAAGATGCGCTGATCAATTTTGCCGAGGCCTTTCCTTTCCACCAGCACAGCACGTTGATCGAACTGGTGGACCAAGGTGAGTGTTACCGCTTTGATTATCAGGTCCGTCACGGCGCGATCCACGAGCGTCGCCAGGATGCCGAACTGACCATGGGCATGGCCATGAACTTGGTGCGCCATGTGCTGGGGCCGCAGTGGGCACCGCGGCAGGTCGCCTTCGAACATGCCCGACCCCAGGATTGGCACGAGCACCGCGACGCCTTCCACGCGGATGTGCAGTTTGCACAAGGCTGCAATTCGTTGCTCATTCCCAAGCGCGACGTGACCGGTCACGTCATGCCAGGCAACGACCCGATTTTGCTCATGCTGATCAAGGACGCCATCCGGCAACTGGGCGACAGCGGCTCGGAAGCCAACATGCTCGACCGCGCCCGTCAGACTATCCTTGCCAACTTGCACTTGGGCGAACCGGCGCTGGAGGCCGTGGCGCACGATCTGGGCTTGTCCGAATGGACGCTGCAGCGAAAACTGCGGGATTTGGGGCTGAGTTTCAGCCAATTGGTCGACCAGATCCGTCGGGAGACGGCCCTGGCCCACCTCAAGCAGCAACACCTCAGCGTGACCCAATTGGCTTCGCTGCTCGGCTACTCCGAAACCAGCGCCTTTTCCCGCGCGTTCAAACGCTGGTTCGGTACCAGCCCCAGACAATGGCGCAGCGCAGCGACGACGCCCGCGCAACGGGTGTAATCGAAACGGCACGGCGAGCGGCGAACCCGGGCGCGGTTCGCCTGCCCTGCTCTCCAATTCCCTGCTGGCTGCGCCACCCCTCGCGCGGTCACCCGTCACACAACCCTGAGGCCAGAATGGCGAATCACGCCCGCGAACCGACCTGCGCGGTTTGAACGGTCCAGGCGCGGGTCTGTTCGCTCAGCGAAAGGCCAAGCCCTGGGCGAGTCGGTACAAGCATGCGGCCGTCACGGGTTTCAAGCCGTTCGTTGAACAAGGGCTCCAGCCATTCGAAATGCTCGACCCACGGCTCGGTGGGAAACGCCGCCGCCAAATGAACGTGCAATTCCATGGCGAAATGCGGCGCAAGCATCAATCCCGCCTGCTCGGCCATGGCGGCCACTTTCAGATATGGGGTGATACCACCGACCCGTGGGGCATCCGGCATGAGGAAATCCGCGCCGCGCAATTTGATGAACTCGGCATGCTCGGCCACGCTGGTGAGCATTTCCCCGGTGGCGATCGGGGTGTCGAACTGCTGCGCCAGCGCCGCGTGCCCTTCGGCGTCGTAGCAATCCAGCGGTTCTTCGATCCAGATCAGGTTGAACGCTTCGAATCGACGGCACATGCGTTGCGCGGTGGGGCGGTCCCATTGCTGGTTGGCATCGACCATCAGCGGGAAATCATCGCCCAGGTGCTTGCGCACCGTGGCTACCCGATGCAGGTCGATGGCGCAATCCGGCTGGCCGACCTTGAGTTTGATGCCACCGATGCCCTGCTCTCGCGACATGTCGGTGTTGTGCAACAGCTGCTCGAGAGGCGTATGAAGGAAACCGCCGGAGGTGTTGTAGCAGCGCACCGAATCTCGGTGAGCACCCAGCAGACGGGCCAGCGACAGATGGGCACGTTTGGCCTTGAGGTCCCACAGTGCAACATCAAATGCGCCAATGGCCTGAGTGGACAAGCCACTGCGCCCCACGGACGCCCCGGCCCAACACAGCTTGGTCCACAGTTTCGCGATGTCACTGGGGTTCTCGCCGATCAACGCGGGGGCGATTTCCTTGGCATGGGCGAATTGGCCCGGCCCTCCGGCCCGCTTCGAGTAGCTGAAACCCAGGCCACGATGGCCGTCGGTGGTTTCGATCTCGGCCACCAGAATCGCGATTTCGGTCATTGGCTTCTGCCGACCGGTCAGCACCTTGGCATCGCTGATCGGGTTGGCCAATGGCAGGAACACCGAAGACACCTTGACCCAGGCAATGCGATCGTCGTCCGCGGATCGGATAACTGCTTGATTAGACATGTTTTTTTCCTTTTGAAAGAGGTGTTCGTTCGATCAGACGCGCTGGCCCTTCAGCTCGGGATTGGCTGTCCCGGCAGCGGGGTCCGTCGCCGGCACGTCATCCAGCTCGCCGAGTTCGAGGCGCTTCAGCGGGCCGACGATGACCAGGTAGGCAAAGGCGCCGAGCAGGCCCATGGCAGCCACGTACATCAACGCCGAATCGAAGGACCCCAATTGGTTGACCAACAGGCCGATGGCAATCGGGGTGACGATGCTGGCGATGTTGCCGCAGAAATTGAACATCGCCCCGCTGATGCCCATCGCCCGCTTCGGCGAGACATCGCCCACGATGCACCAACCGAGATTGCCGATGCCTTTGGCGAAGAACGCCAGCGACATGACGCCGATGACCAAAGGGATGGACTGGGTGTAGTTGGCGACGACAATGGTGCTGGACAGTAACAAGCCACAGATGATCGGGGTCTTGCGAGCGGCCGTGAGGCTGTAGCCTTTCTTCAACATCCAGTCGGACCAGACACCGCCGATCATGCCCCCCAGGCAGCCGGCGATCGGCGGAATGGCCGCGACCAAACCCACCTTGAGCATCGTCATGCCCTTGGCCTCGATCAGGTAGGTAGGAAACCAGGTGAGGAAAAACCAGGTGATGGACGTCAGGCAGAACTGCCCCAGATAAACCCCGAGCATCATGCGGTTTGCGCCGATGGCTTTCGCGCGTTTCCAACTGAACGGAGTCTTCACATCGCCAATGTTCGGCAGGCCGCCACCGGCTTCGATGTAATCGATTTCTGCTTGATTGGCGCGCGTGTCCTTGCGCGGCTCGTGGACCAGCTTGAACCACAGCAAGCCGATCAGGATGCCCGCGCCCCCGGTCCAGAAAAACACGTGCTGCCAGCCGAAGCTGTTGAGTAACAGCACCATCAGCGGGGTGAACGCGGCCAGGGCAAAATATTGGGCGGACTGAAAAATCGCTGTCGCCAGGCCACGCTCATGACGGGGAAACCACATCACCGTAAGGCGGTTGTTGGCGGGAAACGCAGGGGATTCGGCGACCCCCATTAAAAAACGCAGCACGAACAGCGCGACGAATGCCGAGCTGAACATGTCTACGTAGCCTTGCAGGTAAGTCAGGGCCGACCAGATGATCAAACTCATGCCCAGCACCAGCCGCGAACCGAAACGGTCGAGCACGATGCCGCCGGGAATCTGCATGCCGGTGTAAGCCCAACCGAAGGCTGAGAAGGCAATGCCCATGGTGATGGCATCGAAACCCAGATCGGTGCGCATCGCCGGTGCCGCGATCGAGAGCGTCGCGCGGTCGACGTAGTTGAAAACGGTCACGATGAAGATCATCGCGAGTATCAGGTAGCGAACGTTGGTCTTCGCCTGGACGTGCGGTGTCGGGATCACTGTTATTTTCCTTATTGTGATGAAGCGGGGCCTGTGCAGCGGTTCCGCCCGAGACCGCGCAGCCAATAAAATGATTGCGCAATCATACAGGCATAACAAAAAAGGCCCTGCCCAGCCGCGACAGTCGCCTCGGAGGAAATACTACACTGATTGCGCAATCATTCAACCCGTCGCGCGTCGGTTTATCCCTCTGACCGGAGGGTGAGATCAGGTACTGGCGCGATCGATCAGGGTGAAACCGGTGTCGACGCGAACCGGACGGGCGCTGTCGTTAGGTGCGTTGAACCGATCCAGCAGGGCTTGCGCTACCTGCAGACCGATCCGGTTGCCATCAACCTTCACCGTCGACAACGCCGGATGGACCTGCGCCGCGCTGCTCAGGTCGCCGAAGCCCATCACTGCCAGGTCCTCGGGCACCCGCAAGCCACGGCTTGCCGCTTCCGCCAGCACGCCCTGCGCGACCGTGTCGGAGCTGCACACCACCACGTCGGTGGCAACACCCCGGTCGAGCAACCCGGCCAAGCCTTCGCGCCCCACCTGCAACGTCGCGGGCGGCGCCAGGACTTGCATCGGCACCGTGTCGATGCCGTGTTGCCTCAACTCGGCGATCAGGCTGTTGCAGCGACGCAGGCCCCGCGGGTCGCCAATGGACACGATGGAAAAACGCCTGTAGCCCTTGCTCAGCAAGTGCCGGGCCGTGGCCTCACCGACCTTTTCGTGAGAGAAGCCCACCAGCATGTCGATGGGATCCTCGCTCAAGTCCCAAGCCTCGACCACCGGAATCCCGGCCTGAGCCAAACGCGTGCGGCTCGACTCCGTGTGCAACGTACCGGTCAGCACGATGCCGTCAGGTCGACGTCCCAGCACAGCTTCCAAAAGCTTTTCTTCCTGTTCGGCGTCATAACCGGTCAGCCCCAGCAGGGTCTGGTAGCCGGCTTGAGTCAACCGGTCCATGAGCGCCTGCACCGTGTCGGCGAAAATGGAGTTGGCAATGGTGGGCAGGAAGATCGCGACCAGGCGGCTCTTGTTGCTCGCCAGGCTCCCGGCCAGCATGTTGGGCACATACCCGGTCTTGCGCACCGCCGTCATGACTTTTTCTCGGGTCTGCTCACTGACCAGATCCGGACGACTCAGCGCCCTGGACACGGTCATGGGCGACACACCCGCCACTTGGGCGACATCGATCAGCGTCAGACTGGCCGACTTTTTCGGCTCGGGCGGCGACGCAGGGTCGGCCGACCTGCCTGTTTTCTTTGGCATGAAAGGTTCCGGATTCAACACTGGGATCAGGCACCTCGCAGAGGCGCGAGGTGTCAGGAGGGGAATTTAGCAAAGCTGACCCGGGCAAGCACGGCGCCAAGGCTTCAAGGCCGCCCGAATGAAGGAGTGCGACGAGCGGCGCAGCGCCACACGGGATCGGGCTCCTGAGCTCACAGCGCCTACCCCAATGTCGCCGAGCCGATATCCAGCTTGTCCCCATCGGCGAACTCGTCGAGCCCCAGATCAGCCAGGTCCAGTTCGCCTGGATCGGTCTCTTCGTCGGCGTCCGAATCATTGAGGGGCGACTGGTCGCCGCCGAAGTGTTGATCGACCTCACTCATCAAATAACGGGACGCGGTGCTCGGGTAAGGCTGTGCATGCATAGTCGGTGTCTCCAGACGATTCAGAACGTTTCAAGGCTACCCCAGAATCCGGTGCCATCACACCCAGTTGAAAAACGCGCTGCCGTTCTCACGCAGCATCTGCACCATGGCGTGGGCGGCGGGTGAAAGGTAACCCTCCCGGCGAAGAATGACGCAGATGGTCCGGGTCATGGTGGTGCTGTCGAGCGGCACTTCCCGCAGGTATTGCATGTTCTTGCCATACTCCAGAGTTTCCCGGGCGATGAAACTCAGTAGGCTGGTCTGCGCGATGAGACGAGGCAGCAGCGAAATGGAATTGGCTTCGATCTGCACCACAGGCAGGGGAAGGTTATGACGGGCGAAGGCCTCGTCAACCAGAATGCGCGAAGAAACGCCGGGGGGTGGCAATACCCAGCGGTACTTGCACAGGTCGCTCATCTCGAATGGCGCCTTGAAGATGGGGTGATTGCGACTGGCGATCACCACGGCCTCGTCGGTCAGGATCGGGTACGCGGCGAATTCGTCCTCGACGCTGCGCTGGGCGCAAATGATCATGTCCAGATGCCCGGAGCGCAGCTGTTCCCGGAGCATGTCGTCCTGACCGATCACCAGTTTCAGGGTGATGTCCGGCGAGCGCTTGAGCAGCGCATCGGTCAGTTCGGGCAGCAGGTACTCGGCCATGGTCGAGGCACAGCCCAGGCGAATCTCCCCGACCGCGCCGCTGGCGAAATCCCTCACCTCTCGCTGGGTCTGGGCGATGCTTTGCTGCAACACCTTACCCCGCGCCTGCAGCAACTCGCCCACGGGGGTCAGTTTGATCCGTCGCCCGTCACGCTGGAACAGCTTGGTGCCGAACGACTCTTCAAGGCGCTGAATGCTTTTGGTCAGCGCAGGCTGGCTGCGATTGAGTTTTTCCGCGGCCCGGCCCAGATGCCCCAGTTCAGCGATGGTTTCAAAATAGGTCAGGTCACGCAGGTCCATATATCAACCAAAGTTATCAATTCATGATTATTAGAAAATAGACTTGATTGATTGCACTGTCGATAATTCCGGGCATCGGACACCCCTCCCTCAGGAAGCAGCCCATGCTCTGGAGATCCTCGTTGTCGCGCTCCTCTTCATTTTCCCTCGATGCGCTATCCCCGCAGGTGCAATGGTGCCTGCTGATCGTCCTCGCCGGCGGCGCTGGCCAACTGTTCAAATTCTTCCAGGTGCCCGCCGCCCTGTTTCTGGGGCCAATGCTGGTGGCGATCGGTTTTGGCGTGGCGGGCGCGTCGATCCGCCTGAACAAACACGTTTTCCGCCTCGGGCAAGGCGCGGTCGGTGTGCTGGTGGCCCACTCGATGACCATGAGCGTGCTGCTCACGGCCATGCAGTCCTGGCATGTGATGGTATTCGCCACCTTGCTGACGGTCGCGCTGAGTGCAGGGGTGGGCATTGGCCTGGCGCGCTGGGGCGGCATTCAAAGCAGCACGGCCGCCTGGGGCACATCGCCGGGGGCGGCGTCGGCGATGGTCGCGATGTCCGAGGACTACGGCGCAGACTCCCGGGTCGTGGCGACGATGCAGTACGTGCGAGTGGTGTGTGTGGTGATGGTGGGTGCACTGGTCAGCCGCCTGATTGGCGCCGATGCAGGAGGCACGGCGGCCCACAGTACCGACGCCTGGCTGCACGGCGTCGACTTGCTGAACCTCGGGTTGAGCCTGCTGGTGATCGTGGTCGGCGTTGCGTTGGGCAGCCGCGTTCCAGCCGGGGCGCTGTTGGTGCCCTTGTTACTGGGTGGGGCCTTGCAGTTGAGCGGCGTTTTCCAGATCGTCATGCCCACTTGGCTGCTGGCGATTGCCTACGGGGCAATCGGCAGTTACATCGGCTTGCGCTTTGACCGCGCAACCATCCAGTACGTCTGGCGTCGTCTGCCCGCGATGATCTGCAGCGCGATGATCCTGATCGTGCTCTGTGCGCTCTCTGCGTGGGTCATCGCCGAGATGATGGGCAAGGATTTTCTCTCGGTGTACCTGGCCACGAGCCCGGGTGGCCTGGATGCGATGGCGATCATCGCCATCGACACCCATTCGGACGTCGGCTTCGTCCTGGCCATGCAGACCTTGCGGCTGTTCGGAGTGATCGTCACGGGCGCTTACATCGCCCGCCAGGTGATTCGCGTGTCGCAGCGCTTGGCCTGAGGGCCAGGGCTTCGGCGACGCTGACCTTTCCTGCGGTCCCGTTCAATCCACCCGCGCCAGCGCGGTCGCCAGACTTTTCGCCAGGGGCAAGACCGGCAGCAGCGTGGCCTGATACGCATGGTAAAGGTCTGGCTTGCCTGGCCAGATGTCAGCGCTCGGCTCATTCTGCGGGTTCAGTTCATGTCGCCAACTGCCGTCCACACGGTCGATGAACCGGGTGTCGATGAAGTCCCAGAAGGTGCGGTACCAGGTTTCATAGGCCGGCTCGCCGGTGCGCTGCAACAGCGCGGCCGCCGCTGCGGCGGCTTCGGCATGGGTCCAGTGCAGACGATGGCGCACCACTGGGCGATTCTGCCAGTCGAGGGTGTAGACGATGCCGGGCGCACCGTCCACGTTCCAGCCATAGCGGCAGGCGTTCTCGAACAACCGACGCGCGTCTTCCAGCAGCCATGACGGCGCGTCCAGCCCGGCCTTCTGTCGGGCGGCTTCGAGATGCAGCACCAGCCGCGCCCATTCGAAAGCATGGCCGGGCGTGGTGCCGTAGGGGCGGAAGCCATCGTCCGGCTTGTCCACGTTGTATTCCGCAACCGGTTGCCACTGCTGGGTGAAATGCTCGATCACCTGATGATCATTGCCGGCCGCATGCTGGTGAATCACGCGCTCCACGATCCGTAATGCTCGGTCCAGCCAGCGGGCATCCCCGGTGACGTCCGCCAGCGCCAGAAAGGCTTCGGTGCTGTGCATGTTGCTGTTCGCGCCCCGGTAAGCCTCTTCATCGCGCCAGTCGCGGGCGAAGGACTCGCGCATCGCGCCCTCCTCTTCGCTCCAGAAATGCGTGGTGATGACCTGAATCGCTTGCTCCAGCAACGCCTGGGCACCGGGCCGCTGGGCCACGACGGCAGAGGACGCGGCCAAAGCGACGAAAGCATGCAGGTAAGCGGCTTTGCCGGTCTCCCCCCCCTCGTTCAAGGGTTTGGCGAACCAGCCGCCCTGCTCGGCATCGCGCAAGGGGCCGGCGAGCGCGGCCACGCCATGGTCCACCCACTCGGCGCACCCTGGAATGCCATCGATATGGGCCAGGGCGAAGCTGTGGGTCATGCGCGCGGTGTTCATGGTTTCGGCGATCGCATCGGCAGGCAGCCGTCCTTGGTCGTCCAGGTTGCCGAAGCCTTGTGCCGTCTTCGCAGCTCTGGCGAAGCCCAACAACCGGTGGCCCTCCTGCGCCAGCCAGGCCTGGTGCCCGGGGGAGCGCAACCAACTGCTGAAACCGCGATTCACGTCATCCATTGCTTGTCACCTTTCTGCTCGGCAGGTACGGCCCGCCAGGAATTATTGGTCGGGTCGCATCATGCTAGCCAACGACAGGTGCAGGCAAGCGAATGAGATGAATCCTTTTAGCAGCACCTGTCGAAGGATCGAACGACCGTTCGACAAAACATCGAACCCTGCGCATCAAAACGGTCTAGACCTGAAAGCCCCTAGCTTCCAAACGGGAGGTCACCCATGCATCTGGAAGGTTCGTGTCATTGTGGCGCCGTGGCGTTCAGCCTGACCTGCGCCCACCCCTACCCCTATCAACGCTGCTATTGCTCGATCTGTCGCAAGACGCAAGGCGGTGGGGGCTATGCGATCAACCTCGGCGGCGACGCCAACAGTCTGACCATCAAGGGCAAGGACAACATTGCGATCTACCACGCAAAAATGCGCGACAGTGAACACAACGAGGTTCATACCAGCAGTGCGCAACGGCACTTCTGCAAACGCTGCGGCAGCGGCCTCTGGCTGTTCAGCCCGGAATGGCCGGACTTGATCCACCCTTTCGCCTCGGCCATCGACACGCCGCTGCCCACGCCGCCGGAACACACCCATCTGCTGTTGGATTCGAAGGCCTCCTGGGTGGAAGTCCAAGCAGGGCCTAAAGACCAGCGCTTCGACCACTATCCGGAAGAATCCATCGCCCAGTGGCATGAACGGCTGGGGCTGGTCCGGTGACGGGCTGAACTCGGCAACCCCTGTCCCGTTGTAAGCCCTTGGGCGCAAGGCGCATCGTATGACGCTCGGCAGATGGGCTGAACCTCTTCACCGGGATCCGACTCCCAGCATAAACCTCGGGAGAATAAGCGCATGCCCATGCATCGAGTGGCCCGCCTGGCCGACCTCCCAGCGGATCGCGGGATGGAGGTCGAGGCGGGTGAAAAAAAAGTGGTATTGGTACGTCATGGCCAGGACGTTCGGGCCTACCAGGCCCAATGCCCCCATGCCGGGGCGCCATTGGCCGACGGCGCGGTGTGCAATGGTCATCTGATTTGTCCCTGGCATAAGGCAGAGTTTGCGGTTTCCGATGGGCATTTGTGCGAGCCGCCCGCGCTGGACGCCTTAACCCGCTACCGCACCGAGGTGATCGACGGTCAGATCCACGTCGATGACCAGGCGTTCGACGTGACGCCGAGGACCCTGCCCGAGGATGAGCGCTGCTTCGTGATCATCGGGGCCGGGGCTGCGGGAACCGCCGCTGCTTGCGCGCTCCGCGAGATGGGTTTCAATGGACGGCTGCAACTGATCGACCGGGAAAGCGCACCAGGGTATGACCGGACCGCCCTGAGCAAATTCGTGATCGCCGCGGACATGCGCCCCGACGAAACGCCGCCGTTGCGCGAGGAGGCCTTTTACTCGGCACACCGTATCGAACGCATCGAGGGCGAGGTCATGAAGCTGGACGGGATCAACAAACGCCTGACCCTGACCGACGGTCGGCGCATCGACTACGACTCGGCACTGATCACCACCGGTGCCGAGCCTCGAGCGCTCCCTTTGATCGGTGCCGACCTGCCGCAAGTACTGACCCTCCGTTGTCGCGATGACGCCGATAAAATCCTCGCCGCCGCCCAACCAGGCAGTCACGCGCTGATCGTGGGCGACAGCTTCATTGGCCTGGAGGCCGCTTCGGCGCTGCGCAAGCACGGTGTCGACGTGACGGTGCTGGCACGCCATGAGGTTCCGTTCGTGAAGCTTTGGGGAGAGCGGATCGGTAAAGCCCTCCGGGCCTTGCACGAGCAGCACGGCGTCTTGTTCCGCACCCATGTGGAGGTGAGCCGCTTCGAAGGCCAGGCCCCTGACCGCCTCGACCTGGCCGTGTTGAGCAATGGCGAGCGGCTGCCGATTGACCTGGCGCTGATCGGCATCGGGGTGACGCCAGCCACCCAATTCGTGGACGGCATCCAGCGGGAACAGGATGGCTCGCTGAGCGTCGACGCGAGCATGCAGGTGGGCAAGGATCTATGGGCTGCAGGTGACGTGGCGACGTTCCCTCTCGCTGGCCAGCCCAAACGTATCGAACACTGGCGGCTGGCACAGCAGCAAGCGCGCATCGCGGCCAGCAATATGCTGGGCGTCAAGCAGCATTACCACGACGTACCCTATTTCTGGACCTACCACTTTGAAAAGCGCCTGGATTACCTGGGGCACGCCGACGCGTGGGACGACATCGTCTACCTCGGCGACCCGGAGGCTTTCGATTTCCTGGCGCTGATCTGTAAACAGGGCAGCGTGTCAGCGGTCGTCGGCTGCGAACGTGAACGCGAAATGGCGATGCTGGCCGAGCGCCTGAAGCGACCGCTGTTCAAGGAAGAAGCGCTGATGTTGATCCACACAACGAGTCAATGAGCCGATAGACCGGCAATGGAGCACCTGAAATGGCAGATGAATCAAATCGCGAAGACCTGGGGCATACGCCTGAAAACGCCGGAAAAGTCGGCGAACCTCATAAAAGAGCCAATCAGCAAGGCGAACAGCCGCGCCACCCTGGACACGAAAATGAAGGCGATACGCGCGAGGATCAGAACCAGGACAAGCCCTGATCCCGCGTCAGGCGGTCATCGGCTGGCCGCGGGTTGACGGTTGCAGCGTCGCTTGGGACGGCGGGTTGTGTGCGCGTCGACGACCTTTTCAACCTTCATCCACCACGCCTCGCCCCGGCTCGGGTACTGCAGGTAGAACGGCTGCCCCATTTCGGGGGTGGTGATGGAAACGTTCCGGTCCCAGGCCAGCGCCAGGATGCGGTCGAACGGTTCGTGCCACGCATGCATCGCCAGGTCGAAGGTGCCATTGTGGATGGGAAGCAGCCACTTGCCGCGGACATCGATGTGCGCTTGCAGTGTTTCTTCCGGCTGCATGTGCACGTCAGGCCATTCCACGTTATAGGCGCCGGTCTCCATCAGCGTCAGGTCGAACGGGCCGTACTGCTCGCCGATCGATTTGAAGCCCGCGTGATAGCCCGTGTCTCCGCTGAAGAAAATTCGCTGCGCGCCGTCGATCATCACCCATGAACACCAAAGGGTCTGGTTGCCGTCGCGCAGGCTACGCCCGGAAAAATGCTGCGCCGGCGTGGCGACGAAACGAATGCCGTGGATGTCAGTAGCCTCCCACCAATTGAGTTGGCGAACCTTGGCCGCCGGCACGCCCCATCCGATCAAGGTATCGCCCACGCCCAGTGGCGCGATGAAATGCTCGGCTTTGTCCTTGAGCACCTGAATGCTCATGTGATCCAGATGGTCGTAATGGTTATGGGAGAGAATCACAGCCTTGAGCGGCGGCAAATCGGCCAGGCTGATCGGCGGCTGGTGGAAACGTTGAGGCCCGGCCCATTGAACGGGCGAGGCGCGCTCGGCGAACACGGGATCGGTGATGAAATACTGGTCACGCAGTTTCAGCAGGACCGTCGAATGCCCGAGGCGGTACACCGTGTTGTTCGGTGCGGCCAGCAGTTGCTGTCGCGACAGCGGCTGGACAGGGATCTCACCGACGGGGCGCGTGTGGCGAGGCTTGTTGACCATGGCGTTCCAGAAGATGCGCAGTGTCTTGAGCAGACCCCCACGCTGCATCGGCTTATGATTGCGGTACCGCCCCTCCTCCCGGGAAAGGACCGGCAACGAAGATGCGTTATCGAGGTTTTTTTCGATCGAGGCCATGAGGTGCTGACTCCATGAAACGGGTGGAGGTTTCTGCAGCGGCGAGCGCTTCACAGAATGTTGCAAAAGACGCGACGAGGTAAGCGAGAAGTTGTAACAGCCTTTTACACTACACAGTGTAGTTTCTAGCTTGCACGAATCCCAAAGGGAAGTAAACTGCCCGGTGTAATTTTCCTGCTGACGACTGACAAGCCAGCACCCGCGTGACTGCACCCACTTTAGAAGCGAAGCCATGACTGCCCCTCAGCGACTCACCGACCGAAAACGCGAATCCATCGTTCAGGCAGCGATTGCCGAATTCCGCGACAACGGTTTCGAGGTCACCAGCATGGACCGCATCGCTGCTCGCGCGGAAGTCTCGAAACGCACCGTGTACAACCATTTTCCGAGCAAGGAAGAGCTGTTTTCGGAAATGCTCCACCGCCTGTGGGCCAGCGCCGAGGCGCAGCCGGACGCGACCTATCGTCCGGGTGTTCCGCTACGCGATCAATTGCGCGAATTGCTCGACGCAAAAATGAAAACACTCGCCCAGAGCACGTTCATCGACCTGGCGCGGGTGGCCATCGGTGCCACCATTCATTCGCCGGAGCGGGCACAGGTCTGGGTGAACCGCCTCAATCAGCGGGAAGAAACCTTCACTGTTTGGGTGCGCGGCGCGCAGCAGGATGGCCGCCTGAAAGCCGTCGAGCCGGGCTTCGCTGCGTCGCAGATCCACGCCTTGCTCAAGGCGTTCGCTTTCTGGCCGCAGGTCACCCTCAACGAACCCCTGCTCACGCCCGAGAAACAGGCTGCGGTGATTGAATCCGCGCTGGACCTGTTCCTCTGCTGGTACGAAATTCCGGCCTCGCCTGCCGCTTAGCGCGTGCCGCCCACCACCCGGGCCACGAACTCCCGGCGTTTCTGCAAACCCGGCGCGGCCCGCGTCCTGGCCATCTCCAGCACCGGTGCGGGGGCGGTGTCGGGGCGTCCAGCGTCGAACGGCGGTGCCGGGGCGTATTCGATTTGCAACTGAATCGCCTGCGCCTGTTCCGGGTCGAACAGCTCAGCGATCAGCGTCAGGGCAAAGTCGATACCCGCCGTCACACCGCCCCCCGTCATCAGGTTGCCATCGCGCACGACCCGGTCCTTGACCGGAATCGCACCGAATGACGCCAGCAGTCCGTGCGAGGCCCAATGCGTGGTCGCGCGCTTGCCTTTCAACAGCCCTGCGGCACCCAGTACCAGTGCCCCCGTACAAACCGACGTCACGTATTGCGCGTTGTGCGCCTGTTGCCTGATGAAGGCCAGGGTTTCAGCGTCCTCGAGCAGAGCATCGATACCGACACCGCCGGGCACACAGATCACATCCAGATCGGGGCAGTCGTTGAACGTGATGGTCGGTTGCAAGCCCAGACCGGTGCTCGACGACACCGGATCCAGCGTTTTCCAGACCAGGTGCACGGTCACGCCCGGCATGCTGGCGAAAACATCGTAAGGCCCGGTGAGGTCGAGTTGCTGGACCTTGGGGAAGACAAGCAAACCGATGTGCAGGGTCATAAGCGTCGCTCCTTTGCGAGGTGAATGCGTCAATGGACGAAGCCACTGTAGCCCGGTAGGCTTTGGCGCATACGCCATCGAGCCCACACTTCACGCCAACTTGTTTTGAGAGCGGCCATGACTTCAACCTCGCGCCCCGTCCATATCCTGGCATTTCCCAATGTGCAGTTGCTCGACGTCACCGGGCCGTTGCAGGTGTTCGCGTCGGCGAACGTCCACGCGGCCGAGCACGGGTTGCCTGCACCCTATTCCCCTGCGGTGATCGGCCGAGAGGATGGCAGCGTGGTGTCCTCGGCGGGCCTGGGGCTGCTGACCCATCCCTTGCCGACAACGCCGTCGGACACCTTGATCGTCGCCGGTGGCTGGGGCGTGCACCAGGCGTTGCGGGATGAAGCCCTGCTCACGTGGGTAAAGGCTCATGCGCTCAGCGCGCGTCGCGTAGCGTCCGTGTGCACGGGGGCGTTTCTGCTGGCCGAAGCCGGCGTGCTGGACGGCCACCGCGTGGTCACGCACTGGGACAGTTGCACGGAATTGGCACAACGTTACCCCGCGTTGCAGGTCGACCCCGAACCCATCTTCATCAACGAGGGGGCGCTGTGGACTTCCGCAGGGGTCACGGCAGGCATCGACCTGGCCCTGGCGCTGGTGGAAGCGGATCTGGGGCGCGCGGTCGCTTTGGCAGTGGCGAGGGACTTGGTGGTGTTCCTCAAACGGCCCGGGGGGCAGTCGCAGTTCAGCACGGCGCTGTCCATGCAACACGCCACGCGAAGCCAGGACAGCCGCTTCGGCGATCTGCACGCCTGGATCCTCGACAACCTGGCCAGTGACCTTTCGGTGGCGACCCTTGCCGCCAAGGTGGGCATGAGCGAACGCAGCTTCGTGCGCCACTACCGAGCCCACACCGGCAACACACCCGCTCGCGCGATCGAACAACTCCGGGTGGAGGCCGCACGACGCCTCTTGGGTGACAGTGCGTTGCCGATCAAGCGGATCGCCGACCGCTGTGGCTTCGGTACCGAAGAAACCTTGCGCCGGAGCTTTCTGCGGACAGTATCCGTGACGCCGCAGGCGTACCGGGAGCGGTTCAGCGCCAGTTAGCGGACGAGGGCTGCCCTGCGGCATGAAAGCCGGATACGAGCGCAATACGCTATCCGACGACGCTCAGAGAAAATAATTTTCATAAATTGATACATGCATGCGTTTTCGTGTAGTTTTATTTTCATCACGAAACCAGAGATAACAACAATGCCTGCGTGTGATTGCTGCCCGTCAACTTCGACCTTATCCCGCACACCGTTTGCGACACCCACTGCCGAGACTGTTTTCATCGCAGGGCTGGACCCGCACTGACACCGGTCATTGCCCTGCCCGCCCTTTCAACTCTCTGCAAGGACCTGTTGCATGCCTCCGTCTACCGGCTTGTCGCTGTTGATTTACGCCGCGGTCGCGATCATCGCACTGATCGTGCTGATCGCCCGTTTCCGTTTGAACCCCTTCGTCGTCATTACCTTGGTGTCTGTCGGCCTGGCGCTGGTCGCTGGCATGCCTGCAACCTCGGTGGTGGCCTCTTATGAAGGCGGCGTCGGCAAAACCCTCGGCCACATCGCGCTAGTGGTCGCGCTGGGCACGATGCTCGGCAAAATGATGGCCGAGTCCGGCGGTGCCGAACAGGTGGCCCGGACGCTGATCGATCGCTTCGGCGAACGCAACGCTCACTGGGCCATGGTCTGCATCGCTTTTCTCGTGGGTTTGCCGCTGTTTTTCGAAGTCGGGTTCGTGTTGCTGGTGCCCATTGCCTTCACCGTGGCGCGTCGCGTCGGGGTTTCAATTCTGATGGTCGGCCTGCCAATGGTCGCCGGCCTATCGGTGGTGCATGCACTGGTCCCACCGCATCCGGCGGCCATGCTGGCGGTCCAGGCGTATCAGGCGTCGGTGGGGCAAACGCTGTTCTACGCCATCCTCATTGGTATTCCGACGGCGATCATCGCCGGGCCGGTGTACGCAAAATTCATCGTGCCGCACATCCATCTGCCGGATGAAAACCCACTTGCCCGGCAATTCCTGGACCGTGAACCGCGCCAGCGGTTGCCCGGCTTCGCCATCACCATGGCGACCATCCTGCTGCCTGTGATCCTGATGCTGCTCGGAGGGTGGGCCAACCTGATCGCGGCTCCCGGCAGCGCGCTGAACAGTCTCTTGCTGTTCATCGGTAACTCGGTGATCGCTCTGCTTCTGGCGACCTTGCTAAGCTTCTGGACGCTGGGTATCGCGCAGGGCTTCAACCGTGATGCCATCTTGAAATTCACTCAGGAATGCCTCGCCCCCACCGCCAGCATCACCCTGCTGGTGGGCGCCGGGGGCGGTCTGAATCGGATTCTGGTGGACAGCGGCGTAACGCAGGAAATCGTCGGTCTGGCGCAGGACTTCCACCTCTCCCCCCTGCTCATGGGCTGGCTGTTCGCTGCGTTGATGCGCGTCGCCACGGGTTCCGCGACCGTGGCCATGACCACGGCTTCCGGCATCGTCGCCCCGGTCGCGATGGGCCTCGGCTATCCGCATCCTGAACTGCTGGTGCTCGCCACCGGCGCCGGGTCGGTGATCTTTTCCCACGTCAACGACGGCGGATTCTGGCTGATCAAGGAGTACTTCAACATGACCGTGGCACAGACCTTCAAAACCTGGACCGTGCTCGAAACACTGATTTCTGTGATCGCGTTCCTCTTCACCCTCGGTCTGGCCCAGGTGCTCTGACGTGGACATCCTGTATCAGATCCGCGCCCGCCAGGACGCTTTCAGTGCCGGTGAGGGCCGAATCGCCAGGCTGATCCTCAGCGACGTGGCGTTCTCGGCAAGCGCCAGCCTCGACGAATTGGCCGCGCGCGCCGAGGTCAGCAGCGCTACGCTGTCGCGCTTCGCCCGCACAGTGGGCTGCCGGGACCTGCGCGACCTACGCCTGCAACTGGCCCAGGCCAGCGGCGTGGGCAGTCGCTTTCTCAAGCCCGAACAGGCGCCAGAGCAAGCGGCGTTCTTCAGCCAGATCGTCGGCGACATCGAATCGACGCTGCGCCAACACCTGGCGGGTTTCGACGATGCGCGGTTCAAAGCGGCCGTTGCGCTGCTCACCCCAGCGCGCATGACCCACAGCTTTGGCATGGGCGGTTGTTCGAGCCTGTGCAGCGAAGAATTGCAGACCCGCCTCGTGCGCCTCGGTTATCCGATTGCCGCATGCCGCGACCCGGTGATGATGCGCCTGATCGCGGCGACCCTCGGCCCTGATCACTGCCTCATCGTCTGTTCCTTGAGTGGCCTGCCCCCGGAGCTGCTGGAAGCCGTGGCAATGGCGCGCAGCTACGGCACGAAGGTCGTGGCGATCACCCTTCCCGGTTCGCCGCTGGCCGCGCTGGCCGACGTGCTGCTCCCGCTGCAGATCGCCGAAACCAACTTCATCTATAAACCGACGGCAGCCCGCTATGGGATGCTGCTCACTGTCGATGTGCTGGCCACTGAATTGGCGTTGAACGCTCCGGATGACAACCAGGAACGGCTGCGTCGGATCAAGCTGGCCCTCGACGACTACCGCGGCGGTGACGATGGCCTGCCGCTTGGAGATTGACCATGCTGTATGACCTGATCATTCGTGACGCGCTGGTGATCGATGGCAGCGACACCCCCGGCGTGCGTGCCGATGTGGCGGTCCGTGAGGGGCGCATCCAGCGCATCGGTGACCTGAGCGGCGTCTCGGCCAGCGAAGAAATCAACGCCGCTGGCCGTGTCCTGGCGCCAGGTTTCATCGACGTGCACACCCATGACGACACCGTAGTGATCCGTCATCCCGCCATGCTGCCGAAGATCACGCAGGGGGTGACCACGGTGATCGTCGGCAATTGTGGTATCAGCGCCTCACCGGTCACACTGGCCGGTGACCCGCCCGATCCGATGAACCTGCTCGGCCCGGCCCAGGCGTTCGTCTACCCCCGCTTCAGCGACTATCGAAACGCCGTCGACGCCGCGCGCCCGGCGGTCAATGTCGCGGCGTTGATTGGCCACACCGCCCTTCGCAGCAATCACTTGGACGATCTGTTTCGCACGGCGCGCCCAGCGGAAATCACGGCCATGCGTGCACAACTGCGCGAGAGCCTTGAAGCTGGCGCGCTAGGGCTGTCAACCGGCCTCGCTTATGCCACGGCCTACTCGGCGCAAACCGATGAAGTCAAGCAACTGGCCGAAGAATTGACGGCCTTCGGGGCGGTGTACACCACCCATTTGCGTAGCGAATTCGAACCCGTGCTGGAGGCCATGGACGAAGCCTTCGACATCGCTCGCCACGCCCGCTCGCCGGTGGTGATCTCTCACCTCAAATGCGCCGGGGCGGGCAATTGGGGGCGCAGTCCGCAATTGCTCGCCTCGCTGGAGGAAGCCGCCCGGCACCAAGCTGTGGGCTGCGATTGCTACCCCTACGCGGCCAGTTCATCGACCCTGGATTTGAAACAGGTCACCGATGCATTTCCCATCACCATCACCTGGTCGACGCCGCACCCGGACCAGAGCGGACGCGACCTGCAGGCCATCGCCGCCGACTGGGGGCTTTCATTGCTGGAAGCCGCTCGGCGACTGCAACCGGCGGGCGCGGTGTACTACGGCATGGATGAACGGGACGTGCAGAACATCCTCAAACACCCGCTGTCGATGATCGGGTCGGACGGCTTGCCGGAAGACCCTTTCCCGCATCCCAGGCTGTGGGGGGCCTTTCCACGGGTGCTGGGCCACTTCAGCCGGGATCTGGGATTGTTCCCGCTGCACCGGGCGATCCACAAGATGACCGGGCTCACGGCCACCCGCTTCGGTCTGCATGAGCGAGGGTTCGTGCGTGAAGGGTACTGGGCGGACCTGGTGCTGTTCAATCCGCACACCGTGCGCGACGTGGCGGATTTCAAGGCGCCGAAACGGGCAGCCGAGGGCATTGACGGGGTCTGGGTCAACGGTCGATTGAGCTATGCCGACGGCAAACCGCAAGGCGAACGCCAAGGCCGGTTCCTGGCCAGGAGTGGATCGCTGCTGGAAGGCTTTTCGTAAGAATCGTCACGGGGAGCCACCCGTGGCAGCCCTAGCGTCCTGCCAAGCGCAGGACGCTAGGGCCGCACAAGGACGACCGTCAGTCCACGATCACGCCTCGGCACTCACCAAAGCCGATACTCACTTCCCCTTCCTTGCGGCAGCGGGCCCTGAGAATGATCTCATCGCCTGCCAGGAGGAAGGTGCGGGTTTCGCCGCTCGGCAACTCGATCGCATGTTTCCCGCCTTCGGTCATCTCCAACAGGCTGCCGAATTGACCGACCTGCGGACCGGACAAGGTGCCAGTGCCGAACAGATCTCCCGGTTGCAATTGACACCCGTTGACGCTGTGATGAGCCACCATTTGCGCCACGGTCCAGTACATGTTCAGCGTATTGCTGACCGCCAGACGATGAGCCCCGATGCCCTGCTCTTTCATCCTCGCGGTCTGCAACAGCACCTCCAGCTCGATATCCAGCGCGCCGTGAGCCTGATCCTGTTCGTCGAACAGGTAAGGCAGTGGCTGCGGATCGCCCTCGGGACGCTTGGGTTGCGCACGGCGAAAAGGCGCCAGCGCTTCGGCCATGACCACCCAGGGTGAAAGGCTGGTGGCGAAGCTTTTCGACAGGAAGGGGCCCAACGGCTGATATTCCCAGGCCTGCAGGTCCCGCGCCGACCAGTCGTTGAGCAGGCAGAAACCGACCACGCGCTGGCCCGCCTCTGCGATGCCGATCGATTCGCCCACCGCGTTTCCCGGCCCCATCCATACGCCCACTTCCAACTCGTAGTCCAGACGCTTGCAGGGGCCGAACGTCGGCACCTCGGCGCCCGGCGGGAGCGTCTGCCCGCTGGGACGTTTGACGGCCGTGCCCGACACACACAACGTCGAAGCGCGGCCGTGATAAGCGATCGGCACATACTTGTAGTTCGGCAAAAGGGGATTGTCCGGGCGGAACAGCTTGCCGACGTTGGTCGCGTGATGGATGCCCACGTAGAAATCCGTGTAATCGCCCACGTGGGCGGGCACATGCATGCGGCACTCCCCCATGGGCACCAGCAGGGCATCACCCAGCAATTGCAAGGCTTGCTGCTGCGGGCTGCCCTCCGCCAGAAGATTGAACAGCTCCGCGCGCAGCGCCTGGCGCGAGGTTGCATCCAGCGCGAAAAACGCGTTGAGCTGCCCCTTGCGCGCCGCTTCCGCGGCCACTCGCGCTTCCCCCTTGAATTGCCCCGTCTCGTAGGCAACCTGCAAGTCAAGAACGAAATCACCGATGGCCACCCCTCCTCGACGGCTGCCACCGGGGCGATTGAAAACGCCGAACGGCAGGTTCTGCAGAGGAAAATCGGGGTGACCGTTGGCTGACGTCACCCAACTGCGCGGGTGATGGGAAGTGCTCATCGTGGGCTGTCCGTATCAAGAGGTTGGAAGGCGTGGGCGATGCCGTTCCAGCAGGCATCGTAATCGCTTTGCAGTTGTGGGCATTCCAGCGCATAGCGGCTGGGGCGCAACACCTTGCCGGTTTCGAACATGAAGGCCATGGTCTGCTCGATCTTGTGCGGCTTGAGTTCAGCGGCCATCGCTTTCTGGGCCGTGGCGTTGTCCGGGCCGTGGGCACTCATGCAGTTGTGCAGCGAGGCGCCGCCCGGCATGAAGCCTTCGGCCTTGGCGTCGTAGGCGCCGTCGATCAGGCCCATGAATTCGTTCATCAGGTTGCGGTGGAACCACGGCGGCCTGAACGTGTTTTCGGCCACCATCCAACGCGGCGGAAAGATCACGAAATCGACGTTGGCCTGGCCGTGGATGGCGCTTGGGGAGGTCAGCACGGTGAAAATCGAAGGGTCCGGATGGTCGTAACTCACGGTGCCCAAGGTGTTGAACAGGCGCAGGTCATAGCTGTAGGGCACGTTGTTGCCATGCCAGGCCACGACATCGAAGGGGCTGTGCGCCAGTTGCGTCGCCCAGAGTTCGCCTAAGAACTTCTGCACCAGCAGCGTGGGCTGCTCTCGCGTCTCGAAATGCGCGACAGGCACTTTGAAGTCCCTGGGATTGGCCAGTCCGTTGCTGCCGATGGGCCCCAGATCGGGCAGGCGCAAGGCACAGCCGTGGTTTTCACAGAGGTAACCCCGAGCCTGCTGGTCGAGCAGGTGAACGCTGAATTTCAGCCCCCGGGGAATGACGGCAATCTGCTGCGGCTCGATGTCCAATCGGCCCAGTTCCGTGATCAACCGCAGCCGGCCCTGCTGGGGAACGATCAGCCATTCGCCGTCGGCATTGAAACACGCGCGCTGCATGGACTGATTGGCGGTGTAGACATACACGCTGACGCCCTCGGCCTGATCCGCCGCCGATGTACTGGCCAAGGCAATCAAGCCATCGATGAAGTCCGTGGGCTCGCTCGGGATATCGAAGGCGTTCCAGCGCAGGCGGTTGGGCGTGATGGGGCCTTGCTGCAAGCCAGTGATCTGGCGTTCCAGGCGTCGGAATGCCGGATGGGCTGCGGAAGGCTGAATCCGGTAGAGCCAGGTGCGCCGTGCTTCGGCGCGCGGGACCGTGAACGCCGTACCGGAAAACTGTTCGGCGTAGAGGCCGAGGGGATGCCGTTGGGGTGAGTTCTGCCCCGCAGGCAGCGCACCGGAAACGGCTTCGCTGGAGAATTGGTTGCCGAAGCCGGATTGATACCGCAACGCCTCGGGTGCGTGTGCTGTGGACATCTGAACCTCTTGTTCTTATGGAGACGGCGACCACCGACCGCACCGAAGGTCATACCGTTATTCGTAATCGAATTACGAATAACGTAATTTGAGTTCCTGCCTTGGTCAAGCTATAAAGCAGCCTTTTCAGACCGACGCCTTGGCCCATGACAGACGATTCCTCAAACGCTGCAGTCCCCCGCCAGCAGAAAGTGCAATCTGCCGAAGTGGGCGTCGGCATTCTCAAGGCCCTGGCCGAGTTGGCACCGGCAACTTCGCTGTCGCGGCTGGCCGATTACGTCGAGATGCCGGCGAGCAAAGTGCATCGCTACCTGCAGGCGCTGGTGGACAGCGGGTTCGCCGAGCAAGACCCAGCCACCAATCACTACCGCCTGGGCCGTTCGGCGCTGCAGGTGGGCCTGGCGGCGCTGAGCCAGCTCGATGTGCTGAAAATCAGTGCCCCGGAGCTGATTGCGCTGCGCGATGACATCAACGAAACCTGTTTCCTGGCGGTATGGGGCAACAAAGGCCCGACCGTGGTGTATGTCGAGCAATCCCTGGGCGCGGTGACGCTGGTGACGCAAATCGGCTCGGTACTGCCATTGCTCCACTCCTCGACCGGCCTGGTGTTCGATGCCTTCCTTTCCCCAGCGGAAACCGCTGCGCTGCGCGCCGTGGAATCAACGGCCCTGACCACGAAACAACTGAAGGTGATCGATCGGCATCTCGAGGACATCCGTACCACGGGCGTGCATCAGATTCAGGGCTTGTTGATGGCGGGCGTCAACGCCGTGTCATCCCCGGTGTTCGCAATGGGCGACAAGCTGGTGGGCGTGGTGACGGTGGTGGGCTCGGCGTCGGTGCTCACCGACGAACGTCAGGCGCACGCCGCGCAGAAGCTGCTGGAAACAGCGCGGACGATCAGCGCGCGGATGGGCGGAGAAATGCCCCGGCGCTGAACACTCCCCTGCACCGTCCAAGGCAATGCTGCGACCAGGAGCCGCTCAAAGGGCCAGCGCGCGGCGTGAGCCGGAGCCGCGCCATCCCGCACGGCTCCGGCCATGGGCCAATCCTGTCCTCTAGAAAGGACTCAATCGACCGTCAACACCCCGCGCCGCAGTTGATCCCGCTCGATGGATTCGAACAGCGCCTTGAAGTTGCCTTCGCCAAAGCCATCATCGCCTTTGCGCTGGATGAATTCGAAGAACACCGGCCCCATCAGCGTCTCGGAGAAAATCTGCAGCAAGAGGCGCTTGTTGCCCCCTTCCGAAGTGCCATCCAGCAGGATGCCGCGGGCTTTCAAGGCCTCTTCGGGTTCGCCGTGGTTTGGCAAACGGCCCTCGAGCATTTCGTAATACGTGTCGGGCGGTGCCGTCATGAAGCGCATGCCCAAGGCTTTCAGTCGGTCCCAGGTATCGATCAGGTCTTCGGTGAAGAACGCCACGTGCTGGATGCCTTCACCGTTGAACTGCATGAGGAATTCTTCGATCTGCCCTGCGCCCTTCGATGATTCTTCGTTGAGCGGAATGCGGATCATGCCGTCGGGTGCGGTCATCGCCTTGGACGTCAGCCCGGTGTATTCGCCCTTGATGTCGAAATAGCGGATCTCACGGAAATTGAACAGTTTCTCGTAGAAGTTCGCCCAATACGCCATGCGCCCGCGGTAAACGTTGTGGGTCAAATGGTCGATGAATTCCAGCCCTGCGCCTTTCGGATGGCGGTCGACCCCGTCGATGAACACGAAGTCGATGTCATAGATCGACGTGCCCTCGCCAAAACGGTCGATCAGGTAAAGCGGCGCGCCACCTATGCCCTTGATCGCGGGCAGGCGCAGCTCCATGGGGCCGGTGGCAATCTCGATGGGTTGCGCGCCCAGCGCCAGCGCGCGCTTGTAGGCCTGCTGAGAATCCCTGACACGAAAGGCCATCCCGCAGACGGACGGGCCGTGTTCGGCAGCGAAATAGGACGCCTCGCTGTGAGGCTCGTTGTTGAGGATGATGTTGATCGCGCCCTGGCGATACAAGGCCACGTTTTTTGAACGGTGCTGGGCAACCCGGGTGAAACCCATCATCTGGAACACCGGCTCCAGCGTGTTGGGGGTTGGCGAGGCGAATTCGATGAATTCGAAACCCATCAGACCCATGGGATTTTCATAGAGATCGGTCATGGTCTTGCTCCTGCTGAAAAGTGAAAGGCGTTAACGTCGCGTCACTGTTCGGCAGGCGGCGCGCAGGGAATCCCCCGAACGCTGCGGGCGAGGTAGTCGCCGAAGATCAATTGCAAGCCGAAGCTTTTCATGTGGGAAAGCTTACTCCGGCTTGTCGGCTTGCGCATCGGGATGCGCTGTCTTGAAGGCGGGGTGCTGCAAGGCCAGCGCCTCGACCCGCAAGATGCGCGGGAAGGCGTCCAGTACGACATTGAACCGACGGGCGGCGTACAGCTGCGGCAGCAGGTACACATCCGCCAGGCCCACGTCACCGAAGCAGAAACCTTGATCGCCAATCCACGCTTCAACGGCGTTGAAGCCCTCGCGGATCCAATGGCCAATCCAGGCTGCCACATCGCCTTCATCATGGCCCAGGCCGCGTAATCGGTTGAGCACGGCCACGTTGTGAAGCGGGTGGATGTCGCAGCCGATCAATGCGGCAACCGCTCGGTGCCTCGCCCGCGCGGGCAAATCATCAGGCAGCAAGGGAAACGAAGGATAACGCTCTTCGAGGTATTCGATGATGGCCATCGATTGAATGATGACGTCGCCAGCGTCGGTGCGCAGGGCGGGAACGCGTCCTTGAGGGTTGATCGCCAGATAATCCGGCTTGCGGTGTTCGCCCCCCTCGCGGATCAGGTTGATAGGCACGGCGTTGATCTCCAGCCCTTTCAATGCCAAGGCGATACGGACGCGATAGCTGGAAGTCGATCGGTAATAGGTGTAGAGGTCCACGGCCAGGCCCTGTTGTTTTTATTCTTCGTAAACGACTTACGCAATGCGTAACAAAGTGAATGATCCGCCATCCGGAGTCAAGCAGGACGACCGAGCCTGGGGGCGGACTGGCCTCAGGCCCAGCCCTCCAGCCGCAGGGTGGCCCTCACCAGCCGCTGCTCTTCGTTTTCGATTTCCCGCAGGCTCTCGCAGATACTCTGGATGTGCGCGACGGCGGCCTTGCGCGCTTGTTCCGGCAACCTGCCGGTGACCGCGTTGTAGAGCCGGGCATGATGGCGGTCGATCTGACGTTTCTGTGCCTCGCGGTGATACAGGTTGTTGACCGAAGCGAACACGGTGTTGAGAAGCAGATCGGTCAGCGATCGCAGGGTTTGCACCAACACCGGGTTGTGTGAAGCCTCGCAGATCGCCAAGTGGAAGGCATGATCGAGGCGCGCGTGCTCGGAGGCGGACAGTTCGTGGCCGTGAGCCGCCACCAGCGCTTGGTAGGCGCGGGAGATCAGCACGAAGTCGGCGTCGGTGCCTCGCAATGCCGCCAGCCGTGCGGACTCTCCTTCCAACAAGCTGCGCACCTCGAAAAGGTCATACAGCGTGCGTGGCTGGGAGGCGAACAGATGCATCAGCGGCGACGTGGCCGTCACCCCCAGTCCGCCCATCTGCGCGACAAACGAGCCCTGCCCGTGACGGGTTTCGATGATGCCTCGGGCCCGTAACAACTTGAGCCCTTCGCGCAGCGCGGTCCGAGACACACCGAGCTTTTCAGTAAGTCGCCGTTCGGAGGGCAACAATTGGCCCACCTTCAAGACGCCGTCGACGATCAGGCGTTCAATGCGCTCACTGACGACATCGGCGACCTGCTGTGAGCGGGGAGTCGCATTGCTGTCCATCCTCGAAACTCCTGTTGAAGGCCTCAACCCTGCGCTGACCCATTCGACAACCCACGCCGACGGGAACGGCCTGACTGGTATGACCACGCCTGCGCCTAAAAACCGAGAACCGGTGGTAATTCGCCAACTGATTGGTAAATAGGGATTTTTTTCATACCCATTGGGCTAACGCCCGAAAAAACTGGTTCGACCAGTGCGTTTTGCCATGGACAGTACGTCTTGCCCGGCCAATGATGCAAGTCAGCCGCAGAACGTTCACGCGTTGGACGGGCCCTCTATAAAAACAAGACAGGGTTGCACACTCATCATGAATATCCTGTACGACGAACGCGTCGACGGTGCATTGCCCGCTGTCGACAAAGCCCAGCTCCTGCTGGTCCTGCAGGAACGGCTGCCGGACCTGGACATCCTCCACCGCGAGGAAGAATTGCGTCCCTACGAGTGCGACGGCCTCTCCGCCTATCGCACCACGCCAATGCTCGTGGTGTTGCCCGAGCGCGTCGAGCAAGTCCAGACGCTGCTAAGCGTGTGCCATGAACGCGGGGTGCCCGTGGTGGCACGCGGCGCTGGCACGGGGCTGTCAGGCGGCGCGCTGCCGCTGGAGAAGGGCGTGCTGTTGGTCATGGCGCGCTTCAACAAAATTCTTCACATTGACCCTGCCGGGCGCTTCGCTCGCGTGCAACCGGGTGTGCGCAACCTGGCGATCTCCCAGGCTGCCGCGCCGTTCGACCTGTATTACGCCCCCGACCCTTCCTCGCAGATCGCCTGCTCCATCGGTGGCAACGTCGCGGAAAACGCCGGCGGCGTGCACTGCCTCAAATACGGCCTCACTGTGCACAACCTGCTCAAGGTCGAGATCCTGACGGTCGAAGGCGAACGCCTGGTGCTCGGCTCGGATGCGCTGGACAGCCCCGGTTTTGACCTGCTGGCACTGTTCACCGGTTCCGAAGGGATGCTGGGCATCATCACCGAAGTCACCGTGAAACTGCTGCCCAAGCCACAGGTGGCGCGGGTGCTGCTGGCAGCATTCGATTCGGTGGAAAAAGCCGGACGCGCCGTGGCCGACATTATCGCCGAAGGCATTATCCCCGGCGGGCTGGAGATGATGGACAACCTAGCCATTCGCGCGGCGGAGGATTTCATTCACGCCGGCTATCCGGTCGACGCCGAGGCCATCCTGCTCTGTGAGCTGGACGGCGTGGAGGCCGATGTCCACGACGACTGCGACCGGGTCCGCGCGGTGCTGGAAAAGGCCGGCGCCATCGAGTTGCGGCAGGCCCAGGACGAAGCCGAACGCGTGCGTTTCTGGGCCGGGCGAAAAAATGCATTCCCGGCGGTCGGTCGGCTGTCGCCGGATTATTACTGCATGGACGGCACGATCCCTCGTCGGGAGTTGCCGGGCGTATTGAAAGGCATCTCCGCGCTGTCCGAAGCCTACGGTTTGCGGGTGGCCAACGTCTTTCATGCCGGGGACGGCAACATGCACCCGCTGATCCTGTTCGATGCCAACCAGCCGGGCGAGCTGGAGCGCGCCGAAGCGCTGGGCGGCAAGATCCTCGAGCTGTGCGTGAAAGTTGGCGGCAGCATCACCGGCGAACATGGCGTGGGCCGCGAGAAGATCAACCAGATGTGCGCGCAATTCAATCGCGATGAACTGACCCTGTTCCATTCGGTAAAAGCCGCCTTCGACCCCGGTGGCACGCTTAACCCCGGCAAGAACATTCCGACCCTGCACCGTTGCGCCGAATTCGGTGCGATGCATGTGCACATGGGCAAACTGCCTTTTCCTGAACTGGAGCGTTTCTGATGGGTGCCGAACGCCAAATGACCCACGATGTGCAGGATCGAGATGCCAGCGATGAATGGCTGGAGCAGGTCAACCAGGCCATTGAGTCGGGGCTGCCGCTGCGCATTCAGGGGGCCAACAGCAAGGCGTTTCTCGGTCGCGAAGTCGCCGGTGAAGTCCTCGACACCCGTGGCCATCGCGGCATCGTGACGTACGACCCGACCGAACTGGTGATCACCGCCCGTGCCGGGACGCCGCTGAGCGTGCTGAACGCAGCCCTCGACGCGGCGGGACAGATGTTGCCCTGCGAACCCCCGACCTACAGCGACAGCGGCGTCAATGATGCGACCGTCGGCGGCATGATCGCGGCAGGACTCTCTGGCCCGCGCAGGCCCTGGGCGGGCTCGGTGCGCGATTTCGTCCTGGGCACCCGGGTGATCACCGGGCTGGGCAAGCACTTGAAATTCGGCGGCGAAGTGATGAAAAACGTCGCGGGGTACGATGTCTCGCGCCTGATGGCCGGCAGCTTCGGCTGCCTGGGGTTGGTCACCGAAGTGTCGTTGAAAGTCCTGCCCAAGCCGCGGCTGTGCACCAGCATTGCGTTGGAGATGGACGCACCCCACGCCCTCGCCCGTCTGGCCGAGTGGGGTCAGCAGCCCTTGCCGATCAGCGCGGCCAGCCATGACGGCCGGGTGTTGCGCCTGCGCCTGGAGGGCGGCGAGGGTTCGGTGGCCGCCGCCCACGATCGCTTGGGGGGTGAAACCATCGACGCGGCGTATTGGCAGGCATTGAACCAGCACCGCCTGGACTTCTTCACCGACGGACGCCCTCTGTGGCGGCTGTCGCTGCCGATCAACACGGGTGTGCTGGACCTGCCCGGCGAGCAACTGATCGACTGGGGCGGCGCGCAGCGCTGGCTCAAGTCAGACGCCGCCAGCCACGACATTCGTGCCCTCGTCAGCGCCGTCGGCGGTCATGCCACCTGCTATAGCCATGGCCTGGACGACAGCCCGTTTCAGCCGCTGGCGGCGCCGCTCTTGCGTTACCACCGCCAATTGAAGGCGCAACTCGATCCCCACGGCATTTTCAATCCCGGCCGTATGTACGCAGAGATCTGAACCATGCAGACCACCCTGAGCGAACACGCCAAGCGCCTGCCCCGTGGCGATGAAGCCGAAAGCATCCTGCGCAGCTGTGTGCATTGCGGGTTCTGCAACGCCACCTGCCCCACCTATCAATTGCTGGGTGACGAACTGGACGGTCCCCGCGGCCGGATCTATCTGATCAAGCAAGTGCTCGAAGGCAAAGAGGTCACCGAAAAGACCCAACTGCATCTGGACCGCTGCCTGTCGTGCCGCAACTGTGAAACCACCTGCCCTTCTGGGGTCGACTACCACAACTTGCTGGACATCGGGCGGGCGGTGGTCGACGCCGCTGTTCCACGACCGATGAGCCAGCGTGTGTTGCGCGAGAGCCTGCGCACGGTGGTGCCGAATGCCGGGGTGTTCAAGGCGCTGACGCAGGTGGGCAACACCTTCCGCCCCCTCCTGCCCGGTACGCTGAAAACCAAGTTGCCTGGCCAGATCCGCCCAGCGAAAGCCCGGCCTACCCGGGAGCATGCCCGTCAGGTCTTGATCCTGGAGGGTTGCGTGCAGCCGGGGCTGTCGCCCAACACCAACGCCGCGGCGGCGCGGGTGTTGGATCGCCTGGGGATCAGCGTGAAAGCCATCGCCCAGGCCGGGTGCTGCGGCGCGGTGGATTATCACCTCGACGCCCAGGCGCAAGGGCTGGAACGTGCCCGACGCAACATCGACGCGTGGTGGCCCAGCGTACAGGCCGGTGCCGAAGCCATCGTGCAGACCGCCAGCGGCTGCGGTGCCTTCGTCAAGGATTACGGCCACCTGCTGCGCCACGACCCGGCTTACGCCGAAAAGGCCGCGCGGATCAGCGCCCTGACCAAGGATTTGGTCGAAGTGTTGCGCGCCGAACCGCTGGAAAAGCTCGGTGCCTGCACCAGCGCCAAGCTGGCGTTCCATTGCCCGTGCACGTTGCAGCATGCCCAGAAACTCGGCGGCGCGGTGGAGTCGGTCTTGAGCCGACTGGGCTTCAACTTGACCGCAGTGCCCGACAGTCACCTATGCTGTGGCTCGGCCGGCACCTACTCGATCACCCAGCCGGTGTTGTCCAGGCAATTGCGAGACAACAAGATGAACGCATTGGAAAGCGGCCGACCCGACGTCATCGCCACTGCCAATATCGGCTGCCAGACCCACCTGGCTGGCGCCGGTCGCACGCCAGTCAAACACTGGATCGAACTTATCGAGGACGCGCTGCATCCCAATTGATCGCAGCCGCCCTGCCCCTTTACGACACTGACTCAGGAGCACCCATGAAAAGCAAATCCGTACTGACCCAGACCGACGTCACACAGATCCTCGCCGCCGCCCGTGCCGAGGCGCAGACCCAGGGCTGGGCGGTGTCCATTGCCGTGACCGACGATGGCGGCCACCTGCTGGGCTTCGAGCGTCTGGACGGCTGCGCCCCGATCGGCGCCTACATTGCGATCGAAAAAGCCCGCACCTCGGCACTGGGTCGTCGCGAGTCCAAAGGGTACGAGGACATGGTCAACGGCGGTCGCACGGCGTTCGTGACCGCCCCGCTGCTGACCTCCCTGGAGGGCGGCGTGCCGGTCATCGTCAACGGCGAAACCGTCGGTGCGGTGGGCGTTTCCGGCGTCAAGGCCGATCAGGATGCACAGGTGGCCAAGGCGGGGGTCGCCGCCGTCAACGCAGGATGAACATCGATGCAGGAACCCTGTGGGAGTGAGCGCGCTCATGCCTATGGGGCAGCTGGCCACGCCCGACTGCAACACCCTATTTTCATGATGGAGAGCCCGAGATGACCGAATTCGTCAACTGCCATAACCTCAAGGTGGCGGCCAATCTGAAGCGTTTTGTCGACGAGGACGTGCTCCCCGGGACCGGGCTGGACCCTGAAGTGTTCTGGGCCGATGTCGACTCGCTGGTCCACGACCTGGCGCCGATCAACCGCGAGTTGCTGGCCGAGCGCGACCGCATTCAGGCCCAGCTCGACAAATGGCACCGGTCCAACCCCGGCCCGATCACCGACATGCCCGCCTACATCGCTTACCTGGATGCCATCGGCTACCTGCAACCGGTGCCCGATACGGTGGCTGCCACGACCCGCAACGTCGACAGTGAAATCAGCGAACAGGCCGGCCCGCAACTGGTGGTGCCTGCCGCCAACGCCCGTTATGCCTTGAACGCCGCCAACGCCAGGTGGGGTTCGCTGTACGACGCCTTGTACGGGACCGATGCCATCGACAGCAGCAACGGCGCGGAAATCAAGGCCGGCTACAACCCGTTGCGCGGCGCCAAGGTCATTGCCTTCGCCCGCGCCCTGCTGGATGAGGCCGTACCGCTGGCGGCCGGGTCCCATGCCGATGCTCAAGGCTACGCCATCGACAGCGGCGAGTTGATCGTGACCCTCGCCGACGGCAGCCGTTCGCCGTTGGCACAACCGGAAAAATACGTCGGCTATCAGGGCCAGGCCACTGAGCCGAGCGCCATCCTGTTGAAAAACCACGGCCTGCACATCGAGATCCAGATCGACCCCAACAGCCCCATCGGCAGCAGCGATCCGGCGGGCATCAAAGACCTGCTCCTGGAAGCCGCGCTGTCCACCATCATCGACTGTGAAGATTCGGTGGCGGCCGTCGATGCCGACGATAAGCTGGTGGTCTACCGCAACTGGCTGGGGCTGATGAAAGGCGACCTGACCGAGGACCTGGTCAAGGGTGGCAAGACCCTCACCCGGCGCCTGAACGCCGACCGCCAGTACACCCGCCCTGACGGAAGTGCTCTCACCCTGCATGGCCGCTCACTGCTGTTCATCCGTAACGTCGGCCACTTGATGACGAACCCGGCCATCCTGTACGACGGCAACCGGGAAATCCCGGAAGGTATCCTCGATGGCGTGATCACCAGCCTGATCGCCCTGCACGACCTGCACGAACGCACCAACTCCCGTGCGGGAAGCGTGTACATCGTCAAGCCGAAGATGCATGGTCCGGCCGAAGTGGCCTTTGCCGATCAGTTGTTCAGTCGGATCGAGGACGCGCTGAAGGTCCCGCGCAACACCCTGAAAATGGGCATCATGGACGAAGAGCGGCGCACCAGCGTCAACCTCAAGGCGTGCATTGCGGCAGCCTCGGCGCGGGTGGCCTTCATCAATACCGGATTCCTGGACCGCACGGGCGATGAGATGCACACCTCCATGGAAGCCGGGCCGATGCTGCGCAAGGGCGAGATGAAGGCCACTCCGTGGATCAAGGCCTACGAGCGCAACAACGTGCAGGTCGGGTTGGCGTGCGGCCTGCGTGGCCGTGCTCAGATCGGCAAAGGCATGTGGGCCATGCCCGACCTCATGGCGGACATGCTGGAGCAGAAAATCGGCCACCCCAAGGCCGGCGCCACCACCGCTTGGGTGCCGTCGCCCACCGCCGCGACCCTGCATGCCCTGCACTATCACAAGGTCGATGTGCAGGCCGTACAGCAGGCGCTGGAGCAGATCGATCCGGAGAGCGAGCGCGAGCAGTTGCTGTTGGATCTGCTGACCATTCCGGTGGCGGCCGAGGCCAAATGGACCGAAGAGCAAATTCGCGAGGAGGTCGAGAACAACGCACAGGGCCTGTTGGGTTACGTGGTGCGTTGGGTCGAACAAGGCGTGGGCTGTTCGAAAGTGCCGGACATTCATAACGTCGGTTTGATGGAGGACCGCGCCACGCTGCGCATCTCCAGCCAGCACATCGCCAACTGGCTGCGTCACGGGGTGATCCATGAGCACGAGGCCTTGGACACCCTCAAGCGCATGGCCAAGGTGGTTGACAGGCAGAACGCAGGGGATGCTGCTTATCGCCCGATGAGCGAAAACTTCGACAAGTCGGTGGCGTTCCAGGCCGCTTGTGCGCTCGTCTTCAAGGGATGCGAACAGCCCAGCGGCTACACCGAACCGCTGCTGCATCAGTTCCGCTTGGCGTATAAGAAAGAGGCGTAAGCCCCTCTGGGGCGACGGGCTGGATCAGCGGGGGTAGGCAGGCGGGGCTGCCCTCTGACGGCCAGCGTCCACCACGCTGGCCGCCCGTTCGATGCCTCAAAACTCCAGTTTGGCCCGTGCCACCAACTGGCGCGGTTCGCCGATGGCAATGGCCGGTGACCCGAGGCCGCTGGCGGAGGTGTAGTACTTCTCGTCGAACATATTTTTCAGGTTCAGTTGCAGGGTCAGGTCGCGCTCGTCGAGCTTCATCTTGTAGGCGACAAAAGCGTCGGCCACCTTCGAGGACGGGAGGTAATACTCTTTGCCCGCCCCATCGTTCACGCCCCAACGGCTGGCAAAGCGCGCACCGGCTCCGGCGCGCAGCTCACCTATGCCGACATGGCCAAAGTCGCGAGTCAGGTACAGCGCGCCCGTATGCTTGGACACCCCGTCCAGCGGCTCGCCCTTGAGCACAGGGTCTTCCAGCACCTTGGTGTCGGTGTAGGCGTAGCTGCCGGTGATGCTCCAGACCGCATTGAGTTGCCCGGTGATGTCCGCCTCCAGCCCTCGGGACCGAACTTCACCCGAGACCCGGGTGCAGGTCTCGCTGCCATTCACCCCGCACGGTTCGCTGGTCTGCACGTTCTGCTTGTTGATGTTGAACAGGGCGACGGTGGCGGTGAGCGCGTCGTTCTGGAACTTGGTGCCGATTTCGTAGGCTTTGCCCTCCTCCGGTGGCAGGTCGCCAATCGGAGAGGCGATCGAGGTGTTCGGACGGAACGACTCGGTGTAGCTGCCGTACACTGACCAGTCCGGCTGGATCAGGTACACCAGCCCCACACGCGGGACGACCTTGCTGTCCTTGACGTCGGCGCCGACGACGAATGGCCGGCCCTTGCCGGTGAGTTCATCGAAGGCGTCGTAACGCAGCCCGGCCTGGAAGATCCATTGATCATTGAGGTGAATGGCGTCCTGCACAAAGAAGGCGTGGGTGCGCAAGTGATCGGTCTGATCGCTGTTCGGCGCACTGACGGTACTCGGTTGAGCGGTCGCGCCGTAGACCGGGTTGTTGTAGTTGAAGTTGGTCCTGTTCGCGCTGCGGTACAGGTCGCCCAAGTCACGATCGTTTTTCATGTAATCGGCGCCAAACATCACCTCGTGGCGCATGTCCCCCCAATAAAGGTTGCCCAGCATGTTGACGGTGGCGGTATGGGCGTACTGCACGGCATCCCGGGTGGCGTCGCCACGGCGCGTCACGGCACCGGTGGTGTAGTTGGCCGAGATGAAACGTGACTGGTAGTCGTTGTAATAGTTGCGGCTGTAGGCGTAACCGGTGCGCAGCGTCCAGGTGTCATTGAGGCGATGGTCTATGCGCAGGTCGAGTGAGTCAGAGCGACCGGTGGTGACGTTGAACGGTTCGTCCAGTCGGCGGGTACGCGGGATGTCCAGCACCTTGCCGGTTCGGGTGTTGATCTGCGTGCCACGGTCGAACGGCACCGAGTATTCCATGTGCTCATAGGCCACCGAGACGGTGGTGTCGTCGCCATACCAGGCCAGGGACGGCGCGATCACCGACTGGTCGATGCTGCCGAAATTGCGCCAGTAGTCGTAGTTCTGCTGGTCTGCGATGAAGCGGTAGGCCAGGCCGTTGGTGCCGATCGGACCCGTGACGTCGATCTGCTCGCCCCCGCCGCCGAAGCTGGTGCCGAACACGGAAAGCGAGCGGCCTTCGACCAACTGCGGTTTCTTGGTGACGACGTTGATCACGCCACCGGGGTCCTGCACACCGTAGAGCATCGACGCCGGCCCCTTGAGCACTTCGATGCGCTCGGTGGTCGGCGTGAAATTACGCGCCTGCACCGACTGCATTCCGTCTCGCATGATGGAGTTGTCGCGGTTGGTGCCGAAGCCGCGCTTCTGAATCGCATCCTGCGTGCCACCCAGGGTGTTGCCCTGCTTGACGCCGCTCACCGCGTTGATCGCTTCGTCCAGGCTGCTTGGCTGACGGTCCTCGATGACCCGGTTGGTGACCACGTTCACGGTTTGCGGCACTTCCACCAGCGGTGCTTCGGTACGCGTCCCCACCGATGCCTTGCGCGCCTGATAGCTGATGCGGCTGTGCTCGGTTTCGCTGATATCGGTCTGTGAGGTGGCATCGATGTTGGTTGCCTCCAACTGCAGTTCTTCAGCGCTGGCCAGCGAACCCACGCCAAGCGACCACAGCAACGCCGTGACCGAACACACCCCTAAAGCAGCGGGACGAAGGGCGGGCAAAGCAGGCACACGAAAACCGGATTGAGCTGTCATGAACGGATAAACCTGAAGTGTCGTGAAAGGGTTGCATTCGTCAGAAACGCATCTGATTCTCACTACACGGATGCCAGCCGGCTTTACCTCACCTGTTTGCCGAAAAAAATGTTGGCTGCGCTGGCGGGGTACCAAAATGCCAGCCATCCGCATTTTCGAAACAATCTGTATCATTCGCCCGTTCCGCTCCCCTCCCGCGTAATGAAATCAAGGATTGTTCATGCGTATCCGTTCTCTGCCTCCGCTTGCATTGATCCTGGGGGCCACCCTGTGCGGCACGGCCCAGGCCAGCGGTGATGACGCCTGTTACCCCGTCTGGACGTTGCTGCGCGATTCGCTGGACGCCTGCAACAACCTGGCGTTTCTCAATCCGGGCAACGACAGCCGGGTCAACCTGCGACTGTTGTTGGCGGACCGTCATGCCCTGGCGCTCAAGCCTGCCGCCCTGACCGACGATGAACTGTCCGAAGGCTATGGCCCCGTGCCGTTCCCCGTCGCGCGCCTGGAAGAAGGTGAAATCGAAGGTGACGAGAGCGAGGAATCCGGTGCTGCAGCGCTGAACGACGTGCTCGAACGGCTCGGCATCCCGCGCGACAGCAGCGACAGTGCCGGGCAGGCGTTCCTGCAAGGTGAAGGCAGCCGCTGTCGCAGCAACAGAGACGACAGCGCCGCCGATTTCATCGGGCACCTGCTGGAAACCCCAGCCCTCCCTGACACCGAGCGTCAAGCGCTGGCGCGCAGCCGCTTGCAATTGCTGGAAAGCTGCACCTGGGACGGCGAGAAGCTGGCCGCGCTGCTGCCAGCCCAGGTGCAGTCCGACGATGGCAAGGCGTTCCTTGCTTACCTGCAAGCGGCCGCGGATTTCTACAGTGGCCGCTTCAGCCAGGCCGAAAGCAGGTTCGCCAGTCTGAGCGAGAGCAGCCAGCCCTGGCTCAAGGAAACCGCGCTGTACATGGTTGCTCGCACACGCCTGAATGACGCACAGCGGGACGCTTTCGATGAGTACGGCACGATCAAAAGCGACCTTGATCCGGCCCCTTTCAATCAGGTCAGCGAAGCACTCACGCATTACCTGACGGCCTACCCTGAAGGCCGCTACGCCCGTTCCGCTAAAGGCCTGATGCGTCGGGCGCACTGGCTGGCCGGTGATCTGAACGCGCTGGCCAAGGATTACGACGGGCAACTGATGCGCGCCAGCGCTGACGAAGGCAATCTGCCGGCGGACGACCTGATTCAGGAAACCGACAACAAGCTGTTGATGGCTTCGACGACGGCCACGCCCTCTTCCCTCCTGACGGCCACCGTTGACCTGATGCTGATGCGTGCCGATGCGCCGCGGAAACTGACGCGGGAAGAACTCCTGGCCCAGAAAGACCTGTTCGCCGAATGGCCGGCGATGTTCGATTACTTGCAAGCAGTGTTCGCGTTCTACCTGGACAAGCAACCGGACCAGGCACTGAAGAACCTGCCCCGGTCGACGCCAACGAGCCTTGACGCGCTCGCCTTCAGCCAGCAGACCTTGCGCGGCCTGGCGCTGGAGGCCAATGGCGATCTGGCTGCCGCTCAACGCCTGTGGCAGGAACTGATGCCCTTGGCCAGCCAACCGTTGCAGCGGGACCAGTTGGAGCTGGCACTGGCCATGAACTACGAACGCAGTGGCCAGTTGACCCAGGTGTTCGCCAGCGATTCGCCGATCCAGTCCGCCCAGGTCCGATCGATCTTGCTGAGCAAAGTGGCCGATGCGCCGCTGTTGCGCCAGCAGATCACGCAGGGCAACAGCGACACTGAAAAAGCCACGGCGCAGTTCGTGCTCCTGTACAAGAACCTGTTGCACCAGCAGTACGCGGCATTTGCCGAAGACCTCAAAACGCTGCCGGCACAGCCCGCCGACACTCGCCTGGGCACCAGCCTCGGCTACGTCTATGGCGAAGGCCAGACACTGCAACTGTTCCGTTGGAAGGGCGACAAGGCGGAATCGGGGTACAGCTGCCCCAGCGTCGCCGAAACCGCCGCGCTGCTGCAGGCCAACGCACAGGATCCCAAAGGCCTGAACTGCCTGGGCGAATTCATCCTGCGCAACGGGCTGGACGGCATACCGCTGGACGACCGGCCTTCCGCGTCTTTACTCGGCAGTTCGCAGCCGGGGTTCGAGGGCCCACTGTTTTCCCGGCTCGACGGTTACCGGACAGTCATCGCCGACAGCAACGCTCCGCGCGATGAAAAGGCGTATGCGCTGTTCCGTGCGATCAACTGCTACGCGCCGTCGGGTTACAACAGTTGCGGCGGGAAAGACGTTGAACCCTCGGTTCGCAAAGGGTGGTTCCGCCAATTGAAGAGCACCTACGCCGCCACGCCATGGGGCCAATCCCTGCAGTACTACTGGTGATGCGGTGGCTGCGTTGGGCCTTGATCGGCTGGCTGTGCAGCGGCTCGGTTTGGGCAGCCGTCGATGCCCGAGACCACGATGCTTTCTGGCTGTGGAGCGGTGTCTCCCCGCAGTCCGTGCTGAATCAGGCGCAGACGCTTTACCTGTTGCAAGGGCAGATCTTCGCGCCTCGGCGTGATCGGGAACGGGTCGAGTTCATCGCCCAGGGCATGAGCGTGACCCGCTTGCCTCAGCCGAACCTGTGGATTGTCTACCGCGCCCACACCCTGCGCTGGCCGGCTTCGGTCTATCGTCGGTTGCTCAGCCAGGTGGAACGCTGGCAACAGGCAGGAAACGCGATCGCGGGCATCCAGATCGACTTCGACGCCCGGACACGTTATTTGCAGGAGTACGTGGTGTTCCTCAAAGACCTGCGTCAGCGGCTGCCCTCCCGTTACCAACTGAGCATCACCGGCCTGTTGGACTGGAGCAGTCATGCCGATCCTCTCGCCATCGGCCAACTGCAAGGCGTGGTGGATGAGGTGGTGGTCCAGACCTATCAGGGCCGCCACAGTATCCCTGACTACGCCGCGTACCTGCCTAGGGTGAGTCGGCTGGGGCTGCCGTTCAAGATCGGTCTGATCCAGGGCGGCGACTGGACAGCACCGGACAGCGTGCAGCACAGCCCGTGGTTCCGAGGGTATGTGGTGTTTCTGCAGAATGAACCCCGGAATCGCGACTGAGGCCCCACCGCGATACGCTCGCACCGAGGGACGGACGCACTGGCCAAACGCACGGTGACCCGTCAAGGGCCGTCGACAATCTCGATATCCAGCAGCGCCGCGCCCAATGCCTTGCCATGGGCATCCAGCGCCAGCGAACGGGTGACCCCACCTTTCAGGATCCCCGGCAGGACGAAATTCAGCGCATTAACCTTCGGCAGTTCATACCGGCGCACCACACCTGCGTCAGGGCTCAGCCATTCGCGGAAATGTTCGGCGACGCGCTCGGCGGTCAGTTGTTCGAGCAGCCGTGGGTAATCCTGCGGCCTGAATGCAATCACCGAGATGTTGGAGGTGTCGCCCTTGTCGCCCGTACGGGAATGGGCCAGCTCGCGTAATTTGACAGCACTCATGGGGCGTCCTCCAGATGAACTTCGGCCTTGACCGCCTCGCGGGGCCACAGCAGCGACGCCACGGCCACCACTTGGCGCACGGACTTGCTGGCGCCACCGCCACCATAGGGCCCGTTGGTATACAGGGTTTCCACTTCGTTACCGATGCGCACGGCATCGGCCTTGTCTGCACAGCGCCCCGCCACGCGCAGACGCACTTCCCAGGGTTCGCCCGTCGCACGCCCACCCAGTTCGGCGCCATGCATGGAATCGACACCGATCAGTTCGGCACGCACGTCGTCGCAGACCACACCGATGAGCGTCAAACGTTCCAACACGATGTCCCGAGCCAGTCGCGCGCGGGCCACCGCACCGGGCCCGCCGTAGGAGATCTGCCCCTCGCCGATCCAGCCGTCCAGGTACCCTACCGAAACCTTGAGCGTCTCGGGTCGAACACTCCCGTCCGCTCCGTCGGCCCGCACTTCGTCGGGGGCGAGCAGGCTGAATGAAACCTCGGAGAAGTCCGCCGTCACGTCCGGCGTGAGATACGCCTGGGGGTCGTGAACTTCGTAAATCAGTTGCTCGGTGCAGGTCGCGCAGTCGATGCGTCCGCCGGAGCCTGACACCTTGCTGATCACCGCCCGGCCCTCAGCATCGATTTCGGCCAGGGGAAAGCCCAGTCGCGCCAGGTTCGGCACGTCCTTCACGCCGGGATCGGCGAAGTAGCCACCCGTGATCTGCCCCGCGCACTCCAGCAGATGCCCGATCAGGGTGCCGCGTCCCAGCTTCGTCCAATCGTCGCGGGCCCAGCCGAATGTGAACACCTGGGGCGCGAGAAACAGTGACGGGTCGGCGACCCGCCCAGTGATCACCACGTCGGCATCCGCCTCCAGCGCGTCGATGATGCCCTCCACCCCCAGGTACGCATTGGCCGAGACGACCCGTTCGCCCAGCGCGGCAAGGGTCACGCCATTGTCCAACCGCTGCTGAGGACTCAACTGCCCCAGCACGTCGTCGCCGGTGACCGCAGCCACCTTCAGGCCAGTCAGGCCCAGATCCGCTGCGATGCGGCGGATCTCGCGTGCGGCAGACAGCGGGTTGGCCGCGCCCATGTTGCTGATGATGCGAAGACGCTTGTGCCCCGCCTGGCGCCCACGTGCGACGAAGGGCAACACACGACGCATGCGCTCGCCGAGCAACGGGTCGTAACCGGCCTCGGGCTCGGTCAGGCGTGCCTGTTGTGCCAGGGCGATGGTCCGTTCCGCCAGGCACTCGAACACCAGATAGTCCAGGTCACCCTGGTCGGCCAGCTCCACCGCTGGCTCGATACGGTCGCCGGAGTAGCCGGCGCCGGAGCCGATCCTTAGGGTTTTCATTCAAAACACTCCCAACAGCATCGCGGTGAAGGTCATCAACACCGATGCGCCAAACAGAAACGGAATGGTGAAGCGTTGGTGATCGGCCAGTTCGACTTTGCACAGGCCCACCAACAGGAAGGTCGCGGGGGTCAGGGGGCTGACCGGGAAGCCGGTGGTGTGCACACCCAGCAACGACGCTTGGGCCACCTGCAACGGGTCGACGCCCAGTGCGCGTCCAACCTCGGCGATCACCGGCATCACACCGAAGTAAAAGGAATCCGGATCGAACAGCAGGCTCAGTGGCATCGACAGAAAGCCCACGACCATCGGGATCAACTTGCCGTGGCCGGCGGGAATCTGCGCCACAGCCACTTCGGCCATCGCCTTGAGCATTCCCGTCCCCTGCATGATCCCGGTGAACACCCCGGCGGCGAGCAGAATGCTGGCCATCGTCAGCGCTGTTTTGGCATGGGCGTCAATGCGGGCGCGTTGCGCATCGACGTTGGGGTAATTGATGCACAGTGCCAACACCGTTCCGATCATGAACATGACCACCGGATCGACCCACCCTGCGATCATCACGGCCATCACCACGAGGGTCAGCAGCAGGTTCAGGGCGAACAAGCGCGGGCGGCGCAGCGCGCTTTCCTGCTCGGTCAGCACGCGTTCGGGCACAACGTCGACCGAGCCCCCCGCACCCAGACCGAGGCGCTTTTCCTCACGGCGGCCCAGCCACCAGGCGCTGATGAAGACAAACGCCAGGCCAACGATCTGCACCGGAATCAGCGGCTGAAACAAGTCGGCGACCGGCACGTGCAACGCCGCCGACGAGCGCAGGACCGGCCCGGTCCATGGCAGAAAATTCACCCCCGCGGCCATGGCGGCAACGCAAGCCAGAATCCGGCGGTCGATGCCCAGCCGGGTATACAGCGGCAGCATGGCCGGCACCGTCACCAGAAAGGTCACGGCCCCGGAGCCATCCAGGTGCACCAGCAACGCGAGCAACGCGGTGCCGACGACGATGCGTGTCGGCCGCGTACCCACCGTGCGCAGGATCCGATCGATGATCGGGTCAAGCATCCCGGCGTCGGTCATCACACCGAAGAACAGAATGGCGAAGACGAACATGCCGACCACTGGGGCGACGTTCTTGATGCCGGTGATGATGAACCCGCTGGTCTGCAGGCCGAAGCCGCCAATCAGCGCAGCGAGGATGGGCAGAGCGATCAGGGCAACCAGGGGGGAAAGGCGCTTGCTCATGACGGCGGCAAGCAGACAAAGAATGGTGATGACACCGAGGGTGGCGAGCATGGGGCTGATCCTCGTCGCGCCTGACCGGGAGACGGTGGAGCGAGCTGTTGTTGTTTTCAGCGAGTATCGAAATGAGGGTAAGATTTGTAAATTGAAATGTTCGCCGGGTTGCGTTCGGAAAATCGAAATGCTCCTGAGGCGACGAAGCGCATTGCGAGCCGCATCCGCGCGATGCGTGCGAGAGACCTTTCGAGATGCCGCGGTATCTGCGCGCCACGCGTGGGGACCGCCGTCAACGGCGAGGCCCGTCATGAAAAACTCGATCCAGCATATCCGCGCGTTTCTCACCGTGGCCAACACCGGCAGCTTCGCCAAGGCCGCGATGGAATTGAACCTGTCGCCCTCGGCTTTGACCGTGCAGATTCAGCAGCTTGAGGAGTGGCTGGGCGTCGCGCTGCTGGAGCGCAGCCCGCGCCAGGTCAGCCTGACGGCTGCCGGGCAGAACAACCGCGGGCCGATGGAGAAACTGCTGCTGGACCTGGACAACATCGTCAGCGGTTCACGCGATTTGGCGGCCTCGCGTCGAGGCGTGGTGACCATCGCCGCCCTGCCCTCGTTGTGCGCTGGCACCCTGGCGCCGATCCTCAAAACCTTTCGTGATCACTATCCCGGTGTCGAAGTGCGCCTGCGCGACGTGGTGGCGCAGCGGATCGACTCGCTGGTGCGCGAGGGCGAGGTGGATTTCGGCTTGGGAGTGCGGGCGCGGATGAGCCATGGCCTGGATTTCCAGGTCATCCTCATCGACCGCCTGAGCCTGTTCGTGCCACTGACCCATCCGCTGGCCCAGCGCCGTTCGGTGACACTGGCCGACATCGCCGCCGAGCCGATCATCCTCACCGGTCGGGACAGCAGCGTGCGAGAACGCGTCGAGCAACTCTTCGCCGATGCGGGCCTGACCCTCACACCGGGGTTGGAAGCGAATTACATGTCCACGGTCATGGCCCTCGTGCGCCAAGGCCTGGGGGCGACGCTGCTGCCTGAATCGGCCGACGAGGGCCGTGGCGACCTGGCTCAGGTGCAGGTCGAGCATGCGGGGGTCAAACGCGAGATCGGGCTGATCACCCGGACGGGGTCGAGCTTCAGCCCTGCCGCGCAGCGGTTTGTGGAGACGATGCGGCAGGCCCTGGGAGCCCAGGCCGCCCCATGAGCTGAACGGGGGCTGAACACCTGCACAAAATCCGAAAAAAGCAAAAAAACAGGTATGCCCATTCAATAATGAGTATCATTATGTTACACATTAGCTGAATGCGAATGGCTTGCGACCGCGTTCAAGCTGCACACCTTATCAGATTCAGTCCGGTGATAAATGCTCGTTCCTTTTTTGATCATGCTGCGCGAAGGGATTGAAGCCGCGCTTATCGTAGGCATCATTGCCAGTTACCTCAGACAAACCGGCCGTGGCGAGTGGATGCCCGCCGTGTGGATCGGCGTGTTCCTTGCCGCAGCCCTGGCCTTGTTCGTCGGCGGCGGCCTGGAAATGGTCAGTGCCGAGTTCCCGCAGAAACAGCAGGAACTGTTCGAAGGCCTGGTCGGCCTGCTCGCGGTGGTCATTCTCAGTTCAATGGTGGTCTGGATGCGTAAAGTCGCGCGTTCGGTCAAACACGAGTTGCACCAATCACTCGACGCCGCCCTCGCCGGTTCGAAAAACCAGACCTACGCCCTGATTGCCATGGTGTTCTTCGCCGTCGCCCGTGAAAGCCTGGAAACCGTATTCTTCCTTCTGGCGGTGTTCCAGCAGAGCGAAGGCGCCTCCGGCCCGCTCGGCGCGCTGTTTGGCCTGATCATCGCGGTGGCGATCGGCGTGGCGATCTACAAAGGCAGCCTGCGCCTGAACCTGAGCCGCTTCTTCCGCTACACCGGCCTGTTCATTCTGGTGGTCGCGGCGGGCATTCTGGCCAACTCGGTGCGTTCGCTGCACGAAGCCGGGGTCTGGAACCACTTCCAGGACATCGTCTTCGACATCAGCCCCATCCTGCCGATGGATGGCCCTGCGGGCTCGGTACTGGCGGGCATGTTCGGTTACCAGGACGCGCCGAGCGTCAGCGTGCTGGTGGCCTACCTTGCCTACCTGGTTTTCGCGCTGTTCCTGTTCTTCAAGCCGCAGGCGCGGGTGGTGAGTCTGCCCACCCGCCCGGCTCACGAACACGGCCACACCTCCTCCGTTTCGAACAAATAAGGGCAACCATGACCACCCGTCCTTCCGGCCTTCCCGAAGCGAAAGCCAAACCCAAGCGCGCCCTGCAATTCGCCGTTGCAGGTTCGGTGCTGCTGATGATCGCCGCCGGCGCGATGTTCTATTTCGCCTCGCAGGCTGCACAGAAAAAACGCATCGCCAACAGCGGTAACGAAACCGTGGTGACCATCCACGCCAAGAACTGCGAACCCAACGAAATCACCGTTCCGGCCGGCAAAAATGCCTTCCGCATCGTCAACGCGTCCGATCGCGCCGTGGAATGGGAAATCCTCGACGGTGTGCTGGTGGTTGAAGAACGGGAAAACATCGTCCCTGGCCTGAGCCAGATCATCAACGCCAACCTGCAACCGGGCGACTATGCGATCACCTGCGGCCTGCTGAGCAACCCCCGCGGGACCTTGCACGTAACGCCCACCGCCGAATCCGATGCCGCGGCCAAGGCCCGCCCCTCGATGGTCGCGTTCATTGGTCCGCTGTCCGAATACCGTGTCTACTTGAGTACGCAGAGCAGCGCATTGATCCGCGCCCTCACCGACTTGCAAACGGCCATCGAAGGCGGTGACCTGTCCGCCGCGCAACAAGCCTATGCCCCCGCCCGCGCTGCCTATCAACGCATCGCCCCGGCCGCCCAACGCCTGGCGGAACTGGACAACGCCATCAATGCCCGCGCCGACTATTTTGAAAAACGCGAGCAGGATCCGGGCTTCAGCGGGTTCCACCGCATCGAATTCGGTCTGTTCGCGCAGAAATCGCTGGATGGCCTGACCCCGGTCGTGCAAAAGCTGCAAGCCGATGTCGCCACCCTGAAAACGCAATTACTGGCCCAGACCATCGCGCCGGAACAGTTGGCGAGCATGGTGGTGCGCAACATGCGCAGCCTGGCGGAGATCCGCAGCAACGGCGAGGAAGAGCGCTACAGCCATGTCGATGTGACCGGTTTCGTCGCCAACCTGCAAGGCACCCGCAAGGTCATCGACCTGTTGCGCCCCCTGCTGGCCAAGACCTCCGGCGATGTGCTGAAGAGGATCGACGACGCCGCGACCGCGCTGGACGATCAACTGCTGATGCTCAAGACCGACAGCGGCTTCAAGCCCTACGACCAGGTCACTGCCGAACAACGAAAACAAATCGCGGATAAGGCCAAGGCTCTGGCCGATGCACTCGATGGAATCGATCCGGCCCTGGGCCTCACCGGCCTGTAAGCGTGCCCTGGCGGGTACGCGTGTGCCCGCCCGGCCCTGAAACCCGAGCGAAGACAGCATCCACATGAAAGATTTTGATCCAAACGCCCCGATTTCCACCGAGCGCCGCCGCGTCCTGATGGGCTTGGGCGCTGCCGGTGCCGCCATTGCCGGCGCCAGCCTGGCCGGCAATGCGATGGCAGCCACCGCGCCAGCGCAGGTCACCGAGGCGCCGAAAAGCGAAAAGACCCACGACCACAACGCATTCCATGGTGTGCACCAGAGCGGCATTGTCACGCCTCGCCCGGCGGCAGGTATGATGGTCGCGTTCGACGTGCTGGCTCAGGACCGTGACGACCTGGAGCGGCTGTTCCGCACGCTCAACGAGCGAATCGCGTTCCTGATGACCGGCGGCGCGGTGCCTCAGGTCGATCCCAAACTGCCACCTCTGGACTCCGGCATTCTCGGCCCGGTGGTCACCCCGGATAACCTGACCATCACCGTTTCGGTCGGCGATTCCCTGTTCGACGAACGCTTCGGCCTGGAAGGCGTCAAGCCCAAGCGTCTGCAGCGCATGGTCGGCTTCCCCAACGACGCGTTGGAAGCGGCCTGCTGCCATGGCGACCTGAGCATCCAGTTTTGCTCTAACGCGCCGGACAGCAACATTCACGCGTTGCGCGATATCGTCAAAAACCTGCCTGATTTGCTGCTGGTTCGCTGGAAACAGGAAGGCACGGTGCCGGCGCAAGCGCCGCTCAAACCAGGCCAGGCCCCGGAAAGCGCGCGCAATTTCCTCGGCTTCCGTGACGGCTCGGCCAACCCCGATTCGAACAACCAGAAGGCCATGAACGAGGTGGTCTGGGTGCAGCCGGGCAGTGACGAGCCCGCGTGGGCTGTCAATGGCAGCTATCAGGCGGTGCGCATCATTCGCAACTTCGTCGAGCGCTGGGACCGTACCCCGCTGCAGGAACAGGAAGCGATCTTCGGCCGGGTCAAGACCACCGGCGCGCCGATGGACGGCAAGACCGAAGCGGATGTCCCGGACTACAGCAAAGATCCGGAAGGCAAGCTCACCAAGCTCGACGCTCACATCCGCCTGGCCAACCCGCGCACCCACGACTCGCAGAAAAACCTGATCCTGCGTCGCCCGTTCAACTATTCCAACGGGGTGATGAAGAACGGCCAACTGGACATGGGCCTGCTCTTCATCTGTTACCAGCAAGACCTGGAGCGAGGCTTCATTACCGTGCAGACCCGCCTTAACGGCGAACCACTGGAGGAATACCTCAAGCCCGTGGGCGGCGGTTACTTCTTCACCCTGCCGGGGGTCAAGGACAACAACGATTTCATCGGCCGCTCACTGCTGGCAGCGGCCCCCGCCTCAACAACAAAAACTGCCTGACAACCCTTACCTCACAGGAAGAGCTCCATGAAAAAGTCGCCTCTCGCGCTGTTGGTTACCCTCGGTTTGTTGCAGACCCCCTCCGTGTTCGCGGCCACCGCGCCACTGGACCTGGTGACGCCGGTTTCCGATTACAAAATCTATGTGTCGGAAAACGTCGACAAACTGGTGACCGACACCCAAAAGTTCACTGACGCCATCAAGAAGGGCGACCTGGCCACCGCCAAGAAACTGTTCCCGACCACCCGTGTGTCCTACGAGTCGATCGAGCCCATCGCCGAGCTGTTCAGCGACCTGGACGCCTCGATCGACTCGCGCGAAGACGACCACGAAAACGGCGTGAAGGCCGATGACTTCACCGGCTTCCACCGCCTGGAATACGCGCTGTTCTCGCAGAACACCACCAAGGACCAGGACAAGTTCGCCGACAAACTGCTGGCGGACGTGAAAGAGCTGCAATCGCGCATTGCGGACATGACCTTCCCGCCGGAGAAAGTGGTAGGCGGCGCCGCGGCACTGATGGAGGAAGTGGCCGCGACCAAGCTGTCCGGTGAAGAAGACCGTTACAGCCACACCGACCTGTACGACTTCCAGGGCAACGTTGACGGCTCGAAGAAAATCGTCGACTTGTTCAAGCCGCAGTTGGAGAAATCCGATAAGGCCTTCGTGGCCAAGGTCGACAAGAACTTCGGCACCGTGGACAAGATCCTGGCCAAGTACAAGACCAAGGACGGCGGCTACGAGACCTACGACAAGGTCAGCGAGAAAGACCGCAAGGCCTTGGCAGGCCCGGTCAATACCCTGGCAGAAGACCTGTCCCAGATGCGTGGCAAACTCGGTCTGAACTGAGTCTTGCGCGATGAAAAGCCGCCTGCCGATCGCTCGGCAGGCGGCTTTTTCATGCCTCCGTCAGGAAGCAGAACATCCGGACAGTGTTGGCTTAGATCCCACTGAACCAGTTGTACCCCTGATCCTCCCAATACCCCCCGGGGTAATCGTTGGTCACGAAGATCTCGACGATGTGCTTGGGATTCTTGAAGCCCAGTTTGGTGGGCACCCTGATCCGCAGTGGATAGCCGTAACTGGGGGGCAGCGCCACCTCACCGAAATCCAGCGCGAGCAGGGTCTGCGGATGCAGCGCGGTGGGCATGTCGAGGCTGGAGTAGTAACGGTCGGCACATTTGAAGCCCACGAATTTCGCCGTGGTGTCCGCGCCGATGTATTCGAGAAAGGTCTTCAACGGTACCCCGCCCCATTGCCCGATCGCGCTCCAGCCCTCGACGCAGATCAGCCGGGTGATGTCGGTGCGTTGCGGCAGCTTGCGCAAGCCTTCAAGGGTCCACGGAGCCTTGTCGCGCACCAGGCCTGAAACGCCCAGCTTCCAGTCGGCGACATCGAGATCGGGGATGTCGTCCTCGCTATAGAACGCATTGAACGGGAACGGGTTGCGAATCTTGTCCTTGCTGAACGTCGGCGCCAGCTTTTGCCCGCCGAACAGCCAGGCCTGCACTCGATCATTCCAGCGCGACATGGCCCACAACACCTTGTCCACCTGGTCGCCATCCTGCAGATTGCAGCCGCTGAGCAGAGCCATGGCGCCCACCGTCAGACCGCCTTTGAGAAAGTGCCGTCGCTGCAGGTTTTCCAGTTGCGTCTGCTGCGCCGGCTCCAGCTTGATGCGCTGAATGGCGCGTTTGTTCGGTTCAATCATGCTCGACCTTCCCGTTATCCAGCGTGCGCGTACCGCCCACGATCATCGGCAGCAAGGTTTTCGGCACCAGCAGAACCAGCGCCAAGTGCACCACCACGAACGCGCCGATGGCCGCCATGGCTGCGAAATGTACGTAGCGAGCGAAATCATAGCCGCCGAACAGCGCGGTCAATTCTTGAAGTTGAATGGGTTTCCAGATCGCCAGGCCCGAGGCCACGATCAACACGCCAGCGGCCAGCACCAGCCAGTACATCAAACGCTGCACGGCGTTATAGACGCCCTTTTCGTGCTTGAGACGAAAGCGTAAGGCGTCCACCAGGTCGCGTCGGACCGCGCGCGCCGTTACCGGCAGCAGGTCGCGTTTGAAGTGGCGACTGAACAGCCCGTAGAGCACGTACGCCAGACCGTTGATCACCAACAGCCACATCACGGCGAAGTGCCAGGCAAGCGCCCCGCCGAGCCAGCCGCCCAGGGTGAAGTCCCGAGGGAAGGAAAATCCGAACAAGGGCGACGCGTTATAGATGCCCCAGCCGCTCATGAACATGCAGACCATGCCGAAGGCGTTGATCCAGTGCGTGAGGCGAACGGGCCAAGGGTGAAGGGTGGTTTTTTTCATGGTGTGATGCTCATCACGGAGGGCTCAACCTGCATTCGGAACCCGAAGTGTAGTCGTGCCAGGCGTCGAGCCATCGTGAACAAGCGCCTTTTGCGGGCGCTTGCACGGGCTCATCTGGGCGCCTGAAACGCTGTTCAGACGAGGACCTGTGCAAGCCAGCCTGCTCACGAATGGGACGGTGCGGCTGCCTGCTTACATCGGTGGCTGGAAGCCATCCTTGCCCACGGCCACACCGCGAGCGGTCTTGCCGTCTTCAGCGGCGAACACCACGACCTTGGCGCCTTTGGTCAGTTGTTCGACCTTACCGGCTTCGACATAGGCGATCGGCACGTCCGCAGGCACCACCAACTGCTTCTCACCGCCCTTGTAGCTGACACTCAGGGTACGGCCGTTGGCGTTGGTCAGTTTACCCACGGTGCCGTTGGTCATGGTCCCGGTGCTGCCATCGGCGTTCTGCCAGCCATAGTGCCCTTCACCGCTGCCTTTCAGGCTCGCTTCGAACACGGTGACTTCCAGCGCCTTCAAGGTGCCATCGGATTGCGGAATGGCCGCAGACCCGATGAAGTCGGACGGTTTGATGGAGGCGATGTCAGCCTTCGAAACCAGGCGGATGCCGGTCTTGTCAGTCAAGCCGATGCTCTGATGGGCACCGGCGCGGGTGGTGAAATTCAACGTGTTGCCGTCAACACTGTCGACGGTTCCGCGCAGCGGTTTGACGACCGGCATGTCGGCGGCCGAGGCCATCACGGCAGCGCTGAGCATCAGCAGACCAAAGGTGGAGGACAGTGCAGTCTTCATGTTCATTGCGACATTCCTTCAGGCAGGGAGGTTAAGCGGATCGTTGCGTTTGTGTGCCCTATCGTCTTCGCCGAACCGGTACTTCACCATGACCGCCCGATGACATTTTTGTCATTCAGGCACCGGCCGGAATCGCCACCGGTCGATGACAAAAATGTAACCGTCCGCCGCGGCCAGGTTGGTTACACTCCGCACACCACACGGCGCGAGCGCCTTTTGCGACGCCGATGCCAAGCGAGCCACACGATGCACATCCTGCTGATCGAAGACGACGCCAAGACCGGCGAATACCTGAAGAAAGGCCTCAGCGAATCCGGTTACAAGGTCGACTGGGCGCAACACGGTGCCGACGGCCTGCACCTGGCGCTGGAGCAGCGCTACGACCTGCTGGTGCTCGACGTCATGCTGCCGGGCATCGATGGCTGGCAGATCATCGAAGTGCTGAGGGCCAAGCAGGATGTGCCGGTGCTGTTCCTGACCGCTCGCGACCAACTGCAAGACCGTATCCGTGGCCTGGAATTGGGCGCCGACGACTACCTGGTCAAGCCCTTCTCCTTCACCGAACTGTTGCTGCGCATCAGAACCATTCTGCGCCGTGGCGTGGTGCGAGAGGCCGATCATTTTCACCTGGCCGACCTGGAACTGGACCTGCTGCGCCGACGCGTGACGCGCCAGCAGCAGGTGATCACCCTGACCAACAAGGAATTCGCCCTGCTGCACCTGCTGCTGCGCCGCGAGGGGGATGTGCTGTCACGCGCGCAGATCGCCTCCGAAGTCTGGGACATGAACTTCGACAGCGACACCAACGTGGTGGACGTGGCGATCAAGCGCCTGCGCAGCAAGGTCGACCTCCCCTACCCGGTCAAGTTGATTCACACGGTGCGCGGCATCGGTTACGTCTGCGAGGTGCGGCCATGCGAGCCCGACGCCAGCCCTCTCTGACGCTGCGTTCGACGCTGGCCTTCGCCGTGGTGGCGATGTTCTCGGTGGCCAGCGCCGGCATGTACCTCTACGAAACCATGAAGGCCTCGGTGATGACCCGCAGCGACCACGCGGTGTTGGCGCGTCTGGATCATTTCCGCAAACTGCTGGAATACGACCTGAGCCTCGATACGCTGCGCGGCAGCCCCCAACTGTTCGAAAACATGCTCGACAGCGAGGACGACATTTTCATCATTGCCGAGCCCGGCAGAGCGCCGGTGATTTCGGTCAATCCGCTGCAGGCGCATCTGCCTGACATGCCGGTGGTCCCTCCCGGTCGCCCGCTGAACGTCAACGACCTGCGCAGCGGCTCGACGAAGGGCGATGTCCCGATGCGTGCTGCCACGGTGGCCGCCCTCTCCAATGGCAAGACGGTGCACTTGACCGCCGCCCACCTGGCGGTCAAAGAGATGGCGGAGCTGGCTAACTTCCGCAACCGCATCCTGGTCGCCGTGGCGATGGCCTTCCTCGTCACAGCGTTGCTCGGCTACCTGTTGCTGCGCCGTGGCCTGCGGCCGCTGCGTCGCATGGCTGAACATGCCACCGCGATTACCCCGGCCCGCCTCGACAGCCGGATGGACAGTCGAGACACCCCCGTGGAGCTGCAACAACTGAGCGAGGCGTACAACGCCATGCTCGATCGTCTGGCGGACGGCTATGGGCGGCTGAATCAGTTCTCCGCCGACCTGGCCCACGAAATCCGCACACCGGTGGGCTCGCTGATGGGCCACTGCCAGGTCGCCCTGCGCCAGCCTCGATCGGTCGATGAATACCAGGCGCTGGTTGCTTCCAACCTCGAAGAACTGGAGCGTATCTCGCGCATGGTCGAAAGCATCCTGTTCTTGGCCCGCGCCGATGACGCACAAGGGGCGCTGAATCGTCAGCCGCTCACATTGAGCGACGAACTGCAACGGGTCACCGGCTATTTCGAAGGGCTGGCAGAAGAGCGGCAGATGACCCTGAACACCTCCGGCGACGGGGTCGTGAATGCCGACCCCCTGCTGCTGCGCCGGGCGCTCAGCAACTTGGTCGCCAATGCGATTCGCTACGCGGATGAATGCAGTGCAATCGACATCCGTGTCGTCCAGGATCCCGTCCAGTGCCGAATCGAGGTGGAGAACCAGGGGCCGACGCTCAGCGAATCGGCGCAGGGCAAGCTGTTCGATCGGTTCTACCGCGCCGACGCCTCGCGGCATCAGAGTTCGGACTCCAACGGCCTCGGACTGGCCATCGTCGCGGCGATCATGCAGCTGCACGGGGGCGAAGTGAGCGTCGAGCAGCCTTCGAAGGGTCGCATTCGCTTCGCCCTGACCTTCAAGCACACGGGCCCGCTGCTTCGCTGAAACGGCAGCCCCCGTCATCGCTTGGCCGATGGGCCTTTATGCCTTCTTGTCGTGGGCAATCTGCAACTTGTAGAACGTCGCCGCTCCCCCCTCGCTCGCATACCCAGTGTTGTCCTGGGTATAGACCCCCGCCTTGAAATACAGCTGTTTGCTGTTCCAGGTCGCGTCCAGCTTGCTGCTCCACTGCATGTCGTGGGCGTTGACGACCAGGTTGCCCGTCGGGGTCAGGTGGATGGTGTAGGTGAAACGCTCCTTGAGCAGCACCCCGGTCGCCAACTGCACCACGGCGGGTTCCGAGGTCGGCGTCTGACGGAATTTCACCACCAGGTTGCCGGTCTGGGTCTTTTCCTTGTACTGAAATTCCAGTTTGATCAGCGGCTCAGTGCTGCCGTAGCAGTGGATCTGCCCGATGACGATTTTGCCCGAGGATGGGACTTGATCGACGGACAAGGCTGCGCGCAGAAAATTGTCCGCCTGGGTGTAAACCCAGTTGTGCACCGCGCCGTTGGCGTAGGTCTCCCGCAGCTCGGTACGCGGGTAGACCGCATTATCGGTGCGCGAGCCGGTCACCGGCGCCCAGAAGAACAAGGTGTCACCAGAACGGAAGTAACCATCCTGATACCCCGCGATCAGCTTGGGCGTGTCGATGGTGGCGGCAGGAACGCCTACAGGTACGGAGAGGTTCCAGGTAGCAAGGTCGATCATGTTGCGCTCGTGGGTGCGCGTTGCGCACCAGCAAAGGGAGGTGTCTGGCTCAAGGCTTTGCGCCCGTTTGCCTGTCGCCTTTGCTATCGGCTGAATCGTTTGTTCTTTAGCGCCGTCCCCAGTCAAGAAACCGCCGAAAGAGCCTCTGAATCTCTCTGGGCCATCATTGTGAAATCAATTCGGGAAGCAGATAAATTGGCCAAATTTTGATCAGCTCGCCAGATTTCGGGCGCTTGAATAGCGCCATTTTTTTGAACGCTGCCTTTAGACTTCACAAAATAATTCATCGGTTAAGATGAAAAAGGCGACGAACGGCTGAACCCTTTTGCCTATTCAATGTCGCTTCAGGCGCCTCGCGCTCAAATCGGCCCTTCGTTATTTTTCGAGCCGACCTCTCTGACGAACCTGCGCTGACCGCTCATCCCATTTTCGTTTGACGAAAATGCTTTGTTACCGGATATTAATAGTTAGCAACCTAATAATACGGCGTCTAATCATTCACTGCCTAACCAAATCCTGTTCGACGATCTATTCAGTGGCACGCTCATGACCCTCGATTCACTGCAAATGCACATCACTGGCGGCGTCGTCGCAGCATCACGTCAGTGGCGCCGCGTCTGTCAGACCACCTTGATGAACTATGGCGTATCGGAAGCCTGTGCCGGCCCGCTGCTGATGATCGCGCGCCTGGGTGAAGGTGTACGCCAAGTGACTGTGGCCCAGGCCTGCGGGCTGGAAAGCCCTTCGCTGGTGCGCCTGCTCGACCAATTGGGCAAGGCACGCCTGGTGCAGCGCACGGAAGACCCGACCGATCGCCGCGCCAAGGCGCTGAGCCTGACTGACGAAGGCCGCACATTGGCCAACTCCATCGAAGACGAACTGATCCGGCTGCGCCGCGACGTGTTCAGCGACATCGACCCCGCTGACCTGGAAGCCACCCTTCGCGTATTCCAAGCGTTCGCCAACGCCAGCCCGACCGGGCCGGAGTTGGCCTCTTGAACGCTCTTTTCAAAGGCTTCTTTCAGGACGTTCCGCCGGCTCGCGATTGGTTTTACGGCGTTCGGACGTTCGCCGCCTCCATGCTCGCGCTGTACCTGGCGCTGATTTTCGAACTGCCACGCCCTTACTGGGCCATGGCCACCGTGTACATCGTGTCCAGCCCTTTCGTAGCGCCCACCAGTTCCAAGGCTTTGTATCGGGCCGGCGGTACCTTTCTCGGGGCCGCGGCCTCGGTGCTCATCGTGCCGCTGTTCGTCCAGACGCCCTTCCTGCTCGCGGTGGTCATTGCCCTGTGGACCGGCACGCTGCTGTTCCTGTCCCTGCACCTGCGCACGGCCAACAGTTACGCGCTGATGCTGGCTGGTTACACCATGCCGCTGATCTCCTTCCCGGTGGTGGATAACCCCCAGGCCGTGTTCGACATCGCGGTCGCGCGCACCGAGGAAATCCTGCTGGGCATCGTGTGTGCTGCGGTAATCGGTGCGATGTTCTGGCCCCGGCGTCTGGCCCCGGTGCTGGTCGACTCCATGGGCAAGTGGTTCAAGGACGCCTCGGCCTACAGTGACCTGTTCCTCGCCCGTAACGCCACCCCTGAAGCGGTCGGCGCCCTGCGCACGGCGATGGTCGCGACGTTCAACTCACTGGAGCTGATGATCGGGCAACTGCCTCACGAAGGCACTCACCGGCAGACCGTTCGCAACGCCAAGGAATTGCGCGGGCGCATGATTCATCTACTGCCGACGATCGACGCCCTCGACGACGCGCTGTGGGCGCTGGAACGTCGCACCCCCGAACTGGTGGCTGATCTCGCGCCACTGATCATCGAATGTCGCGACTGGGTGGAGAAGACCGCCGACGGTGCGCCGATCGAATACTGGCAGGCGCTGCACGCAGAACTCGAGCGTTTGCAGCCGACGCCCGCCCAGGTGGACGATCGCCGGCAACTGCTGCTTTCCACCACGCTGTATCGCCTGCGCGAGTGGATCGACCTGTGGCAGGACTGTCGCAGCCTGCAACACGCCATCGAAACCGATGATCACCGCCCTTGGCGCGCGGTGTATCGCCACTGGCGTCTGGGGCGCCTGTCGCCGTTTCTCGACAAGGGGATGATGCTGTACTCGGTCGCCACCTCGGTCACCGCCATCATTGCCGCCTCGGTGCTCTGGATTCTGCTGGGTTGGCAAGACGGCGCCAGTGCCGTGGCGCTGGCGGCGGTGGCGTGCAGCTTCTTTGCCGCCATGGACGATCCGGCGCCGCAGATTTACCGGTTTTTCTACTGGACTTTTCTGTCGGTGATCTTTGCCAGCCTGTACCTGTTCGTGGTGCTGCCGAACCTGCATGACTTCCCGATGCTGGTGCTGGTCTTCGCCGTGCCCTTTATCGTGGTCGGCACCCTCACCGTGCAACCGAAGTTTTACCTCGGCACGCTGCTGACGATCGTCAACACCTCATCGTTCATCAGTATCCAGAGTGCCTACGACGCGGACTTCCTGAACTTCCTCAATGCCAACCTCGCGGGCCCGGCGGGCCTGGCGTTCGCCTTCGTCTGGACCCTGATCGTGCGGCCTTTCGGCACTGAAGTCGCCACCCGGCGCCTGACCCGTTTCAGCTGGAATGACATCGTATCGCTCAGCGAGGAAGCGACCCTGGCCGAGCACCGGCACATGGGGGTGCGCATGCTGGATCGCCTGATGCAGCATTTGCCACGCCTGGCCATTACTGCGCAGGACACCAACGTCGCCCTGCGCGAGGTGCGGGTCGCGCTGAACATGCTGGACCTGCTGGCGTATATGCCACGGGTTCACCCTGTGCCTCGCCAATTGTTGCGGCAGGTCGCCACCGAAGTCGGCGCGCATTTCCGCGCCTGCCTCAAGGCACGAGAGCGTCTGCCAGCGCCCAAGGGGCTGCTGATGACCATGGACCGCGCCCGCCGCGCGCTCACGTTCCAGTGGATGGGCGATGACCCGTCGCGCCTGCATCTGCTGCACGCCCTGAGCGGGCTGCGGCTGTCGCTGCTGCCGGGCGTGGAAATCGTCGACGTGCTGGCCGAGCGAGAAGAGCAACCGCCGTATGGCATCGATGGAGCGCCGCTATGATCGGTGATCTGGACATCAGCGGGATTTTCCTGCCCACGTTTCTGGTGTTGATGGGCATCACCTATGTGATTTTCCTCGGGCTGCACGCCGTGCTGTCCCGGATGCACTTCTATCGCCTGGTGTGGCACCGGGCTTTGTTCAACGTCGGTCTGTACGCCCTGCTGCTCGGCGTGGTGGATACCCTCAGTCGCTATCTGATGAGCTGAAATGAAAAAACCTTTACTGACCCTGGGCCGTGTGGTCCTGACACTGCTGGTTGTTCTGCTTGCCGCCATCGTCGTGTGGCGCATGGTGATGTATTACATGTATGCCCCCTGGACCCGCGACGGTCACATTCGCGCCGACGTGATCCAGATCGCTCCGGACGTATCCGGCCTGATCGAAAAAGTGTCGGTCACCGACAACCAAGCGATCCACAAAGGCCAGGTATTGTTCACCATTGACCAGGATCGCTTTCGCCTGGCCTTGCGCCAGGCTCAGGCGACCGTGGCCGAGCGCAAGGAAACCTGGGAACAGGCCCAGCGCGAAAACAGGCGCAACAAAGCGCTCGGCAATCTGGTGGCCCGTGAGCAACTGGAGGAGAGCCAGTCCAGGGAGGCACGCGCGTTGTCAGCGCTGAGCGAAGCCCAGGTGGCGGTGGACGCAGCCCAGTTGAACCTGGACCGCTCCGTGATTCGCAGCCCGGTCGATGGCTACCTCAATGATCGGGCGCCCCGTGATCGTGAGTTCGTCAGTGCCGGCAAGCCCGTGCTGTCCGTGGTGGACAGCGCCTCGTACCACATCGACGGCTATTTCGAAGAAACCAAGCTGGACGGCATTCACATCGGTTCTGCCGTCGACATCCGCGTGATAGGTGACAATGCCCGCCTGCGAGGGCACGTGGTCAGCATCGTTGCGGGTATCGAAGACCGCGACCGCACCAGCGGCAACAACCTGCTGCCCAACGTCAACCCGGCATTCAGTTGGGTACGCCTGGCCCAGCGGATTCCGGTGCGCATCGCTTTCGACGAAGTGCCCGAAGACTTCCGCATGATCGCTGGACGCACGGCCACGGTGTCGATCATCGACGACGCGGCGCACAGGCAAACCGCGCCGCAAGGAGGTACGCGATGAAACGCAGCGCGGCCCTATTGGGCGTGGGCCTGGGCTTGCTGCTGTCGGCCTGTACGGTGGTCGGTCCGGACTACCGGTTGCCCAAGGATGCGGCGGTCAATCGTCCCGATCTGCAGGGCCCGATCGCCGGCAGCTCGTCGAATGCCGTGTCGGCACCGGTCCCTGCGGATTGGTGGCGGCTCTACAAGGACCCCACCCTCGATGAACTGGTACGCCAGGCGCTGGCGTCCAGCACGGACCTGCGCGTCGCGGCCGCCAATCTGCAAAGGGCACGCTACCAGACCAATGAAGCCCAGGCCGCGGGCGGCTTCACCAACAGTGCCAAGGCCGGCGCCCAACGCTTGCAGGAATCCGGTCAGGCGTTTCTGTTACCCGAAAAAGTACCCGTGGCCAATGTCGCCGACATCGGGCTGACGACCTCTTATCAATTCGACCTGTTCGGTGTGCTGCAACGTGGCATCGAAGCGGCAGAGGCGAATACCGATGCGGCGCAGGCAGCGGTCGACACCGCACGGATTACGCTGGTGGCCGATGTGGTGCGTGCCTATACGCAGGTGTGTGCGGCCAACGAAGAGCGCAACATCGCGCTGCACTCGCTGGACCTGCAGCAACAAAGCCTGGCCCTGACTCAGCGCCTGCGCGATGCCGGACGCGGCGACGAAACTCAGGTCACCCGCTCCCAGACCCAGTACAAATCTCTGCGCGCCGACCTGCCTCGCTACACCGCTGCGCAAAAAGCCGGGATGTACCGCCTGTCGATGCTGTTGGCCAAACCTTTGGATCAATTGCCCAAAGCCGTGGCCGACTGCGCCGAGCTGCCGCGCATCGCTCAGGTCATGCCGGTCGGCGATGGTGCCGCGCTGCTCAAGCGACGCCCGGACGTGCGCCAGGCCGAACGGCGGCTGGCCGCGTCGAGCGCGGCAATCGGCGTGGCCACCGGCGAGCTTTATCCGGACATCAGCATCGGGGCAACGGTCGGCACCGTCGGCATTGTCGACGACCTCGGCGATCCGTCCACCAACCGCTGGGGCTTCGGCGGGCTGATCAACTGGACGCTGCCGTCCAATGGCGCGCGTGCGCGGATTCATATGGCCGAAGCATCGAACCAGGCCGCCCTGGCCCACTTCGACGGCGTGGTCCTGAACGCCATACGCGAGGCGCAAACCAGCCTGTCTCAATACACCGCGTTGCTGGAACGTCGCGATGCACTGGCCGATACCGAAGCCTCGGCCAGGCAGGCGGCGGACCAGACCCATCGGTTCTTCATGGCCGGTCGCGAGTCCTTCCTCGCCGACCTGCAAGCCACCCGCACCTACACCGACGTGACCGCGCAACTGGCCGCAGCCAACACGCAGGTGGCCATGGGGCAGATTGACTTGTTCCTGGCGCTGGGCGGGGGCTGGGAGAATAAGCAGGTGGCTGCGCAGAATCCGAAATGAACACCCCCCTGTAGGCGTGAGGCTGCTGCTGCAGGGTACCCCACCCGCCGCCATCCTGCGTTTGACGCGTGCCACCTGTCGCTTGCAACAGCTCGTCGAATGGAACCCTTCGCCGCCCGCACTGCCTGATCTCTCTATACCCACCCCGCAGGAGGCATCCCATGCGCACGCTGCAATTGGCTGAGAAAACCGTACCCGTCATCGGTCAGGGCACCTGGCGCATGGGCGAAGACCTGCAGCGGCGCCAAGCAGAAATCGCCGCCCTGCAATTGGGCATCGATATTGGGCTGACCCTGATCGACACCGCCGAGATGTATGGCGAAGGCGGTGCCGAGCAAGTGGTGGGTGAGGCCATCGCAGGCCGCCGCGATCAGGTCACGCTGGTGAGCAAGGTCTACCCGCATAACGCCAGCCGCCACGGCATTCCCGCCGCTTGCGAGCGCAGTCTGCAGCGGATGAAAACCGATCATATCGATCTTTACCTGCTGCACTGGCCGGGCTCGCACCCGCTCGATGAAACCGTCGAAGCCTTCGAACGCCTGCGCGAGGCTGGCAAGATCGGCCGCTGGGGGGTGTCCAATTTCGACGTTTCGGACCTGCTGGAGCTTGAAACCGTCGACTCCCCAACGGCCTGCGCCACCAATCAGGTGCTGTACAACCCGGAGCAGCGCGGTATCGAATACGACCTCCTCCCCTGGATGCAGAATGCCTACATGCCGCTTATGGCCTACTGCCCGATCGGGCAAGGGGGCGACCTGTTGATGAACCCTGCCATTCTCGAAGTCGCCAAGCGCCATGGCGCCACTCCCGCGCAGATCAGCCTGGCGTGGGTGCTGCGCCAGGACGGCGTGATCGCCATCCCGAAAGCAGTCGACCCCCATCACCTGCGGTCGAACGCCGAGGCGGTGAACATCGAGCTGACCCTGGACGACGAACTGCTGATCGACACGTCCTGGCCCGTACCGACGCGCAAGCGGCCGTTGGAAATGGTCTGAGCGCGGCGACAGGCCAGCAGGCCGGGCATCAAGGCCAATGAAAGCGACGGGCAGCAGCAGACTCAAAGAGTCACAAAAACGTCAAAAAGCCTTGCGATGATGCCGCTTTCGAGCCCATGCCCTTTCGGGCATTTTTCGCCTGCGAGCCTTCATGAATTCAAGCATTGCCCGGACCCACGACGCGGACATTTTCGGTCTGTTGTATGGCTTTCGATTTCGTCCAGGAGAGGCTGCGCAACAGATTGACTCGGCGGCCGCTCTGGACGCCTTGCGCAACCCCACCGACCCGAACACTTTCATCTGGCTGCACCTGAACCTCGCCCACGCCAGCTGCGAGCGCTGGCTGAAAACCCATCTGGACCTGCCCGAAGAATTTTTGGAAGCCTTGCGCGAAGGCTCACGCTCGACCCGCATCGAACACGTCGACTCCGCCCTGCTGGCGGTGGTCAACGACGTGGTGTTCGATTTCAACCGTGTGTCGACCGACATTGCCACGCTATGGGTGTGCGTGCGCAGCCACCTGATGATTTCTGCCCGGCATCAGCCCTTGCGCTCCGTCGACCGGCTGCGGTCCTCGGTCAAACAGGGGGAAACTTTTCGCTCTCCGCTGGAGTTGCTCGCGCACCTGGTACGCGATCAGAGCGACGTGCTGGCGCAGTTCATGCGCAAGACCAGCCTCAGCGTCGATCGCATCGAGGACCAATTGCTGGCACAGCGTCTGAGCAACAACCGCACCGAACTGGGCGCGATGCGTCGGGTGCTGGTGCGCCTGCAACGCTTGCTGGCGCTGGAGCCAGGCTCGTTGATGCGGTTGCTGCATCGCCCGCCCCAGTGGTTGCAGGAGGAAGATTTGCAAGAGCTGCGTCAATCCACGGAAGAGTCAGCGCTGGTGATCAGCGACCTCACGGCATTGGGCGAACGCATCAAACTGCTGCAAGAAGAAATCGCCGCCAACCTCAACGAGCAGAGCAGCCGTACGCTGTTCACCCTGACCGTCGTGACCGTACTCGCACTGCCGATCAACATCGTGGCAGGCTTCTTCGGCATGAACGTCGGAGGCATCCCGCTGGCCAGCGACCCCCATGGGTTCTGGATTCTGGTGGTGTTGGTGGCGTCGTTCACTTTCATCGCCGGGCGCTGGGCGTTTCGCAAAAGTCGGGAGTATTGAACCTCCGCTAATCCGCCTCTGGCCGAAGGCCGTAGGAGCGCGCTTGCCCGCGATCTGCCGCAGCGCGGCAGTGAAATCAGACACCTCGGCTCTTTCTGGTACACCGCGTTGGCAGGGTTTTGCTGCCGCTCTGCGGCAGATCGCGGGCAAGCGCGCTCCTACGCCTTCGGCAGCATCAAAAGCAGCGCGTGTCTAACGTTTCCTAACGCCACCCATCCGTTATCGCCACAAATCCTCTCGAACCCTGACCTGCGTCGCATCCTTGTCACATTTTGAAATGATCATGGTTGCCACTTCACCTCGACAGGATTGTGAATCATGGCAACTCCCTCTCTGGCCCGCGACGCTGCCGGGCCGAGCGTTCAATTCGGGCGCAAGCCTGGTGTGCTGACGATGGTGGTGTTTTTTGCCGTTCTCGCGCTGGGCCTGCTCTACACCGCCTTCAGTCTGAAATCGGACATGGATGACCTGGGCACGGTGGTCACGACCTGGGTGCCCTTTTTGCTGCTGGGCGTCGCGCTGGTGATCGCGCTGGGCTTCGAGTTCGTCAATGGCTTCCACGACACGGCCAATGCGGTCGCGACGGTGATCTATACCCACTCGCTGCCGCCGAACGTCGCGGTGCTCTGGTCTGGCGCGTTCAACTTTCTCGGGGTGCTGTTTTCCAGCGGGGCGGTGGCCTTTGGCATCATCGCCCTGCTGCCGGTGGAACTGATCCTGCAGGTCGGCTCTTCTGCGGGGTACGCCATGATCTTCGCCCTGCTCATCGCCGCCATCGTATGGAACCTCGGCACCTGGTGGCTGGGCTTGCCCGCGTCGTCTTCGCATACGCTGATCGGCTCGATCATCGGGGTCGGCGTGGCCAACGCGCTGATGCACGGTCGCGATGGCACCAGTGGGGTGGACTGGTCCCAGGCGACCAAGATTGGCTATTCGCTGCTGCTCTCGCCGCTGGTGGGCTTCACGTGCGCGGCGCTGTTGTTGCTGGCGCTGCGTGCGTTCGTCAAGAATCGCGCGCTGTACAAGGCACCTAAGGGCAACACCCCACCACCGCTGTGGATTCGGGGGCTGTTGATCCTGACGTGCACTGGCGTGTCCTTTGCCCACGGCTCCAACGACGGTCAGAAAGGCATGGGCCTGATCATGCTGATCCTGGTCGGCACGCTGCCAATGGCCTATGCCCTCAACCGTGCGATGCCCGCCGATGAATCGGTGCAGTTCGCCGCAGTGGCGCAGGTCACCCAGCAAGCCTTGATCAAGACCGCGCCTCTGCCCGCGCCGGCTGACTCTCGCAAGACCTTGTCCGACTACATCCGCGACAAACAGCCCACGCCCGAGCTGATCCCGGCTCTGGCCGTCATGGCCGGCAAGATCGGTGACCAGGTCGCCAGCTACGGCTCCCTGGCCAAGGTGCCCGCCGAAGCCACCGCCAACGTGCGCAACGACATGTACCTGACTTCCGAAGCCATCCGGCTCATGGACAAGCACAAGGCCGTCCATTTCGACGCCGACACCCAGGGCAAGGTGCAACTGTTCAAGCAACAGATCGACAACGCGACCCGCTTCATCCCGCTGTGGGTCAAGGTCGCTGTCGCCATCGCGTTGGGGCTCGGAACCATGGTGGGCTGGAAGCGCATCGTCGTGACCGTTGGCGAGAAGATCGGCAAGACCCACCTGACCTACGCCCAGGGCGCGTCGGCGGAAGTGGTCGCCATGCTGACCATCGGCGCGGCGGACATGTACGGCCTGCCCGTGTCGACGACCCACGTGCTGTCGTCCGGCGTGGCCGGCAGCATGACCGCCAATGGCTCGGGTCTGCAGTTGCGCACGCTGCGCAATCTGGCGCTGGCCTGGGTACTGACCTTGCCTGCGGCGATTCTGCTGTCGGGCGGGCTTTATTGGCTATTCACCCAACTCTTCTGACGCGAAGCGTTTCCCCGCTCTCCTTCACAGGCGCTCCGGCGCCTGTTTTTTTGCGCTGCATCCCCCCGAACGAAATCTTCACGATCCGCGGTCTACCCCCCAGCACCGCTTGGAACGCAAACGCCGCCAACAAAAACGCCACGACCGAATGACCCGGTCGTGGCGTTCTGGGTGCGAAGCTGCTCGCGTAGAGCGGGGTTGCGTTATGTCGGGAACGCGGGCGGGTTGACCCCGGCCATGTCTTCCATCACGCGGACCACCTGGCAGCTATAACCGAATTCGTTGTCGTACCAGACGTACAACACGACGCGGTTGTCGTTGCAGATGGTGGCTTCGGCGTCGACCACCCCGGCGTGGCGCGAGCCCACGAAGTCGGTGGAGACCACTTCCTGCGAGTTCACGAAGTCGATCTGCTTGTGCAGGTCCGAATAGAGCGCCGTCTGGCGCAGGTATTCGTTGACTTCGTCACGCGTGGTTTCCTGACCCAGGTTCAGGTTCAGGATGGCCATGGAGACGTTTGGCGTCGGCACGCGGATGGCGTTGCCGGTCAGCTTGCCGGCCAGCTCAGGCAGGGCCTTGGCTGCCGCGGTGGCCGCACCCGTTTCGGTGATGACCATGTTCAGCGCGGCGCTGCGGCCACGACGGTCGCCCTTGTGGAAGTTGTCGATCAGGTTCTGGTCGTTGGTGTACGAGTGAACGGTTTCGACGTGGCCATTGACGATGCCGAACTTGTCGTTGATCGCCTTGAGCACCGGCACGATGGCGTTGGTGGTGCAGGACGCCGCCGAGATGATCTTGTCATCGGCGGTGATCTGCTGATGGTTGATGCCATGAACGATGTTCTTCAGCTTGCCCTTGCCCGGTGCGGTCAGCACCACGCGATCGACGCCCGGGCATTGCAGGTGCTGGCCCAGGCCATCGGCATCGCGCCATACACCGGTGTTGTCGACCAGCAAAGCGTCCTTGATGCCGTACTGGGTGTAATCCACCTCGGTCGGATTCTTGGCGTAGATCACCTGGATCAGGTTGCCGTTGGCGGTGATGGTGTTGTTGGCTTCGTCGACGGTGATGGTGCCGTCGAACGGGCCGTGCACCGAATCGCGGCGCAGCAGGCTCGCACGCTTGATCAGGTCGTTTTCAGCGCCCTTGCGCACGACGATGGCGCGCAGGCGCAGCCCATCGCCGCCCCCGGTTTTCTCGATCAGGATACGCGCCAGCAGGCGGCCGATGCGGCCGAAACCGTACAGCACGACGTCGGTGCCCTTGCGTGCGCCGGCATTCTGCTGACCGACGACTTCGGCCAGTTCCTCGCGCACGAACTGCTCGGCAGTGCGGCCGTTTGCCTCGGCCTTGTATTTGACGGCCAGCTTGCCCAGGTCCACCGAGGCGGCGCCCAGCTTGAGTTCGCTCATCGCTTTGATGAGCGGGAAAGTTTCGTGTACGGACAATTCGGTCGCGTCAGCCTGACGGTGACGGGCAAAGCGGTGCGCTTTGAGAATGGCGATGACTGAACGGTTGATCAGAGTACGGCCATAGATCGAACTCACCACATTGTTGTTGCGGTAGAGCTGACCGATAAGAGGGATCATCGCCTCGGCGAGCGCTTCACGATCGATCCATTCACCAAGACACTGGTCGGGCTTCTGAGTCACGGGAACCTTCCACATGTAGGGGCTGAAAAAAGGGACTACATTATGCTCAAGCCTTTGTTTATAAGCAATCCGGAGTTTTCATGTAGCCTGGCACTACATAATTCGGCGCCTACGAAGACGAGCACAAAACTGACAGCGCAATGCCGATTTAGTTACAATCCCCGGCTTTGCCGCAACGCCTGGAGCCTTACCTTCCGTGCCCGTTCTGCGCCTACCGATTCTTCCCGCCGCCTCCGGCAAACAACTGTGGGGCAACCTGCCCGGTGCCGCCCAGAGTCTGGCGATTGCCGAGGCCGCGAGCGCCGCGAAACGCTTCACCCTGCTGCTGACCGCCGACAGCCAGAGCGCCGAGCGGCTGGAGCAGGAATTGAAGTTCTTCGCCCCCGACCTGCCAGTGCTGCACTTCCCTGATTGGGAAACCCTGCCCTACGACCTGTTTTCGCCCCACCAGGACATCATTTCCCAGCGCATCGCCAGCCTCTATCGGCTGCCGGAGCTGGTGCACGGCGTGCTGGTGGTCCCCATCACCACCGCCTTGCACCGCCTGGCCCCGACGCAGTTCCTGCTCGGCAGCAGTCTGGTGCTGGACGTGGGCCAGAAACTCGACGTCGAAGCCATGCGCACGCGCCTGGAAGCCAGCGGCTACCGCTACGTCGACACGGTCTATGAACACGGCGAATTCACCGTGCGCGGCGCGCTGATCGATCTGTTCCCCATGGGCAGCAAGTTGCCCTACCGGATCGACCTCTTCGATGACGAAATCGAAACCCTGCGCACCTTCGAGCCGGACACTCAGCGCTCCATCGACAAGGTCGATTCGGTGCGCCTGCTGCCGGCCAAGGAATTTCCGTTGCAGAAAGAGGCCGTGGTGCGATTCAAGGCGCGTTTCCGCGAGCGCTTCGACGTCGACTTCCGCCGCAGCCCGATCTTCCAGGACCTCAACAGCGGCATTACGCCCGCGGGCATCGAGTACTACATTCCGCTGTTCTTCGAGGAAACCTCCACCCTCTTCGACTATCTCCCCCAGGACACTCAGGTGTTTTCGTTGCCAGGGATCGAAACGGCGGCGGAGACTTTCTGGAAAGACGTGCGCAACCGCTATGAAGAACGTCGTGTCGACCCGGATCGGCCGCTGCTGCCGCCTGACGAGCTTTTCCTGCCGGTGGAAGACTGCTTCGCTCGCCTGAAAAGCTGGCCACGGGTGGTGGTCAGCCAGGACGATGTGGACACCGGCGTGGGTCGCGAGCGCTTCCCGGCCCAGGCGTTACCGGACCTGGCCATCGAAGCCAAGGCCAACCAGCCGCTGGCGGCACTGTCCCGTTTCCTGGACGGGTTCGCGGGCCGGGTGCTGTTCACTGCCGAATCGGCGGGCCGTCGGGAAGTGCTGCTGGAATTGCTCGACCGCCTGAAACTGCGCCCGAAGACCGTGGACAGTTGGCAGGGGTTCGTCGACAGCACGGAGCGGCTGGCGATCACCATCGCGCCGCTGGACGAAGGCCTGGCGCTCGATCAACCGGCGCTGGCACTGATCGCCGAAAGTCCGTTGTTCGGCCAACGCGTGATGCAGCGTCGTCGCCGCGACAAGCGGATGGACGGGCACGCCAACGATGCCGTGATCAAGAACCTTGCCGAGCTGCGCGAGGGCGCGCCGGTGGTGCACATCGATCATGGTGTGGGACGCTACCTGGGCCTGGCCACGCTGGAGGTGGAAAACCAGGTCGCCGAATTTCTCATGCTGGCCTATGCCGACGACGCCAAGCTGTATGTACCGGTCGCCAACCTGCACCTGATCGCCCGCTACACCGGCAGCGACGACGAGCTGGCGCCGTTGCATCGGTTGGGTTCCGAGGCCTGGCAGAAAGCCAAGCGCAAGGCCGCCGAGCAGGTGCGCGACGTGGCGGCCGAGCTGCTCGACATCTACGCCCGTCGCGCCGCCCGCGAAGGCTATGCCTTCGCCGATCCGAAACTGGACTACGAAACCTTCAGCGCAGGCTTTCCTTTCGAAGAAACGCCGGACCAGCAAACCACCATCGAAGCGGTGCGCGCCGACATGCTGGCGCCCAAACCAATGGACCGCCTGGTCTGCGGCGACGTGGGTTTCGGCAAGACCGAGGTGGCCATGCGCGCCGCGTTCATCGCCGTACATGGCGGTAAACAGGTGGCGATCCTCGTGCCCACCACCCTGCTTGCCCAACAGCACTACAACAGCTTTCGCGACCGCTTCGCCGACTGGCCGGTGAAGGTCGAGGTCATGAGCCGCTTCAAATCGACCAAGGAGGTCAACGCCGCCATCGCCGACCTGGCCGAGGGCAAGATCGACATCGTCATCGGCACCCACAAGCTGTTGCAGGACGACGTCAAGATCAAGAACTTGGGCTTGGTGATCATCGACGAAGAGCACCGCTTCGGGGTCCGTCAGAAGGAACAGCTCAAGGCGCTGCGCAGTGAGGTCGACATCCTGACGCTGACTGCCACGCCGATTCCCCGCACCCTTAACATGGCCGTGGCTGGCATGCGCGACCTGTCGATCATCGCCACGCCACCCGCCCGCCGGCTGTCGGTGCGCACCTTCGTGATGGAGCAGAACAAGCCCACGGTCAAGGAAGCGCTGCTGCGTGAGCTGCTGCGTGGCGGTCAGGTCTATTACCTGCACAACGACGTCAAGACCATCGAGAAGTGCGCCGCCGATCTGGCCGAGCTGGTGCCCGAAGCGCGTATCGGCGTCGGTCACGGGCAGATGAACGAGCGCGAGCTCGAGCAGGTGATGAGTGACTTTTACCACAAGCGTTTCAATGTGCTGATCGCATCGACCATCATCGAAACGGGCATCGACGTGCCCAGCGCCAACACCATCATCATCGAACGCGCCGACAAGTTCGGCCTGGCCCAGTTGCACCAGTTGCGTGGCCGTGTCGGGCGCAGTCACCACCAGGCTTACGCCTACCTGCTGACGCCGCCGCGCAAGCAGATCACCCCCGATGCGGAAAAGCGCCTGGAAGCCATCGCCAACACCCAGGACCTGGGCGCGGGCTTCGTGCTGGCGACCAACGACCTGGAAATCCGCGGCGCAGGCGAATTGCTCGGCGAAGGCCAGAGCGGCCAGATCCAGGCCGTGGGCTTCACGCTGTACATGGAGATGCTCGAACGTGCGGTGAAGTCGATCCGCAAGGGCGAGCAGCCGAACCTGGAGCAGCCACTGGGCGGCGGGCCGGAAATCAATTTGCGGGTGCCGGGGCTGATTCCGGAGGACTACCTGCCGGACGTGCATGCGCGGCTGATTCTCTATAAACGCATCGCCAACGCGGCCGACGAAGACGGGCTCAAAGACCTTCAGGTGGAAATGATCGACCGTTTCGGCCTGCTGCCCGAACCCACCAAGAACCTGGTGCGCATGACCTTGCTCAAACTCAAGGCCGATCAACTGGGCATCCGGAAAATCGACGCAGGGCCACAGGGGGGCCGCATCGAGTTTGGCGCCGAGACCCCTGTCGACCCGCTGACGCTGATCAAGCTGATTCAAGCCCAGCCCAAGCGTTACAAATTCGAAGGCGCCACGCTGTTCAAGTTCATGGTACCGATGGAACGACCCGAGGAGCGTTTCAACATCATCGAAGCGCTGCTCGAACGCCTGACACCGCAGCCCTCTACGAAATCGTCATAAGGACTCACCATGCGCGTGTTTCGCTCACTCGCCCTGCTGCTGACGCTGGTCGCTCCGATTGCATTGGCCGCAGACCTGGACACGGATGCGGTCGCTGCACCGGACACCTCGTTTGTCGCGGGCAATTTCAATTACCAGGTGGAGCTCATCCTGTTCCGTCAGAACGGTGAGCCGGCTGCCACCAACCAAAGGGCACCGGAAGACTGGGCCGCAGGTGCGCAGGCCTTGGGCGCCGAGAGCAAGACCTCCACGACCCTCGACACTCTGGTGGGCAAACTGGCCGCCAGCCAGGGCTATCAGGTCCTGCTTCACCGGGCCTGGCAGCAGCCCCTGAGCGCCACCCCGAGCCGAGTGGCGATCAGCGACGGGCAGGCGCAATTCGGCCATTATCCGATCGAAGGCACCGTGAGCCTGAGCTTGGCGCGTTTTACCGACATCGACGCCAATTTCTGGGTCAACCAGCTCGACGATCATGGGGTGCTGGTGAGCAGCGAACGCATGCGTCAGGCAACACGTGTCAGAAATGGTGAATTGACCTATCTGGACAATGGAAGCCTGGCCATGCTGATCAAGGTTTCTCCGCTTCCAGCCCCCCGCTGACGAAGGGCAAGACGTGTCATCGTTACTGGAAAAAGCCCTGTCCCTGCCATGGGAACCGTTGTTCAAGGCTCAGAGCCTGGAACGCGGGCTCAGCTATGCCCGTGAACACCGCATCGTGGTCCAGCAGTTGATGCCCGATCTGGTGCGCACGGCGTGCCGGGGGTCTGCGCTGCAGACCTACGTGCAGACCTTGCAATTCAAGGACCCCGACCGCACTCGCCACTTCGTGGTGGGGGTTTGCACCTGCCCGGTGAGAAACAACTGCAAGCATTGCGCGGCCGCGTTGTATTACTTGAGCGACCCGGAAAACAAACCCGGGGTTCTGGCCGCCGTCGAGCGGGAAAGACCGGTCGCCGAGGCCCCTGCCACGCCCAGCTCGCCGTTGCCGGAGCGTATCGAGAAAAAGATCAAGCCTCAGCCACGCCTGACACTCGCCAGTTTCGAATTCAGCGCCTACGAACCTCGCAACGGCAAAATGCAACGACACGTCCAGCATCGCGCCGCCCTGGCGTTTCGTTATCGTGAGCTGTACGCCTCAGGCATCCCGGCACCGGGGCGGCCCAGCGATCTGCTCTGGCATCTGAAGGAGGAAACCCTGCGCCTGCGCCGCCACCTGGACCTTGAGGCGCAGTACCGCAAACAGCTTCAGGATCTGGGTTTTCGCATCGCAACTCGCCAGAGCAAGGCCCTGCCCGACAGCGCCGGCGAAATGCTGGAACTGCCCACCGACAAGGCCTGGCTGACTTTCATGCTCGACGAATTGCCGAAACTGCGCGCGAGCGGCTGGCAGATCGAAATGGCGCCGGACTTCGGTTTTGACGTGACCCCGGTCGAGGACTGGTATGCCGTTGTCGACGAACAGCCGGAACGCGACTGGTTCGATCTGGAACTGGGGATCATCGTCAACGGCGAGCGCCTGAGCCTGTTGCCGATCCTGATCAACCTGCTGCGCACCCACCCGGAACTGATGAGCCTGGAGGGGATCGCCAAGCGTCGCGACGACGAACAATTGCTGGTGCAGCTCAATCACTTCACCCAGCGCGGCGGCGGTCCGATTCAGGTTGCGCTGCCCTACGGACGGCTGCGCCCGGTGCTTGCGACACTGGGCGACTTTTACTGGCGCGAGGACGGCAACCACTCCATCCGGGTGAAAACGGCGGATGCCGGGCGCCTCACCCACCTCGACGATATGCCCTTGGTGTGGCAAGGCGGCGACCGTCTGCGGCAATTCGCCGAACGCCTGGTCAACATCAAGGACGCGCGGGTGACGCCCCCCGATGGCCTGAATGCCACACTGCGCCCCTACCAGCTGGAAGGTCTGAGCTGGATGCAGGCCCTGCGTGAGCTCGAAGTGGGCGGCGTGCTGGCCGACGACATGGGGCTTGGCAAAACCCTGCAGACCCTCGCCCACTTGCTCAAGGAAAAGGAGGCTGGGCGCCTGACCCATCCAGCGCTGGCGGTCATGCCGACCAGCCTGATCCCGAACTGGATGGACGAAGCGAAGCATTTCACAGCGCCACTCAAAGTGCTGGCCCTGTACGGCGCCAACCGGCACCTGGACTTCAACCGCCTGAACGAATACGACCTGATTCTGACCACCTACGCACTGCTGCCCCGGGACGTCGAAATCCTGGGCAAACAGCTGTTCCATGTGCTGGTGCTGGATGAGGCGCAGTACATCAAGAACCCTGGCAGCAAGGCGGCGCAGGCGGCGCGCCAATTGAACGCCCGCCAGCGCCTGTGCCTGAGTGGTACCCCGCTGGAAAACCATCTGGGGGAGCTGTGGTCGTTGTTCCACTTCCTGATGCCCGGATGGCTGGGGGATGCCAAACAATTCGGCAGCAATTACCGCACCCCCATTGAGCGCCTGGGCGACGAGGCGCGCTTGCAGCACCTGAACGCGCGCATCAGGCCGTTCCTGCTGCGGCGCACCAAGGAACAGGTCGCCACCGAGTTGCCGCCGAAGACGGAAATCGTGCATTGGGTCGAGCTCAACGATGCGCAGCGTGACGTCTACGAGACCATGCGCCTGGCGATGGACAAAAAGGTGCGTGACGAGATCACCGCCAAGGGGGCGGCGCGCAGCCAGATCATCATCCTGGAAGCCTTGCTCAAGCTGCGGCAGGTTTGCTGCGACCTGCGGCTGGTGAAGAGCGCCCCGACGACGGGGCGCCATTCCAGCTCGGCCAAGCTGGAAAGCCTGATGGATATGATCGAAGAATTGCTCGCGGAAAATCGCAGGATTCTCCTGTTCTCGCAGTTCACCTCGATGCTCGAACTGATCGAAGCCGAACTGGCTCAACGCGGTATCGCCTACGCCCTGCTGACCGGCCAGACCCGCGACCGGCGCACCCCGGTGCAAGAGTTTCAAAGTGGCAAACGCCCGATCTTTCTGATCAGCCTCAAGGCAGGCGGTACAGGCCTAAATTTGACCGCCGCCGACACGGTGATCCATTACGACCCCTGGTGGAACCCGGCGGCGGAAAACCAAGCGACCGATCGCGCTTACCGGATCGGGCAGGAAAAGCCGGTCTTCGTCTACAAGATGATCGCCCGCGGCACGGTGGAAGAAAAAATCCAGCACCTGCAGCAGGAGAAGTCGGCACTGGCAGCGGGCATTCTGGATGGCCGCAAGGCGGGGGACTGGAAGCTGCAAGAGGAAGACATCGAAGCGCTGTTCGCCCCGCTGCCTGCGCCGCCGAAAAAAGTGAAACGCTGACGTCACGCTGCCGCGCAGGAGCGTGGCCGCAGTGACCGGCTGAAGCCCGACGTCCGAGGCCGGTCGACGACGCCCCTGCGTGCCTTCACGCTCGAAGGCCTCAACCTGCCAGGGCCGAGTCCTGTGTCCACTGCACGTAACACACCACCACCGGCATGCCATGCTCGGCGCAGAAGTCCAACCAGCGCAATTGGTTGTCCTGCAGCCGATCACCCGGCCCTTTCACCTCGATCATGCGGTAGCTGCGCTGCGCCGGATAGAACTGGATCAGATCGGGCATCCCTGTACGGTTGGCTTTGATGTCTTGCAGCAACCGGCGGAACCAGCATTCGAGATGATGCGGCGCAAGGCAATGGAGTGCCTGTTCCAAGAGCGCCGGGGTCAGCGCTCCCCAGAACACGAACGGTGATTGCAGGCCGAATTTATCCAGATAACACTGCCGGATCGTCGAGAGGTAACGCTCGTCACCGAGCTGGCTCAGGCACGCCTCGAACAGGTCCGCACGCCGGGTGTAGAAGTCCGGGCTGTAGAGGTCGCTTGGCGCACTGTGGAAGGGATGAAAGAACGCCCCCGGCACCGGCGCGAACACCGCTGGCCAGCACAGCAGGCCGAACAGTGAATTGATCAGCGCATTCTCGACGTAATGCACTTCACTGCCCTCTTCGCTCAGGTGCAACTGAATCAGTTTCTCGACGCTGTGACCAGGCAGCGGCGTCACGCTCAGGTCGAGCCGGGTCACCGCGCGCGTCACGCGCCTGCCCGTCGCGCCCTGACCGAGCTTTTTCAGCAGACGAGGCTGGATACGCAACAAGTGCTGGGATTCCGCTTCGTTTTCAGGGGCCGCTTGCGCCTGTTGCAACAGGACAAGCGCTTGCGCGTAGTGACCGGAACGCTCCAGCACCCGGATTCTGCGCACCCGCGCGCCGGGATAACGGGACTGTTCATAGACCGCCAGCGCCAGGGTCAGGTCCTGATCGCGTTCGGCCTGGTAACCGATCTGGTACAGCAGCTTGGCGCGACGCATCGCCAGCCAGGGGTTATCCGTGCGGATGGCCAGTGCCTGAGCCGCCAGTTCGCTGAGCACGGCGCTGTCATCCAGCGCCTGTCGGCAAAGGTGCAATGCGAGGCAGACGTCAATATCGGCGCGCTGACTGATGCCTCGCGACTCGACGGAAAATTCGACTTTTTCGTAACGGTAGATGCCCAGGTCAGCGAGGACGAATTCGGACCATTCCTGATGCAGATTGCCGAAATACAACAGCCGAAGGCGATCGCACAGGGGCATGATCTCCAGCGAAAAGACCACCTCTTCCATGCCTGCAAACCATTCGGCCAGCGGCAGTGGCGCCGGATAGTGCGGCACCAACCGCTCCAGCAGTTGGGTCTTCTTTTCGTTGCTTTTGGGGGCGTGAGCAGTGAAGCACCGCGTCAGTTCCTCCTTGCGCAACAATGCAAACAGCGCCTGGAGGTCGAGGTGAGGCGCGTCGTCGACCCAGCCGCGGTCGATCAACGGCGCCACCGCCCGATGAACGTCACCGATCTCTGCGTAGTTCAGCTTGCTGGTACGGAACAACGTGCCCTTGCGCATGATCATGCGCACCAGCAGCGCCTGGGCGGCTTGGGGCAAATCGGCGAATGCTCCAATGAAGCGCTGCTCTTCAGGGTCGAGCAGGTCGTCATAACGCTGGGCGATCCACGTGAGAGCCTGGCGAAAATTCTCGAGGTAGTAAAACGGATTGTCGAGGGGCGAAAGGCTCACAACGGGGTCACACTGGCAGCCATGAAAACGGTGAGGATACTGTTTATCCGTACAGAGTCCACCCCCGATTGCCGTCTTGGCTGCATGAGCTGATCAATGGCAACTGAAGTTGCCGCTAGAATGCCCGGATCTTCTTCCAAGGACCTCCCGATGCCGCTCTCTCGCTCTCCCCAGGTCTACCTCGCCGGATTCGATGTGTTCCGCAATGACGCCATCGACAGGGGGCGCTACCTCAAGGCCCTGTGCGAAGCCCAGGGGCTGGTGGGGCTCTACCCGTTCGATAATGAAGTCCCGGCGGGCCTGCCGCCCGAAGAGACGGCCACGCTGATCTGCAATGCCAACATCGCCATGATCCGCCGCTGCGATGCCGTCGTCGCCAACCTCAACTGCTTCCGCGGGGCCGAACCAGACTCAGGGACTGCATTCGAAGTGGGCATGGCGGTCGCGCTGGGCAAACCGGTCTGGGCCTATTTCGACGACCTCGGCAGCCTGCGGCACCAGGTCAAGCACGATGCGCAGGGCTTCGACGCCCAAGGGTTCCAGGTCGAAGACTTCCAATTGCCGAAAAACCTGATGCTCGCCTGCACCTGGGCAGGCAGCAGCGCGACCCCTGAACTTGCGATCGCAGCCTTGGCACGCTGGCTTGGCGAGCCTGCCGGTCATGACCTTGATCGCTGACTACCGTGGCGGGCGCCTGCCAGGCGACGTGACCTTCTCGACACCGGGCCGGTTTTTTTGAATCGCCATGTAGGCTACGCAGTGTCAGATACAGTGCAATACAAAGGGTCACGGGCAACCCTGTCGCGACTGGGTAAGATACGCCGCAGACCAATGACAATGAGGGTAACGAGACCATGGAGCACGTCGACCACATTCTGATCGTGGATGATGATCGGGAAATCCGGGAGCTGGTGGGCAATTACCTGAAAAAGAACGGCCTGCGCACCACCGTGGTGGCCGACGGCAGGCAGATGCGCGCCTTTCTCGAGTCGACTCCGGTTGACCTCATTGTGTTGGACATCATGATGCCGGGGGACGATGGCCTGCTGTTGTGTCGAGAACTGCGTTCCGGCAAGCACAAGACCACGCCGGTGCTGATGCTCACTGCGCGTAGCGACGAAACCGACCGCATCATCGGGTTGGAGATGGGCGCTGACGACTACCTGGTCAAGCCGTTTGCCGCGCGGGAGCTGCTGGCGCGGATCAATGCCGTGCTGCGTCGCACCCGCATGTTGCCGCCGAACCTCATTGTCAGCGAATCCGGGCGGCTGCTGGCCTTCGGCAAGTGGCGCCTTGACACCACGGCACGCCACCTGTTGGACGCCGAAGGCACGGTAGTCGCCCTCAGCGGCGCCGAATACCGCCTGCTGCGCACCTTCCTCGACCACCCGCAACGGGTGCTCAGCCGTGATCAGTTGCTCAACCTGACCCAAGGCCGCGACGCCGACCTGTTCGATCGCTCCATCGACCTGCTGGTCAGTCGCTTGCGTCAGCGCCTGCTGGACGATGCCCGCGACCCCGCCTACATCAAGACCGTGCGCAGTGAAGGCTATGTGTTCACCTACGCGGTGGAAATCCTCGGGGACCCGGTATGAAGGCAGGCTTCGGTTGGCCGCGCACGCTGGCATCGCGGTTGTCGCTGATTTTCCTGATCAGCCTGGTGCTGGCCCACGGCATGTCCTTCGGCTTGCAATTCTACGAGCGCTACCAAAGCGCGATGACCATGATGCTGGGCAACATGCAGCAGGATCTGACCACCACCCTCGCCATGCTCGAGCGCTTGCCCGCCGAAGAGCGGGCCGCATGGCTGCCGCGCTTCGAACACCCGAACTATCGCTACGTCTTGGGTACCGGCCAGACCGGTACGCCGATGGACATGAACAAAGCACCGATTTCGGTGCATACGATGCAGGCGGCACTGGGCCGCGATTATCCAGTGGTGTTCAACACGATCCCCGACAGCCGCCCGCATTATCAGGCGCACCTCACCCTGCGCGACGGCAACCCGCTCACTATCGATGTGCGCCCGGCCATCACGCCATTGTCGCCTTGGCTGCCATTGCTGCTGATCGGGCAACTGGTGTTATTGGTGACTTGCACCTGGCTGGCGGTGCGAACGGCGATCCGCCCGTTGACCCGCCTGTCCCAAGCCGTGGACACGCTGGACCCTAACGGCGAGGGCATCCGCCTCGACGAAAGCGGCCCCACGGAAGTCGCCTACGCGGCTGTGGCGTTCAATTCCATGCAACAACGCATCGCCACCTACGTGAAGGAGCGGATGCAGTTGCTGGCGGCCATTTCCCACGACCTTCAAACGCCCATCACCCGCATGAAGCTGCGCGCCGAATTCATGGACGACGGCATCGAGAAAGACAAGCTGTGGAGCGACCTGAACGAAATGCAGCATTTGGTTCAAGAGGGCGTGGCCTATGCCCGCAGCATGGACACCTCCACCGAAACCGCCAAACGCGTGAATCTGGATGCCTTTCTCGACAGCCTGGTATTCGACTATCAGGACATGAACCAATCGGTGCAGTTGAGTGGTAAAGCACAAGCGGTAATCGACACTCGCCCCCATGCGTTGCGTCGGGTGCTGGTGAACCTCACCGACAATGCGCTGAAATTCGCTGGCGCGGCGGAGGTTCAGGTGCAGTCTCAGGGCGACCAGGGGGTGTCGATTCAGGTGCTGGATCGCGGGCCAGGCATTTCGCAGGCGGAGCTGGCTGAAGTGCTCAAGCCGTTCTACCGGGTGGAGAGTTCGCGCAACCGCGACACAGGGGGGACCGGGCTGGGACTGGCCATCGCTCAGCAACTGGCAAGGGCATTGGGCGGCTCGCTGACGCTGTCCAATCGTGACGGCGGCGGCCTGTGTGCCGAGCTCAAGCTGCCGCGCACCCTGGCCTGACGTTCCCATGGAGCCACCCCGGCTCCGGTTTTCCGGGGGTTCAGGTGCTTTCCCGGATCACCAGCTCGAAGCCCAGATCGACCTGGGCCTGCTGCACGTTGCCGTCCAGCAACCCTAGCAACAACTGCGCGGCGCGTTGCCCCACCTGCTCGCGGGGCGTGCGGATCGAGGTCAGACGCGGCACCATGTGTGCAGAGCCCGGCAGGTCGTTGAAGCCGATCAGCGACACCTGTTCAGGGATGCGGATCCCCCGTCGCAATGCCTCCAGCGTCGCCCCCTGGGCCAGGTCATCGTTGCAGAAAAAGATGCCATCCACGTCCGGGTGCTCATCCAGCAGCCGGGCGAACATCTCGCCACCCAGGCCAATGGATGACGGCAGCGAAGTGGCCATCTGCAGCGCTTCGTCGTACAGACCCTGCGCTTCCAGCGCACTGCGAAAGCCGGCGCCACGCTGAATGACCCGAGGGTCCAGCTGCGCCGACACATACGCCAGGCGTCGACGCCCGCGGCTCAACAGGTGCTGCGCCGCTGCTGCCCCCGCCTGCTGCTGGGAGAACCCCACGCAAGGCTCGGCACGACTGGGGTCCAGTTCCATCATGTGGACACAGGGCACCCCGCTGGCCGCCAACAATTGTTGGGCCGCGTGGCTGCGATCGAAGCCGGTCAGCAAGATACCCCGCGGCCGGTTCGCCAAGTGGCTGCGGAGCAGGTTTTCCTCTTCGACGGGCGAATAATGGTAGTTGCCGATCACCACTTCCAGGCCACGCGGGCGCAGGACGTTCTGAATCGCTTCGAGGGTCTCGATGAACAACTGGTTGGACAACGACGGCACTAACACCACTACCGACTGGCTTTGCGACGACGCGAGCGCTCGCGCGGCAGGGTTGGCGACATAGCCTAGACTTTGCGCAGCTGCCTGGACTTTCTCTACCAGCTCCGGCGCCACCGTGGCCACGCCACGCAGCGCGCGAGACGCCGTGATAGGCGAGACAGCGGCCAGTTTTGCGACTTCGGTAAGGGTAGGACGACCGGTGGAACGGGAACCAATGCGTGTCATGCGTTGCCAACTGAACGTAGGAAAAGCTCAAGGGGTTGCGATTGTTTCTGATGGGCTCTAAGGTAGCGCTATCCCACGGAGGCCCGCAACTTTTCGATCGTCCTGTCGAAAGAAGAGATGTATCTCATGGATCAGCGAGATACCCATAACAATGACTACACCCGGAAACAGCCTTGCCGGCCTTGCACACGATTCGGCAAAGACAGCGCTGTCTTCGGGGCGAGGTTTTTATGACTACTGCTCCACATGCAATCTCCGCCCTCGTGATCATGGGTGTTTCAGGCTGCGGCAAAAGTGCCGTGGGTGCTGAAATCGCCAAACGCAGCGGCGGCCGCCTCATCGAAGGCGACGCCTTCCACCCCAAAGCCAACATCGACAAGATGAGCGCTGGCCATCCCCTCAACGACGACGACCGCGCCGGCTGGTTGACCCGCCTTGGGGAAGAAGTTGCGGCGGCGTTGCGCAATGGCGAGAAACCGGTCCTGACCTGCTCCTCCCTCAAACTGATCTACCGCGATCGCTTGCGCGCCGCCGTGCCGGGCCTGGGGTTCGTGTTTCTGGAACTCACCAAGGAACTGGCGACCGAGCGCTGCTCGCACCGCCCTGGCCACTTCATGCCGGCCAGCCTGGTCGACAGTCAATTCGCGACGTTGGAACCGCCTTACGGAGAAGACCGCACGCTGGTCGTGGATGCGACTCAGCCGATCGAGACCATCGGCGCTGACGCAGCGGCATGGTGGAGCGCATCGCAAACCTCATCTGCCACCGCTCTTACCGGCTCCTGATCGCGGGACCGGCGTGAGCGAAAAAGACAGCGCTGTCTTTTCGTGTACACAAGGCAGTGAACAACAGCGTTGAGCAGTAGCTCCAAAAAAACAAAATACAACGGAGAGACACCCCATGTTCGGTATGACTCAAGACACGTATCTACTCGTAGATGCGCTGGTGACCATCATCGGCCTCGTGCTATTGATCACCAAGTTCAAGGTCCACCCTTTTATTGCATTGACCATTGCGGCTGGTTTTCTCGGGCTGACCTCCGGGATGCCGGTCGAAAAAGTGATGAAATCCTTCCAGGACGGCTTCGGGGGCGTGCTGGGCTTCGTCGGCATCATCCTCGGGCTGGGCACCATGCTCGGCAAGCTGATGGCTGACTCCGGCGGCGCCGACCAGATCGCCCAGACCTTGATTCGCCGCTTCGGCAAGGAGCGCGTGCACTGGGCCATGATGTTTTCGGCGTTTCTGGTGGGTATCCCACTGTTCTTCGAAATCGGCTTCGTGCTGTTGATTCCGCTGGTGTTCATCGTGGCTCGTCGCAGCGGCGTGTCCATCGTCAAGATCGGCATTCCGCTGCTGGCCGGCCTGTCCGCGGTTCACGGCCTCGTCCCTCCGCATCCGGGCCCTTTGCTGGCGATCGGCATCTTCAACGCCGACATCGGCAAGACCATTTTCTATGGCCTGATCGTAGCGTTCCCAACAGCGATCATTGCCGGTCCAATCTTCGGAAAATGGATTGCCAAACACATTCCCGGCAACCCGTCCAAAGACCTGATGGATCAGATTGCCAAGGAATCGACTAACGAAAACCTGCCCAGCTTCGGCATTACCCTGCTGACAATCCTGCTGCCGGTTTTCCTGATGCTGTTGAAGACCTTCGCTGACGTGGCGCTGCCCAACGGTCACATTTTCCGCATCTGGATGGACTTCATCGGGCACCCGATCGCCGCCCTGCTCTTTGCGCTGCTGCTGGCGTTCTACACCTTCGGCTCGGCCCGTGGCTTCAGCCGCGAGCAGATCATCAAGCTGCTGGACCAGAGCCTGGCGCCAGTGGCGGCCATCGTGCTGATCGTGGGTGCCGGGGGTGGTTTCAAACAAATGCTGGTGGACAGCGGCGTCGGTAACCTGATCGGCCACATGGCGGTGCAGGCGCAGATTTCGCCCATTCTGCTGGCGTGGCTGGTGGCGGCCGTGATTCGGATCGCCACCGGCTCTGCTACCGTGGCGACCATCACCGGTGCTGGTATCGTCGCACCCGTGGTCGCGATGGTGCCTGGGGTCAACCGGGAACTGCTGGTACTGGCCACCGGCGCAGGTTCCTTGATCCTGTCCCATGTGAACGACGCAGGCTTCTGGCTGGTCAAGCAATACTTCAACATGACCGTGACCGAAACCCTGAAGACCTGGACAGTGATGGAAACCATCCTGTCGGTGGTCGGTATCATCCTCATCATGCTGTTGTCGCTGGTGGTCTGATTCCAGACGGCTGCATCCCATGCCCACCCGCCGCGGTGGGCATGTCTTTTCTCTTTCACGTCATCCCTTCCTGAAACCTCCGATCCCGCCGTGGGGATGGCGAGATTTCGGTGCACTCTCTTATACTTTGCGTTCGCGCTATACGGAATTCTCCTACACTACACTAGGAAATGACGTACAAGCGGCCTAATGAAAATTTCATCGCCACTTGGCATGAGTTCTTTGCAATAAATGCGAAAGGAGTGTGCAATAGGCGCCGCCCCGGACTTGGCTATGAGGGTAATAGCGAATCCATACGGGGAATTACCGCCAAAAGCAGGCAAAATTCGTACACCGTCTGGCCTCAGGAACCCGAGCCAATGACAAGAAGATGAACCTGGGGAATTAAAATCATGCCAAAGGCGTCTTACGGATGACGCATTTGGATGCAATCGGCAACCACCATCACCCAAGGCTACGGCCAGCCTCTTGGCAGAGGCGTTCCACGAGGCCATCAAGGAAAAGATTATGTTAATACTCACCCGCAAAGTCGGCGAAAGCATAAACATTGGTGACGAAATCACCGTCACCATTCTGGGCGTACAGGGCTTGCAGGTCCGTCTCGGAATCAATGCGCCGAAAAACGTTTCGGTGCACCGTGAAGAGATTTACAAACGCATCCAGGCCGAAATTGCACCGAACAACCAAGAGCAGCAGTGAGCCGTCCGGTTCATCTTCTCTGATTGGCATCGGCCGTAATGTGGGCCGATAAAATAAACGGCGTATTCCCCGGCGCCGTTTTTTTTCGTCTATTGGATCCATTCACGACTTCAGCGCATTGAACGCAGTGCAACTAAGCAGCGCCGGAAGGGCAACTTGACCAGGGCCCGAAACGAAAACGGCCCGAGTCTGGAGACTCGGGCCGCGCCGTTAATCAACGAACCCTCGGTTCATTGGCTGTAAGAAACGTGTTTGACGATTTTATCTTTGACCAATAGCCGCTCTTCCTTAAGCCGTTTGAGCTGATCGTCCGAAACATCCCCCGCGGATCCAGACTCGGCTTCGACGATGTCGGCATCGAGCGACTCATAACTGTCGATCAAACTATTGAGCTTGGGATCCTTGCCCCGCATTTTGATCACCTCTTCCTTGGCGATACTCAAATCCGCGTACAAATCGTGCTTGACCGGCATGTCGGGCTCTCCTCTTGCGCCAGATGTCGAGTAGTTGAGGGTAGCTCACGGCGAAGGTTCGGTTTTTTTGCCACGCAGCGCACGGAGCGGTGGGTGGCTTTCACGGCCGGATCAACACCTTGACCATCGACGCAGCGGTGCTGCGCAAACGGGCTTCGTCCTGATACACACGCTCCATGACGACGACGCCGCGCGTGAAGGTCGACACCAGGCGCGACGCCTCGCTGGCCGTCAGGTTGAGTGTAGCGTTCTGTTCTTCGAGGGCGAATCGGGTCTGCAGCAAGGCTTCGATGTCATCGAGCATTCCCTGCAGGGCTGTGCGAATGGTCTCGACTTCGGAGATACCGTCGACAGCCGTCTTGGTGGTCAAACAGCCGCGGGTCGGCGTGCCTTCGGTCATCGAGGTAATGATGAAATCGAAAAAACCTTCGAGCGCCACCTTGATCGATGGGTCAGCCAGGGCCGCGGCCATGTGGCCGGTCATGCGTTGTCGATAGCGGTCGAACACCTTGAGGAACAACTGCTCCTTGCCCTGATAGGCGTTGTACAGCGAGCCCCGCAACACGCCGGTGGCTTGCGCCAAATCCTGCATCGACGTCGCGCTGAGGCCTTTCTGCCAGAACACGTTCAACGCCAGATCCAGTGTACGGTCCTCGTCGAATTGCCTCACACCCGCCATGACTTCAGCTCCCCCACTGTGCATTGACCTGCCGCCAATCGAGCCACGAACAGGTAGGAGTGAAGTTGACCTCATTCTTGTCAGCGCTGTCAATTTTGACTAGCATGGCAAACATGACATAGGTGTCAAACATTCCCCCATTGCATTCGGGTGCGCATATGCAGCCTTCCTCGGTTTCAGAAGACACACCACAAGCACTCTCCTCCTCCGCCGCGCCCATCCCCTGGCATGCCATCATCGCCGGGCTGTGTGCCACGCTGGTCGGCATCGGCCTCGCGCGCTTTGCCTACACGCCGCTGATTCCGCCGTTGATCGAGAATCACTGGTTCGCCACCTCAGCCATCATCGTCCTGAGCGCTGCCAACCTGGCGGGCTATTTCATCGGCGCGCTGCTGGGGCGCCCCTTGGCGCGCAGATTGACGAACCGCCACACCCTGCGACTGATGATGGTGCTGGTCACGCTATCCTTTGCCGGCTGTGCCGTGCCGTTCTCCACTCTCTGGTTCTTCGCATGGCGCTTCGTTTCCGGTCTCGCCGGTGGGGCGATCATGGTTTTGGTGGCCTCCACGGTCCTTCCGCACATTCCGGGAACCCGCAAAGGTCTGGCCAGCGGCGCAATCTTCTTCGGGTTGGGGCTGGGTATTGCGGCATCCGGCACGCTGGTGCCTCTGCTGCTGGACATGGGGTTGCGCGTAACATGGCTGGGCCTGAGCCTGTTCTGTGCGCTGCTCACCGCCGTGAGCTGGACCGGCTGGCCGACTGCGGCGGCGCCTGTCTCTTCCGCCCCTGGGCACGCATCGGCACCCCGCCCTCATCACCATGCGCTATTCCTCAGAATGACGTACGCCCAGTTCGGGCTGATGGCGATTGGGCTCGTGCCACTGATGGTATTTCTGGTGGATTTCGTCGCCCGAGACTTGGGCATGGGTGCACACGTCGGGGCGCTGTATTGGATCGTGTATGGGGTCGGCGCGTTGATCGGTCCCATGCTCTACGGTGCCATTGCCGACTGGATGGGCCCGACCCGTGGTATCCGACTGGTTTTGGTGATTCAGGCGCTGGTCGTCGGCCTGCTTTACTCCGCCCATGACGGCCTGGTGATTGCCGCATTGACGTTGGTCATCGGCACCTTCCCGCCCGGCATCGTGCCGCTGGTTCTGGCGCGGATCCATGAGCTGTTGCCTCATGATCCCAGCGCACAAGGTGCGGCCTGGAGCCGAGCGACCACGGCATTCGCGCTGCTGCAAGCCGTCTCCGGCTACGGGTACTCCCTACTGTTCAATGGCAGCGGCGGCAATCATCGTCTGCTGTTTCTGATCGGCACTGGCGCATTGCTGCTTGCCCTGCTGCTGGAACTGCTGGTGCGCGCCTTCGCCAGCAGTAAGAAACACCCGAATCGCCCGATCGAAGGCGCTTAGCCGCGCTCGCGCAATCGCCGCGCTTCGTAGGATTTAAGGTGCAGATAAACCGTGTCCAGCGTCGATAACCCGCCTTTGGCATGCTTATCGGCGCTCGAACGCCGGGCGACAAGGTCGCCGATCACATGCTCGACTTCGATCGGTGCGCCCCGCTCGATGTCACGCAGCATCGAGGCGGTCATCTTCGAACCCCGAGTGGTCAGCATCGTTTGAAAGCGTTGCCGCACGTCGCGGCGCAGGGGGTACCCGGCGTTTTCGGCGATGCTCGCGCATTCAGCCAATAACTGCAGCACCCATGCCTCCCCTCCGCTGGCCATGACATCGCCGATGCTCGCGCGCAAAGCGCCCGTCACACCTGCTCCCGTGGCAATGAAACACCATTTTTCCCACATTTCCTGGACGATCTGCTGGCTCAGGTTGGCGTCAAATCCAGCGTCGGCCAGTGCGTCGGCGACTTTCAAGATGCGCTGCGACACGGCACCGCTCAATTCGCCGAACGACAACTGATTCGTGTCGTTCAAGTGCAGGATCGCGCCGGAGGCATCGCGGTCCAGTGAAATCAGGCACTGCCCGCCCAGCACGTTGCCCGGAGCGAAGCGCTCGGCCAGGCGGTCCAGATGAGCCATGCCATTGAGCAGTGGCAGGATGAGCGTCTCGGCGCCCACTGCCGCCGCGAAGGACTCCATCGCCGCGTCGAGGTCATAGGCCTTGCAACTGAGGAGGATCAGGTCGAAGGTCTGATCCAGCATGGGCGTCATCACCAGAGGCGGCGATGGATACACGATATTGCCCAACGGGCTGCGTACGATCAGGCCGTCGCGGTCCAGCTCCTCTGCCCTGGTGGGACGCACCAGAAACGTCACGTCGCGCCCCGCCTCGAGCAACCGCCCCCCGAAATAACCGCCAATCGCACCTGCACCCACGATCAAAATTCGCATGTTCTGTCGGTTCCTTGTGGAGTCAATCAGAGGTGTCCGGACACCCAGAATAGATGAAGCCGTCGACTCTATCCAAAAGCAGCATGATGACCAACATATTGCTGCGCATGATCGTTGAAATATTTCAGGCAAAAAAAATCCCGAATCCCTCCAAGGGACTCGGGATACCGGGTAGCAGGCGGCGTCAGGACGGCGCATTGGCCAGGACGGGCCAGATGAACGGCTGACGCTGCTCTTCGCGGTTGGCCACGCGCCGGCGCGCCACACTGACCGGCTGGACCACCGGCTGTTGCAGGCGAGCCAGGACCGCATCGATCACCGCGCCACTGGCGTCGTTGTGGAATTGCCAAACGCCGTAGATCCGGCCGTCGAACGACGCTTCGCTGCCCAGGCGAGGATCGACCCCCAGCCCTGCGCCCAAGCCGAACAGGTGCAGGCCGTACAAGCGTTGACCGCTGCTGTCCAGCGGGCAACCCGAAGGGTCGGAATCCAGCCCGCCCTTGACCTCCATCAGCCGGATGGCGCCGCCGCCGGCGTAACTCAGCACAGGCAGCATCGGCTGATAGCCGGTGCACTGCACCACCACCTCCGACTCCGCCAGCGCCTGACGCGCCTGGTCGAAATGCCCAACCGGGCCTTCGAGCGTCTGCCACATGTGCAACCGCACGCCCGTCTTGCCGATGCGCCCTTTGGCCAGCGCTTCGCGCCCGACATCCAGCGCCCGATAGCGCAAGCCACCCGAACGATTCACGCGGCCCGACACCGGACACACATCCTTTTGAGGGTCGAAGGCATAGCCCGCTTCGAGCGCCGCTTCGGCGGTTTCGTAAAACAGACGTATCTGCGAGCGATGCACCAGCGTCACCTCGGTCAAACCGGCGAACTCCAACGCATCGGCGAGATTCTCGAGAACGGAGAACGCGCTGTGGGACCCTCCCACGACACAGATGCGGCCCTTGCGCGCCAGCGTTGAAGCGAACACATCACGCAGCTCCACGGCGTTCATGCGCAACAGCGTATCGGCACTGAGCACCCGGGCGGACGGGGGTACAGCCAAGCCTTGGTCGGCCAGGCTGTCGAGCAGGTGTTGCGGATCCTGGCGCCCCCCCAGATTGAGGACCAACGCGCGGCAACGAATTCGGCGCGTCCGCCCCTCGGCTTCCACCCACACATGGTACTCATCATCGTCCTGCACCACTTCCGTGATGGTGGTACGCGTCCAGAGCTTTACGCCGTAGTGCTCGACGATGAAATTCAGGACCAGGGTGGAAGCCTCCGCCAGCAATTCGGCCACATCGGCCAACTGCGGCGCGCTTTGCGCCTGGCGGCGGATACGCCAATACGCTGGCGAATGCTCCAGCGGCTCGAACACATCGCGCAGCGCGGGGTCACGCAGACAGTCCAGGAAAACATCGCCGACTGAGTTGGCCGTGATCCGATAATCCCCCAACCGCCCCGTTCCGGGATTAGGGCTGGCGTCGACAATGATCAGGCCTTCCCTGGCCAGCTCTGGCATCGCGCCGCTCTTCAAGGCGTTGAACAAGAACCCCATACCGGCTGGCCCCGCTCCCCCGACGACGCAACCGCACACGGTTTCCAGATGATCTCCATACATAATCGTGACTCCGAACTTAGTCGATATATTGGGACGCTGCCCACTGTTTGCCGGGACCCAACCCTGCAGGCACTGCTCAACGCCTGCCTAGATGCACTGCTGATTGTTTTTATTTGCGACCACTTGTTGTTGGCACACTTCCAATTGAGAAACGACTACCGATACCGTGGTCGTCAACGACAGTATGAAAGTTTGTATATGAAGAAGTACCGCTTACCTGAAATGGCGCTCAGGCAGCCGTATGCGCTTTTTATCAAGAGAGACCAAAATCGAATGAGCCTGGTTGTCTCAGGCGACAACACGGTCGGCGCATGGCATTTCAGTCGGGGACGCTACCGCCATCTCGCCGAGCGCTCTGTTTCAAGCCTTTCGCGGATAAGGGCCAAGCCCAGAAGTGAAAGTTCACGCTATTTAAGCGCTAGGTGGGTGACGCCATGGTTTCAAAAAACAGGGGGAGTGTCAAATTTTCGAGAAAAGAGCTTTATATGGATTTACCACTTATAACCTATTGATTTTTATCGTATTTAATTATTGACGCCATAATAATATCGCTACCTTTCTTTTGCATGCGTTTTTAATATGAAAAAAAGCCGTTAGTTATTCAGTCCATCACGCCGTGAAGATTGATTGCACCCGTTAACACATCAGGAACTTGCCATTTTTTCGTCACGTCCTCGTTAGTTTTATCCGCTCGGTTGTTTTCAGTTGTTCCTCATCATGACGCCGACGGTCTGGCAAAAAAATGACGCTGTTAATTGAACTAGCAGGGGCAAACGCTGTGTGCTCGCGACAAGGGCAGTCGCTTTTGCCCCCGCGTCATTGGTCGAGAAGGTCTGACCATTCTCGGATTGATTACCCTCCAATCAACGCTTCTATCTCTGCTTTGCACTGAAGCAGCGCAGCTTTCAACGATTGGAAATTGTTGTGAAAACGCAGCGCAGGCACTGCAAGTGAGATCGCGTAATGTTCGGACAGTCCACTGCGGATACTTACGCCGATGCCGCAGACACCTTCAGCATGCTCCTCCTTGTCGACGGCCCATCCTTGCTGCCTGCCGACGTTCACTTCCGTGATCAAGGATCTCAGTGAAACGATGGTTGAAGCGGTCCGTTGCTCAAGCGGCTCGCTCAGCAACTGAGATAAAAACTCGTCTGGAAACATGCCTAGCAGTGCTTTGCCGTGGGCGGTGCAATGTATAGGAAACGCGGTACCCAAAGGAGAGACGACACGCAACTCCTGATCAGATGGATATTGATCGACAGATATGGCATGGAGCCCACGGTAGACGGAGACATCCACCGTCTCTCGCGTGCGACGTCCCAGGCCCTCAACGTACGGCCTGGCGATTGCCACCAAGTCGGTGTGGGCAGACGCTGCAAGTCGGACAAGCGCAGGCCCAAGGCGGACCCCCGAGCTGCCAGTCAATACCATTTGCTGAGCCTCAAGCGCTGACACAATGCGATGCACCGTTGTACGTGGCAATCCGGAAGCTTTAGAGATCTGACCGAGGCTCAATCCTTCTCGCTGGTTTTCCAAAGTTTTAAGCACCGCAGCCGCTCTTGCTATCACCTGCTTACCACTACCCTCTGCTTCGGACGTCACACTTCCTCCTTCGTCTTTTGTCGGTCCTCCCATTGACAGCGGGAGGATCACCCCACATGCTTTGTACCACCTGGCGGATAGCTGTTCCACTAATCGGACAAATCATGAAGTTACAACTTACGCGCGCAGGATCCTTCGTTCTGCTGGCGGTAGCAAGCCTGACCATTATGGTGGGGTGTGTCATCGTTCCCGGCTTGCCCACCATTGCGCGGCAGCTCGGGGTGGGGAATGCAGCGAGTTGGCTGGTCACCCTTCCGTCACTGGGAGTCATTATCTTTGGCCCGCTGGCGGGCAAGCTCATCGACCGTATCGGCCTGTATAAGGCCCTGTGCTTTGGGCTCTTTACTTATGGACTACTCGGAGTGGCGGGATTCCTGATCCTTGGGCCACTCGTGTTTGTCGACCGATTTTTTCTTGGCGGATCGACGGTACTGATCATGGCGGCCGGAACGGGTCTGATTTCGGAGTTCTACGAAGGCAAAGCTCGTCTGAACATGATTGCAAAGCAAGGCATGTCCATCGAACTCGGTGGGGTGATTTTTCTCTTCGTAGCTGGCGTGCTGGCGAACGTCGGATGGCAGTGGCCTTTCGTGCTTTACCTATCCTCTTGGGTGCTTCTCGCGTTGGTGCTGACGTGCGTACCTCAACCTATTGTCGGCCAACATGCATGCGTACAACGTCAGCAGACAGCGACGCCATCGGCTGATTTGAGGGTCGTATACGCTTCAGCTGTGCTGTCCATGGCCGTGTTTTTCACCGCCATCATCATGCTTCCCCTTCGACTGCACGGTCTCGGACTAAACGAGGCCCAGGTGGGGTACTTTTTGTCTTATGTGTCGCTGATCGCGGTGTGCGCGGCCGCTATCATGCCAATCGCGGCGCGGAAGATGGGCGACTACAGCACGTTGATTGTTGGCTTCATAAGCTATGCCCTGGCACACCTGGCATTCATGACCGCAGAAGGCTTGGCACCGATGATCGAGGGAGGGCTTTGCCTGGGTCTCGGATTTGGATTAACCATTCCAATGGTCAACCACTTGACCATCGAGTTCAGCCACCCGGCACAGAGAGGCCGCAATCTGGCCTGGCTTTCCGTGGCAATTTTTGCCGGTCAGTTCATCTCATCATTCATGGACTTCATACCGGGTGGCCAGGCTCATGGGTTCCTTGGCGCAGCAGGTATAGCTGGAGTGGCCGTGGGTATTCTGGCGGTTAGCATCAGGACTCGGAGATCTAGACAAGCCACCTGAGACATCCGGGAAAGCGTTCGATGGGTCATCTTGCGCGACTGACGCTCAGTGCGCCGACTCCCGAAGACATGACGATCATCAATTTACGTCATCTGCTGGAGCAGCATCCCAGGCCAAGCTGGCAATGCCCGATGAGCGGTAGCGCCTTTGGTAGAAAAAGGACGAACTATCTCGCGCTCACGCCGCTCCATACGCCATCTGTCGCTGACGCCGAAAGTACGAAGGAGCTGCCCTCATGGATATGAATGCTGAGAAAAACCGTCGGTCCAGCATCGCTGAAATCGACTATTCGCGTGACACCCTCTTCGGGCCAGTTCCCATGCAGGCCACCTGCAGGGTGAGGCTGTCCACCGTCGAGCAAAATGGGCAATCCTTACGTGAACTGGTCATTCTGGGCGCTGTGCCGGATTACCTATCCCGTTCGTCGATCATCCGTGTGGCATTGGACGGGCGAATCGAAGCTGGGCCGATCCGCGAACACGGTTCGGTCAAGGATGGGGATCAAGAGGCTTTCCGGCTGCTGTTCGAGGATGAGCAGCCACGACGGGTGCACTGAATTCAGGGCCCCGCCCGGCCCGCAGGCAGGTTCGCGTGCGCATCGGCGTGCAAATCGGCTGACTGAAGAATCAGCGCATGGCTCAACGGTGGATGCTCCTCTTGCGAGGCATCGCTGGTCGGGGCGAAATCCTCAAGCGTGCGTTCGACCTGGTCACGGTAACGCAAACCATCGATTTTCGGCGCCGTGTCCAATACTGGATCGGTCGGCAGCAGACGCTGGCGCTCAAGGGCTGTCATGGGGGGCTGGAAGGTGGCATTTTTCGCCTCCAGGCGCTGCAACATGAGCACGATGGCCGCCACGGACATCACCACCACTGCCAGCAGCAGGCCAAGCCCCAACATGACTTTTTGCCTGCGAAGCAAATGCTTGTGGACGTTTCCTTGAATATTCCCGTGAGTACCTTCGGCCTGGTGGTCGACCATGCGCATTCCTCGAACTGAGTTCGGCGATCGGTCGCCGGTTGCGCCGTTAAGATAAAAAATAATGCTGCGCTTTGGAAGCAGGACTTTCGCCTGCACACTCACCACACGTGGCTTTATCCAGAGATCAGTGCCGGGGAATATGACAGGTGAAGAAGGTTTAGATAAAAAACGCCCATGTCGGAATGACCGCATGGGCGTATTTGTTATGCAGCAGTGGTTATAAAACTATCAACTGGCCAGCGCCTGTCGATCATTCGATTGCCCTAAGGACACTTCTGCGCGTAATTCGGAAATAAGCTCACAAAGGGCCCGACTGGTATCCAGTCTGTCCAGACGGATGCCGCTGGCAAACAGCTCCACGCGCGCAGTCAAGGGGTCGATGACCTCGACGGTCATCGTGTTATCCATGATCGTGCAATGGCAACGGTGAGGCAGGAAGCCGCTTTCAATAATGCCACGCAGCTCCAGGTTTGAAAGGGTATAAGCAAGCATTGACGACATCCTCCTTGGGCGAAAGCTAATTCCAAAAAAAGCAGCAACCGCCCGTCTTTTATTAGGAACTTCCATGGATAAAGACATTTTATCCCGATTCGTCAGATGAACCTCTGTCGTTTGGCGAATACACAACTTATACGCCTCGCCCTTTTTTGGGGCAACCCAATGCAGTTACATCCATTTGTTATTGATAAATGACGGGCCTTTATTGATAAAACGTTTCATCAATACGTTGTAAAAGGAAAAAACGCGATGGATGTGAGATATGCAATGACGGGCGGGGTAAAAGGGCCGATGACCGGCAGAATTGAAGAGCACCCACTCGTCGGCCAGATGCAAGTCGACCGACGAGTGGACGACCATCAGGCGTGGGGAAGGCGCAAGTGGATCAATGCCACCCGATTTCCTCGCTTGTCGAGACGTTCCTCAATGGCGAAAGGTTTGAAGCCCAACTTGGGATAAAAGAGCAGCCCGGGGACGTTATGGTTGAAACATGACGCCGTTAGCTCTTTCGCCTCATGCTTGCCGAAGGCCAGCTCCATCATGCAACCGAGCATGTAACGACCTACCCCTTTCGAGCGGGCATGCGGCGCAATGATGACGTTGCCCATCGAGCAGCGACCGCGGAAATCGTAGCGCGAGAAATTGGCAAACCCCACGACCTCGCCGTTCAGCTCGATCACCGTGTTGTCCGAGCGTTGCTCGATGGCGTCCTTCAGCTGCGCCGGCGTCAGCGGGAATGCCGCTTTAGGAAACATATAAAAGAGCTCATCCACACTCTGTGGCATGTCGCACACGGCCGGTATGTCTTTTTCTTCTAGGGGACGATGTTGAAACATGAGAATTACCTCTCGAAGAGACGGGCCTGAGCCGAGACTATAGGCCATGAGCTGGCACCCTGGCATCGCCCGTACGGTTCTAAAGCGTATTTTTGCTTCAACCAGCGCTGAGCGCTGAATGGTTGCCGCACGCATCTGACCGCGGGGTGAGATGATCATTGCATTTGACGCTAACGAAACGCTGCAACTTGCTGACCTCACTGAACTTATCTCGACCGGGCAGAACGCATGTGGAACTACACCACGTCATGCAATTTGCATGGAGGCCGCCCAGGCGTTTTTCCTCAACTCCTTGTTTTTAAACGCATTTATAAAACAGCCTACGCTGGCACACGCACTGCAATGTCTTGCCTGAAGCAAAAACCATTATTTGCACGGAGCATGACCCCATGAACGTCTCACCTGATGCCTATCCTGCCGCTGTCGAAGAAACCTCCAATGCCTCGGGTGTGTCCTGGGGTGCCATTTTCGCCGGAGCCGCCGGTGCGGCTGCGCTATCCATGATTCTTGTCTTGCTCGGGTCGGGCCTTGGCTTCTCGGCCATGTCCCCATGGGCCAATGAAGGTGCCAGCGCCAAGACGCTGGGGATTTCCACCGTGGTCTGGCTGGCACTGACGCAGATCCTTGCCTCCGGGCTGGGCGGCTACCTGGCCGGTCGTCTGCGCGTGAAGTGGTCCAACCTGCACGGCGACGAGGTTTATTTCCGTGATACGGCGCATGGCTTCCTTTCATGGGCGATCGCAACGCTGGTGGCGGCGGTGTTGATCGTCGGCTCCGTCAGCGGGTTGGTCGGCAGCGGTGTGAAAGCTGGCGCCAGTGCGGTAGCAGGTGTTGCAGGCACCGCAGCCGTTGCAGCGGGCAGTGCCGCAGGGAATACCTCAAGCGAGCAATACGGCTACTTCGTCGATTCGCTGTTCCGTGACGACCGTCCCGCCGCCGTCAGCGATGATGCCGCGCGTGGTGTGGTGGTACGTATCTTCGCCAAGACACTGGCCAACGACGGGCAATTGGCGCCTGAAGATCGCGCTTATCTCGCGCAACTGGTCGCTCAGCGTACCAATCTGAGCCAAGCCGACGCAGAGGCCCGTGTCGATCAGGTCTACGGCCAGGCCAAGCAAGCGGTCGCTGACGCAAAACTCAAAGCTCAGCAGGCTGCCGACACCGCCGCCAAGGTGGCCTCGGCGACCGCGCTGTGGACCTTTGTCGCTCTGCTCTGCGGCGCCTTCGTGGCCAGTCTGGCCGCACTCTGGGGCGGCCGTCGCCGTGACGCCGTGACCTACGTCGAAACTCGCGCCTACACCACTTCTACCGTCCGTTGATCAAGGAGAAACATCATGCGTTCCCTACTGCTGTGGTTTCTGGGTGTACCGATTCCGGTAATTATCCTGATCGCCCTGTTTATGCACTGATCGCCTCGTAGACAATCCGCGCATCGCCCTTGAGCTACACAGGGCCTGCGCGGATTTTTTTATGCCCGCCCTCTGGGTCGCGCGCTTTCCTGGGCCAACCCCTCGCCCCCCTACCCTCCATGAAAAAAGCCCTCGAAGACTGACGTCAACGAGGGCCAAAGGCACTGCGCTCACAGTTCGGTCAAGGCATTCCCAGCCAATTGGGTAATGCCAGAGAAATGAACGGTACGTACGTCACCAGGATCAAGAACAACAGCAGGATCGACAGCCATGGCAAGGCTGCGCGAATCGTTTGCCCCAGCGTCAACCCCGTCACCGCGGAGGTGACGAACAGGTTCAGGCCCACCGGTGGGTGCACCAGGCCGATTTCCATGTTCACCACCATGACAATCCCCAGGTGAATCGGATCGATGCCCAGCTTGGTGGCGATCGGGAAGAAAATCGGCGCCAGAATCAACACGATGGCCGAGGGTTCCATGAAGCTGCCAGCGACCAACAGCACCACGTTGACCATGATCAGGAAGCCGATGGGCGTCAGGCCCTCGGAGATGACCCAGTTGGTGATCTGTTGTGGGATTTGCTCGGTGGTCAGCACGTGGGCGAACAACATTGCGTTGGCAATGATGAACATCAGCATGATCGACAACCGGCCCGATTCCAGCAGCACCTTTGGGCAGTCGCGCAAGCGCATGTCTTTGTAGACGAACAAGGCGATGAAGGCGGAGTAGACGGCCGCAACCGCGGCTGCCTCGGTGGGCGTGAACATGCCGCTGTAAATGCCGCCCAGGATGATCACCAGCAACAACAGCCCCCAGAAAGCGCGGCGAGCCGTGGTCAGCCACTCACGGAACGAGACACGCGGCTGGGCTGGCAGCTTTTTGACCCGCGCCACGATGTAAATGACGACCATCAGGATCACGCCCAGCAGGATGCCAGGGACCACACCGGCGATGAACAGCTTGCCGACCGAGGTCTCGGTCGCCGCCGAATAGACCACCATCACGATCGAAGGCGGGATCAGAATCCCCAGCGTACCGGCATTACAGATGATCCCGGCGCCGAATTCCCGGGGATAGCCCGAGCGCACCATGCCCGCAACCGCGATCGAGCCCACGGCTGCCACGGTCGCCGGAGAGGAACCGGAGAGCGCGGCGAACAGCATGCAGGCCAACACCGCGGCGATCGCCAGGCCGCCGCGAATGTGGCCGACACAGGCGTTGGCGAAGTCGATCAAACGCTGGGCCACGCCGCCCGTGGTCATGAACGCACCGGACAGCAGGAAAAAAGGGATCGCCAGAAAGGTGTAGCTGTCGGACGTCTCGAACAGCTTGATCGCCAGCGAGCTCAATGAGTCCTGGCTGAACAGCAGGATCGACACGGCACCGGACAGGCCCAGCGAAATCGCGATAGGCACACCCAGGAACATGAAAACGAAGAGCAAGAGAAACAGACAAAGCACGGTCATCAGTGTTGCTCCCCGTCAGGATTGGCCAGTTTGCTGGCTTCTGCGGCCTCGTCGGCCAGCCCCAGGCCGGTCTGACGATGGGTCCAGATGCGATGGAGGATTTCCAGATAGCGAGCGATGACCAGCGCAAAGCCGATCGGCACGATGAGGGTGATGTAAGCGATCTTGATGCCGTAACGGTCAAGGTCTTCGGCCCCGATTCCGGCGACGAACAGTGCCGACACCCATTTGTAGCTGGCGACTAGGAACAGCCCGGCGTACGCCAGGCAGCAGGCGCAAGCGAGCAAGGCGAGCATCCGCTGAACAGGTTTGCTGGTTTTCTTCACCAGCGCATCGACCCCCAGGTGCCCCGCCGTGCGCACGCCGTAGGAAATCCCGAAGAAGATCAGCCAGCCGAACAGCGCCTTGGTCAGGGCCACGCTCCAGGTCATGCCTTGGGCATAGCCCATCAGGTGATCGCCAATCCCTGCAAAAAAGTCGCTGCTGACCGCCCATTGGTCGCTGAGGGTGTAGAACAGTGTGTAAATGTTATTCAGCGCCACGTAAACAAACGTCACCAGCGTCATGGCCGCCAGCAGGAAGGCGATGAAGCCCTCCTCCAGGTGCTCCCAGAGTCGCGTCAGCGATTGCATAAGAATTCTCCGAACGTCGAGAGAGTGGCCACCGCCCCGGAACGGCGAGGTGGCCACGCAGACATCACGGCCCGTTTCGATCAGGCCGAACCGGGGGTGATCAAGGCGCCTTGTTGGCGTCGTCTGCCGCCTTGATCAGGTCGGCACCGATCTCTTCGGAGAACTTGTCCCAGACCGGCTTCATGACTTCCCGCCACTTGGCCCGTTGTTCCGGGGTCAGCGTCACGATTTCGCTGGTTTTCGCATCGATGATTTTCTGCTTGGCGGTCTGGTTCAGGGCTTCGGCCTGTTTGTTCACCTCGACGGTGACCTGATCCATGATCTTCTGCAGTTCGTCGCGAACGTCCGCAGGCAGGCCATTCCAGAACTTGGAATTGGTGATCACCATGTAGTCGATCAGCCCATGGTTGGACTCGGTGAAGAACGGCTGCACTTCGTTGACTTTCTGGCTTTCATAGTTAGACCAGGTGTTCTCGGTGCCGTTGACGGTACCGGTCTGCAGGCCTTGGTAGACCTCAGCGAAGCTCATCTTGCGGGGATTGGCGTGCAGCGCGACGAACTGCGCTTCCAGCACACTGGAAGCCTGCACCCGGAACTTCAGGCCGCGGGCATCTTTGGGTTCGACCAGTTTCTTGTTCGCCGACAGCTGCTTCAGGCCGTTGTGCCAGTAAGCCAATCCGTGAATGCCTTTGTCATCCATCGAAGTCAGCAGCGCCTTGCCCTGCGGGCCTTGCTGGAAGCGGTCGACAGCAGCCAGATCGTTGAACAGGAACGGCAAGTCGAAAAGTTGGACTTTCTTGGTGTACTGCTCGAATTTGGCCAGCGAAGGCGCAAGCATTTGCACGTCGCCGAGCAACAGCGCTTCCATTTCCTTGCCGTCACCGAACAGTGAAGAGTTCGGATAGACCTCGACCTTGACCTTGTCTTTCAAGGCGGGATCGGCGGCAACGAGTTTCTGGAACATCAAAGCGCCCTGGCCCTTTGGCGTATTTTCCGCCACGACGTGGGCAAACTTGATCACGACAGGGTCTGCGTAAGCCATGCCGGCCACGGACACTGCGGCGGCGCAGAAAAGCGCCTTGGTCAGCTTCAACATCGATATCACCTTTTTATTGTTGTAGAGGAATCGGTTCTGCGAGAGCGTTGTGCCATCTCACGATGCCCAACGAAGCGTGTTTCGAGAATCAGCTTTTCTATAAACCAGCGTTCGGCAATGCTGAACGCTGCCCGTGGACCCACTGCCTTCCCCACCCCCGGGCCAGAGCTGACGTCACCCGAAAACTAGCAGACCCACTGGAAAGTGCCACTCCATGAAAGCCTCCGCTGCTCCACCGCGACGGGATGAGCCCGCGATCCACGCGGCGAGGAGCCTCCCTGCGTCCAGGGCCGCCTGCCTTTAATGCGGATCGCTGCCCAACGCCAACAGCCGCTGCGCACGCAGCAGCACCGGCGCATCGACCATCTGGCCATCCAGTTGAAAAGCCCCGGCCCCCTTGGCCGCCACGCTGGCGTCGACCACACGCCTGGCCCAGGCCAAATCCATTGCACTGGGCGCCAGGGCGGCGTGAATCACCGGCACCTGTGCCGGGTGGATGCACAGTGCGCCGCCATAACCCATGTCATAGGCGTGCCGGATCGCACGGTGCAGACCTTCGGGGTCGCCGATGGCCGGGTGCACGCCGTCGAGCGGGGGAGCGAGGTCGGCACCTCGAGAATGCAACTGCACGGCCATCCGCGCCTGGTCGAGAAACAGCCGGGCCGCTTCGGTGCCGCTGTTCAGGTTCAGGTCCAGGGCCAGGTCGAGCCCGCCGAACGACAGCCGCTGGACCCCCGGCGCATGGGCGATCTGCTCCAGTGCCAACAGGCCTTTGGCGCTTTCGATGATGGGCAACACGGGCTTGCCGGTGGCATGCACCGCGACGACGTGCGCAGCGCTCTCCACTTTAGGCAGCAGCACGCCGGCAACGCCTGCCTGCTGCGTACAGAACGCCAGATCGGCCAGATGCTCGGCATGCTCCGGCGCGTTCACTCTGACCCATACCGAGGCGTGGGGGGTGTCCTGTAAAAACGCGCCGAGGTTATCCCGGGCCTGACGCTTGAGCGGTTCTTCGACCGCGTCTTCGAAATCGACGATCACCGCATCGGCGCCGGCACCCAGCGCTTTGGCGAAGCGTTCAGGCCGACTGCCGGGCACGAACAGTGCGGAGCGGACAATGGATGGGGGCATGGTTCATACCTCGTTAATAAGTCATGCGCACAACGTAAGGACGCATCGTCTGTAGGAGCGCGCTTGCCCGCGATGCAGCGTGTCAGATACGGCGATGTTGGCCGTATCGACGCCATCGTCGGAGTGCCGCCCAGATCCAGCGCACGCTACGGTGCGGGTGTGAGCCTTCAAACCACCCCGGCGTCACTCATCCGCGCCTGCTCTTCCGCGCTGAACCCCAGTTCGCCGAGAATGCTCGCCGTGTGCTGGCCCAGGTTGGGCACCCCGTCCATGCGCGGTGTGAAGGCGCCATTGCGCCCTGGCGGCAGCAGCGAAGGCAGCGGCCCCGCGGGACTGTCCACCGTGCGCCAGCGGTCCCGAGCCTGGAGTTGCGGGTGTTCCCAGACACCTTGCATGTCGTTGACCCGCGCACTGGCGATCTGCGCGTCTTCCAGGCGCGCCACCACTTCGTCGAGGCTCAGCGAGGCAAAGCCGTCCACGATGATCTGACGCAGCGCCTCGCGGTTTTCCGAACGTTTGAAGTTGGCGGAAAACCGCTCGTCGGTGGCCAATGCTTTGTCCAACAGCACTTTTTCGCAGAACAGCGCCCATTCCCGCTCGTTTTGCAGGCCGAGCATGATGGTTCCCCCTCCACCGGTCGGAAAGGGACCGTAAGGGTAGATCGTCGAATGCGAGGCCCCGGCCCGCGGCGGTTGGGGTGCGCCTTTGTAGGCGTAGTACATCGGGTAGCCCATCCACTCCACCAGACTCTCCAGCATGCTGACGTCGATGCGGCTGCCCTCGCCCGTCTTGTCGCGCAACAGCAACGCCGAAAGGATCCCGGTGTAGGCGTACATACCCGCCGCAATGTCGGCGATCGAACAGCCGGCCTTGGCCATTTCCTCGTCACCCGGTCCGCCGGTCACCGAGAGAAAACCGCCCTCGCTCTGAATCAACAGGTCATAGGCTTTCTTCTTTTCATACGGGCCGCCCTCGCCGTAGCCGGAGATGTCGCAGACGATCAGGCGGGGAAAGCGCGCGTGCAATGCGTCGAACGACAGCCCCATGCGCGCTGCGGCACCCGGTGCCAGGTTCTGCACCAGCACATCGGCCTCGCCCAGCAGCGCTTCGAGGATGTCGCCAGCGGCGTCCTGTTTGAGGTCCAACGTCAGGCTTTCCTTGGAGCGGTTGGTCCACACGAAATGCGAGGCGAGCCCGTCGACGCGCTGGTCATAGCCGCGCGCGAAGTCGCCGACGCCGGGACGCTCCACCTTGATGACGCGCGCGCCGAGATCGGCCAACTGCCGCGTACAGAACGGCGCGGCGATGGCGTGTTCCAGGCTGATCACTGTAATGCCGTCCAGAGGACGAGGGTTTTGTTGAGTCATGCTATTAACCTCTTCCCATGATCGTTCCACGCTCCGCGTGGGCATGTATCCCATGACGCTCTGCGTCATCGCCGTGGACGCGGAGCGTCCGAGGGAGGCGTTACCACGCGGAGCGTGGGAACGATCACGTATGTGCTATCAGATCAAATCCGCCAGATCCCGCGCATCGCGGAGCTGCCAGACCCGTTCGATCAATGCTCTGCCCTGCTCTGCGGTGCGTGCGCCCGAGAACGCCAGCAGGCGCTGGACTTTGTCCTCCAGCTCAGGCCGGGACAGGGTGTTGCCCGGATCGCCCTTCGGGTCATCGATCGCGGCGGTCAGCGTGCGGCCGTCAGTGGTGGTGACGATGACCCGGCCCAACCAGCGGGCGGGGTACGCGCCATCGACTTCCGGGTCCAGCTCCATCGTGACCTTCTCGCGGAATGCGGCCACCGCAGCGTCGGTCAGCGCCAGGTCGCGAAACTCGATGAGTTGCGCACTGCCGTGCACCGCGATCAAGCCCAATACGGCGCCCATGGAGAATTTTGCCTGGTGGACGGTTTGCGGCACGTCGACCCGGCCCAGCACGTCGATGGCGCCTTGATGGACGCGGGTAATGACCCGAGCGATCTGCTCGTGCCGCAGGCCTTCGCGCTGCATCAGGTGCAACAGCGCATCCGCTGCCGGGTGGGTATGACGGCAGGACGCATGGAACTTGAAGGAGGTCTCGACCAGCGCCCAACGCGAGCCCAGACGGTCGGACAGTTTCGAGGGGTCGCTGTCGCTCGACATGCCCGCCGCCATGCCTTGATCGCCTTCCAGAATGTTGCGCGCACCGGTCAGGCCGTCAGCGGTCAGGTACGCCGAGAGCACTCCGTCGGCAGCGGCCTTGGCCGTGTGCAGCTGTTTGGAATCGGCCGCATCGCGCAGGAACTCCCAAAGCCCCGCCGCCTGGGTGCCTGCCGTTCCGAGCAGATTGATGAACTGCTCCTGATTGAAATTCAGCAATTTCCCGACCGCCACGGCCGCAGCCAGGGTGCCCACCGTCGCCGTGGTATGGAAGATGCGGTAATGCGAACGCCCCATGAATTCGCCGATACGAATGCCAGCCTCGTAGCCGGCCACTGACGCCAGCAGGAAGTCCTGGCCGGATTTGCCCAACTCCTGCGCGGCTGCCAGCGCTGCAGAGAACACCACGGTCGCCGGGTGCAGCACTGAGCTGTTGTGCAAGTCATCCTGCTCGACCAGATGCGAGGCTGCGCCGTTGACCAATGCAGCGAAATACGCAGTGGTGCCGCGGCCATTGACCAGCACCTTTGCCTTTCCACTGGCCGGGCCCATGCGCTCGGCATAGCGTTCGAAGATCGGAATGGGCCGCGCGCCCTTGCTGGCCAGCGCCGAACCGACCCAGTCCAGAAACAGGTCTTCGGTGCGGTCCAGCACAGGCCCGGGAATCTGCTCGTAATGCAGCTCGGCGAGAAAGCTCGCCAATACCTGGGTGTGGCTTGCCTGGGTATGACTCATCTGGATGTCCTCAGAAGCTGCGTGGCAGCTCGAGCAAATGCTCGGCAACGTAGGAAAGGATCAGGTTGGTGGAGATTGGCGCGACCTGATACAGACGGGTTTCGCGGAACTTGCGCTCGACGTCGTATTCGTTGGCAAAGCCAAAACCGCCGTGGGTCTGCAAGCAGGCGTTTGCTGCTTCCCACGATGCTTTCGCCGCAAGGTATTTGGCCATGTTCGCCGCCGCACCGGCGTTCTTGCCGCTGTCGTATTCCTCGCAGGCGCGCCAGCGCATCAGGTCAGCCGCTTCAATTTCGATATGGGCTTCGGCAATCGGAAACTGAACGCCCTGGTTCTGGCCAATCGGACGGCCAAACACCACGCGATCGCGGGCGTAAGCAGCAGATTTTTCGGTGAACCAGCGACCATCGCCAATGCACTCGGCGGCGATCAGCGTGCGCTCGGCGTTCAAGCCGTCGAGGATGTACTTGAAGCCCTTGCCCTCTTCACCGATCAGGCTGTCAGCAGGCAGTTCGAGGTTGTCGAAGAACAGCTCGTTGGTTTCGTGGTTGACCATGTTGGCGATGGGCTGAACGGTCAGGCCGTTGCCGATGGCCTCGCGCAGATCGACGAGGAAGATCGACATACCTTCGGATTTCTTCTTCACCTCGGCCAGTGGCGTGGTGCGCGCCAGCAAGATCATCAGGTCCGAATGCTGGACCCGTGAAATCCAGACTTTCTGGCCGCTGATCACATACTTGTCGCCCTGCCTGACGGCGGTGGTCTTGATCTTGGTGGTGTCGGTGCCAGTGGTCGGTTCGGTGACGCCCATCGATTGCAGGCGCAGTTCGCCGCTGGCGAGCTTTGGCAGGTAGTAGCTTTTCTGCGCTTCGCTGCCGTGGCGCAGCAGAGTGAACATGTTGTACATCTGGCCATGCACGGTGCCGGAATTACCGCCGCAGGCGTTCACTTCTTCGAGGATCACCGAGGCTTCGGCCAGGCCCAGGCCCGAGCCGCCGTATTCCACAGGAATCATCGCCGACAGCCAGCCCGCGTCAGTCAGCGCTTTGACGAAGGCCTCCGGGAAGCCCTTCTCCTCATCGATCTTGCGCCAGTACTCGGCCGGGAACTCGGCGCACAGGGCGCGCACGCCTTCGCGGATGGCATTGAGGTCTTCGTTATCGTATGGACTCATGGTGTTCACTCGCGTCTGCCAAAAGCCCCGTCGCAAGTGCGGGGCTGGCCATGGCTATATAAAAAAAGAGAGTTGGGTCGAACCCGGCTCAGTCAAAAAGCACTTCGGCGCTTTGCGCGACACCGGCTTCATTGCCCGCCCACAACTGCGCTTTTCCTGGCTCGCTGATGCGGCCACCGACACGGAACGGCGTCGGCACGTTCAGCGGGCGCACGCCGCGATAGGCGAAGTGGCGCACGCGTTTGTCTGGGTTGGCGTGGATGAACGCGCGCAGGTTGAACGTCGCGATCATCGGCCCGTGAACCACTAGCCCTGGGTAACCTTCGGTTTCAGTGACGTAGGGGTAGTCGTAGTGGATGCGATGGCCGTTGAAGGTCACAGCGGAGTAGCGGAACAACAGGGTCGGCGTCGGGTGGATGGTTTCGCTCCAGTCGCCCTGCTCCGGCGCGTCGCCGCTGTTGAGCTTCGGGGGATTGGGTTCGCGGTAAACGATGTCCTGTTCTTCGCGCACGCACAGCTCGCCGTTCTGTGAGTAATCGTGACGCAGGGTGACGAACAGCAACGACCCAGTGCGGCCGTGTTTTTCTTCGATGTGCAGGATGGTCGACAGGCGATGGGCGTCAGCCCCCACTGTCAGGGGCTGAAGGAATTCGACACGGCCGCCGGCCCACATGCGGTTGCGATTGTCGGCGGGCGGTAGAAAGCCACCACGGGCAGGATGACCGTCGCCGCCCAGTTGCGACTCGAACACCGGCTCCTGGAAAAAACACCATTGCCACAGGGCAGGCAGCGCCTCGCCCGCGGCCGGCACAGGCTCGCCGAACGTGGCGGCGATGCGCTTGATCAGGTTGAGACTCAGGTGATCCTGAGCCTCTTCGGTCCGTCCGATCCAGGCACTGAAATCCACCGGCGAATCTGAATCACTCATGGGAGAGAACCTTCTGCGTTTGTTGTTATGCGCAGATGATGGGATCGAGCGGGCATTCTGTGAATTTGCATTTGCGTATACCGGCGTTCATGTATGCTGAACGCCTCTTTCGCTCGTGGACCGTCCCATGCACTTCGACCTGGCTGACTTGCGCCTCTTCATCCATATCGGCGAATCCCCGAGCCTGACCCAGGGCGCACGCCGCGCCTTTCTTTCCCCCGCGGCGGCCAGCGCCCGGATCAAGGCGCTGGAAAGCCAGCTCGACACCCGGTTGCTGTACCGCGACAGTCGCGGGGTAGAACTCACCCCTGCCGGGCACCGGCTGCTCAAGCACGCGCGGTTGATCATGAGCCAGGTCGATTACCTCAAGAGCGAATTCACCCACTACGGCACCGACTCGGCGGGCCACATTCGCATCTTCGCCAACACCACTGCCGTGACCGAATTCTTGCCGGAAGTGCTCGCGGGTTTTCTCGCCGAACGCCCAGGGGTGACCGTTGACCTGCAAGAGCGCCTGTCGCGGGACATCGTGCGGGGTGTGCTCGACGGCAGCTCCGACATGGGCATCATCGCCGGACCGGTCGAGGCGGCGGGCCTGCAAATCCTGCATTTCAGCACCGATCGGTTGGTCCTGACCGTGCCCGAAGGGCATGAGCTGGCCAAGCAAAAACAGGTGACACTCAAGCAGACCCTGGCCTTTCAGCACATCGGCCTGCACGAAGGCAGCACATTGCTCAGCTTTTTGCGCGATCACGTCGAGCGACTGGGGCTGAACCTGTCCCTCAGGATTCAAGTGTCGAGCTTCGAAGCCATCTGCCGAATGGTGGAAGCGGGCGTGGGGATCGGGATCATCCCCGAGTCCGCCGCCACGCGCCACAGCCGGACCATGAAACTGGTGACCATCACGCTGGACGAGGCCTGGGCGGTGCGGGAGCGGAGCATTCTGGTGCGCGAACTGGACGCCCTGCCGGGGGTGGTCAGGGCGTTGATCAAGGTGTTGATGCCTGGTTCGTAAATAGCTCTGCCGCCGCAGACTGTAGGAGCGCGCTTGCCCGCGATGGCGTCAGCTCGGGCACAGAAGCGGTGTCCTGCTGGACGCCGTCGCGGGCAAGCGCGCTCCTACAGATTCGGTGTCAGGTTTGATTCGTCAGGCACCGTTCAACATCCGCAACCACTTCCCGGGCGGATAGCCAAAGGTCTTCACGAAATGGCGCGTCATGTGGCTCTGGTCGGCGAAACCGGCCATGGCCGAGGCGTCGCTCAGGGACATACCGCAGGCGATCGAATGGCGCACCAAGTCCAGCCGACGCAGCGTCAGGTATCGATAGGGGCTGGTGCCGAACAACGCACGGAAGTCCCGGGACAGGCGCCAGCGGTCGGTGTCGCTGGCCTGTTCCAGCGCATCGAGGCTGACGCCGTGTTCGAGGCTGGCCAGGAGCAATTCACGGGCGCGTTCGGCGGCGATGTAATCCACACGCTGTCGCCCTCTGCGCGCACCCGTGGCGTTTTGCAGGGCGATAGCGATGTCGTAGACGGCGTCGTCAAGTTCCAACGGGTCGAGGGCGGTGTGCAGGTCACGCAACAGCGCCTGCGTGGCCTTGAACAGACGCGGGTCATTGGACACCCCGCCTTTGATGAACGGCAAGGGTTTACCACCCAGCACCTGTTGGATCATCGCAGGTTCCAGATAGAACATCCGATACCGAAAGCCATCTTCTGTACCCGCATGCCCATCATGGGGTTCGTCGGGGTGCAGGACCATGGTCTGGCCCGGCAAGTTGTTCACCAGTTCCTTGCCGTAGCGAAAGCTCTGGACGCCTGACAGGGTATGGCCGATGGCATAGGTGTCGTGCCGGTGCATGTCGAAGCCATGGCCATGGAAGTATGCCTCGATGCGCTCCAACTGCGGCGAGGGTTCGGCGCGCACCACCCAGTCCCGCTCCGAATGGGTCAGGTGGGCTTCACCGTTTGAATACTTGTCCATGGCGCGGGCTCATCGTTGAAAAGGCGGCAGGCGTTCACAGATACCACTTGCGGTCGCGGTTGTGAATGCCCGTTCCCGCGCAAGCCCACGGACACTTATCGCCAGATCATCGGGGCTCTTGCATCCCACGGGAACTGTGCGACCATCTGACCGTCATTCCAAACAACAACAATGCGCTCGGCCAATCAATCGGCACGAGGCTCCGACCAGGAATGTTGGACTCATGAATTACTTCCGCCGCCTATGGCTGGACCACCAACTCAAACGCGCCCTCGCTCGCAACAAATGCCGACTGGACAGTGGCATCCGGGGCTTGCGAAACGAACTGCAGTTGACCCTCGAATACGGCGTCAAACTGCATCAGGTCAAGATCAATGCGCGATCGCTGCGCATTGGTGCTTACACCGACATCGTCAGCGGCACGGAATTGCAAGATGTCTCGCACATCGGCCGCTACTGCTCCATTGCCCGCAATGTCACCCTCGGACAAAACCGCAAATCGCACCCCTTGAACTGGCTGAGCACTCACAGTGCACTGGCTGCGCAGCGCCACGGCCACTGCGGGGCGCCGCTGACGACTGAACTGACCCGGCAGACCGTGATCGGACACGACGTATGGATCGGCATGGACGCGCTGATCCTGGAGGGCGTCACCATTGGCACCGGTGCTGTCATCGGCGCCCGATCCCTGGTGACCCGCGATGTGCCTCCCTATGCGGTGGTCACCGGCTCCCCCGCTCGCGTGCAGCGCTATCGCTTCGAGCCGGCCGTCATCGAAGGCCTGCTGGCCAGCCAATGGTGGAACCTGCCGCCAGAACACTTGGCCAGGTTGCCCCTGGAAGATCCCGAAAAACTGCTGGAAGCGTTGCAAGGTGTCGTGGTCCCGGACCGCGATCCGGGGTCGGTAACGGTGTGCAACAAGCCGTTCAGCGTGACGCATCGCCACGCAGATCCGGCTGAAGCGGCTGCCCAGACAACGGCGCGTAGTCCCGCGCGGGCGGACCGGCCGGGCCTTGTATCACTGCTGACAGCAGCCACCGCTCGAAAATGAATGGACACCGGCATGGGGTCATCCGGGTTGCTTGAGGTCGTTCGCCGGGGCTGCGGTCGCATGCACCGACGGCGCCTTCGCCTCGAGCAACGCCTGAATCGCCTGTCGGTACGCCTGCTTGCCCAGGTTCATGCTGTTGTTGTGGTTGCCGCCGGGCACCATCAATAGCCGCTTTGGCTCCTGGGCGGCCTCGAACAGCGCCTCGCTGAAGCGCGGCGAAACGAATTGATCGGCGCTGCCATGGACGATCAACACCGGCATGCGGATGTCGGCGATCTTGTCGATGGAGTCGAACTTCTGCGAGACCAGCCAGCGCACCGGCAGTGAAGTCCGGGTGCTGGCAACCGATGCCGCGACGTCGGCCAGGTTGGTGAACGTCGACTCGACGATCAATCCCCGCGCCTGGACCGGCTCATCGCGCTTCTGCGCATCCCGCCCGAGCTCAGCGGCCAGGTCCACCGCCACGGCGCCGCCCAGTGAATGGCCGTAAATCAAGCGCTTGGCAGGATCGGGTTGCAGGTGTTCGAGGCGTTCCCAGGCGATGCGCGCGTCTTCGTAGACAGAGGCTTCCGACGGCAGTTGCCCCTTGCTTTGCCCAAAACCTCGGTAGTCGATGGCCAGTACGGAAAAGCCCAGTGCATGCAACTGCTCGATGCGGAAAAACTGTCCGGTCAGGTTCCAGCGCGAGCCATGCAGGTAAAGGATGGCGGAGGCGTCTTTCTGTTCTGCTGGCCACCACCAGGCGTGGATGTTCTGCGTGACGCCAAACGAGGGGGCCCGCAGTTCGAGCTCCTGCACGTCCGCCGGAATGCCGTGATACCAACTGGCAGTGCCCGGCTCGATCATGAAGATGAGTTCGCGCTCTTTGTGCTGCAGCGCCGCGCAGCCCACGGGCAGGCCTACGACAATCAGCAGCATGCACGACCAGAAAAACCAGCGTGCCTTCAAACGCGCGAGGGAAAGTTGCGGCATGGGGGCGTCCGGAGCAGAAACAATGACCCCGGCAGTGTGCCATTCATTGCCGCGGAAGATCAGTGCCTTCTGCCGGAAGAAATGAATCGCGGCCCCCCCGCCCGGAGCAACACGGGGGGCGGGCAAGCGCTCGGCCCACCGAGAGCGGGCCTGTGGTCAATCAGTCAGCGGTGTCCCGCAACTGAATGACACAATAAAACGACTCAGTAGCCCGAAGTCGGCGCGGTGGCGCCACTGACGATGGCAATCCCCGAACTGGTGCCCAGCCGCGTGGCACCGGCCTCGATCATCGCCACGGCGGTGGCGTAGTCCCGAACGCCCCCTGAAGCCTTGACGCCGACATCGGCGCCCACGATCTTGCGCATGAGCGCCACGTCCTCGAGTGTCGCCCCACCACGGCTGAATCCGGTGGACGTCTTGACGAATGCAACCCCCAGTTCCCGGCAGATTTCACAGGCCGCGACCTTCTGTGCGTCATCCAGCAGGCAGGTTTCCAGAATCACTTTCAGAGGGACCGCTGCGCACGCATGTTTGACAGCGGCGATGTCATCGCGCACCACGTCCAGCAGGCCGTCCTTCAGCGCTCCGACATTCAGCACCATGTCGATTTCACCCGCGCCGGCGGCCACAGCCTGCTGCGCTTCGAACGCCTTGGTGTCACTCAACCCTGCGCCCAGCGGGAACCCGACGACCGCACACACCTTCACCGTCTGACCTTTGAGCAGCGATGCCGCATAGGGCACCTGTCCAGAGTTCACGCACACCGAATAGAATCCATTCTCCTGCGCCTCACGGCAAAGCGCAGCAATCTGGGCGCGAGAAGCGTCAGCGGCCAGCAAGGTGTGGTCGATGTACTGCGCGAGGGCGGCGGGTTCGATCTTCATTGACTCATTCCTTCAAGAGCAGCGATTAGCGGTAAGCTTCGAGCGGCACGCGAGGATGATTCGCCCGTCACCCCATAGTGTTTGAAATATAACATATTGTGTTAATTTTACATCAATTCAATCGACAACCGGGATGACCGTGGACAACAAGAAATCCGACCGCATCAAATTGATTCAGCAAGCCCTGCAGGACCAGAAAGCCATTCACCTGCGTGAAATGGCAGCGCTGCTGGATGTCTCGGAAATGACCCTGCGGCGCGATCTGAGCCGGCACCCAGAGAAATTCCATTTGCTGGGCGGGCACATCACCCTGGCATTCGATCCCTCCGAAGCCAACGATTACAAAGTCACCGAGCAAGGCACACGACACGTCGAGGAAAAGCGTCGTATCGGCAAGTTGGCGGCGGCGTTCATCAAGCCGGGGGATACGGTCTTCTTCGACTGTGGCACAACCCTCCCCTTCGTCATCGATTTCATCCCGGACGAGATGGAGTTCACCGCCGTGTGCAACTCCTTGAACGTCTTGCTCAAACTCCAACAGAAACCCAACTGCAACATCGTGTTGTGCGGCGGCAGCTTCCACCGCAAGAATCAGGTCTTCGAACACCACAGCGAGGCGAGCATCCTGGACGGCATTCGCCTGACATGGGCATTCGTTTCAGCGGCTGGAGTCAGCGACCAGTTTGGTGTCACTTGCTTCAACTTCAACGAGGTCGAGGTCAAGCAAAAGGTCCTGCGTCAGGCACGCCACTGCATGTTGCTGGCCGACCACTCCAAGTTCGACGCTGTGCGCACGGCGCATTTCGCTACGCTGGATGCTTTTCATGTAGTGGTCAGCGACAAGAAAGTGCCCAAGGTGTATCGCGACTTGATCCAGGGCTACGGGGCGCAGTTGGTGGTGTGACCCTGCCGTATATCCATCTATAGGAGCGCGCTTGCCCGCGATAGGGTCTATCGGGACCGAATGGGCAAGCTGGACACAACCCCGTCGCGGGCAAGCGCGCTCCTACAAGGCGCGGGGTATCGTTAGTCGGAATGCGGGGCGACCTGTAGGAGCGCCAGGCTACGTTAGGCAGGATGCGGGCCGACCTGTAGGAGCGCCCCGCTACGTTAGGCAGGATGCGGGGCGACCTGTAGGAGCGCGCTTGCCCGCGACAGGGTCTATCGGTACCGAATAGGCCAGCTGACATAACCACGTCGCGAGCAAGCGCGCTCCTACAAGGCGCTGGACATCGTCGGAATGCGGGGCAATCTGTGGGAGCGAATTCATTCGCGACGAGGCCATCAGCGTTTCAATTCACCCATCAGTTGCCCCACCTCCCCAGCCGCCAGATACCCTGTTCTCACACTGAACGACACGCGCTCCCCGGCCGCCAATTCCCGCACGTTGCCTTTGGCCTTTTCCGCCCGATACCCTTCCGGCTCGCAGGTCGCGGGCAGCACGAACGCGGCCACCTGCTGATCGGCGTTGTGCAGAATCCAGCGCGCCGCGTGATCGAACTGCTGCGGTTTATAGCGGGTGTAGAACGCGGCGCCGTTTTCATGGGTGAGCAGGAAATGCGCGTCACCGTTGGCATCCGCCTTTACCCCGTCGAAGAAGCAGACGATCTCCGGGTCGTACCACTCAGGGGTATTCAACAGCTGCAAACGCGAAGGATCTTCCGTCAACTCCGCCATGTACGCCGACCACGCGGGTGTCGGTTTCACGTGGGCCGGCACGCTGCTGCGCACCCTGGTCTTTTCAATACCCAACGGCTCGACAAACCGTCCGTTGGCGACGTACGCGTAGTTCATGTGCGCCATGTACATCAGCGCCATTGGCTTGCCCGCCAGGTTCTGCACGTCCATGCCGATGTCGAACAATGCCGAGCCCGGACGCACTGTCACGCTCGGGCGGGCGCGGTAGTGATCGCCGAAACCCATCACGTATTCACACTCGCCGCCGAGGCGCAGAAACGCCCCACTCGCGTCTGACCCGACTTCCAGCCAGGCGATGTCCATCGGCGCACAAGGCATTTCGCCGTGCAGTGGATGATCGTCCTCCGGCGTCGGGCAGCCGTTGCGCAGAAGCCCGCTGTGGAACATGAAGCAGCCGTAGGTGCCGATGACCGTCGGGGTCGGGCGCGGCTGGTCGAACATGTTGCGCATGGTCAGGTCGCAGCCGTCGAACACCGCCGACCAGATCATCTGCCCCTGATACGGCAACACCACCACACGGCCGCGATTGTTCTCCAACGCCAGCGCCTTCACGCCACTAGGGTAGGTCCAGATCAGCACACGAAAGTCGGCAGACGCCAGCAGCGTTTTTTCAACGCCGCTGAACAGCTCGGGATACAGAGAGATGATCGTGCTCATGAAGCGGTCACCGCACCGACCGGCGCCGTTTCGCTGCGCGGATCACGCAGGCATTTGATCGCGTAGGCGACGATCACCACGAAGCACAGCAGCGGCACGCTGTAGGCGATTTGCATGTTGCCATGGGTCGCATCGGACAGCAGGCCCTGGAAGATCGGCATCACCCCGCCGCCGACGATGCTCATCACCAGCAGCGAGCCGCCAACCCCCGTGTCTTCGCCCAGGCCGTCGATGGTCAGGCCGTAAATGGTCGGCCAGCAGGGGCCGAGGAAAATGCTCACGCCCACCGCCGCGTAAACGGCGCTGATGTTCGGCACCAGGATGGTGTAGGCCAGCAGCACGATGGTCAGCACGCCGTAAATCGCCAGCACTTTGGCCGGGTGCATTTTGCGCATCAACAGGTTAGCGATCATCTTGCCGACAAAGTATGCCGCGAAGGTGGTCAGCAGGAACCACGACGCGCTGCGCTCGTTCATGCCGCCCATCTGCATGGCCAGACGAATGGTGAAACTCCAAACCCCCACTTGCGCCCCGACGTAAAGAAACTGCGCCAGCACTCCAAAGGTGAAACGCGGGTTACGCCACAGGCGAGACAGGCTTTGCGCCACGCTGCTTGTCTTGGCGATGTCCTTGAGGTTGCCTTTGCACGCCGGGAACCGGGTGAAGGCGATCAGTACGAACATCAGGATCAGCACCGCGATCATCCATTTGTACGGCAGGAGCGTCGACTGGATCATCTCCAACTGCTGAATCGCCGCCTCGGACGCACTCATCTGAGTCAGTTGTTCGCGGCTGGCGTCGGTGTCCTTGAACATCACGAAGCTGCCCACGTACACCCCGGCCATGGCGCCGAATGGGTGGAACGTCTGTGAGATGTTCAGGCGACGGGTGCCGGTTTCACGAGGGCCCATCAGGGTCGAGTAGGTGTTGCAGGCCGTTTCAAGAAACGACAGTCCCGCGGCAATGACGAACAGCGCCATCAGGAACATGCCGTATTTGGCCATCGACGCCGCCGGGAAGAACAGCGAGCAGCCCACCATGTACAGCAGCAGGCCGATGAGAATGGTGGTCTTGTAGCTGAAACGTCTGACGACCATGGCCGCCGGTATCGCTACGAAAAAGTAGCCCAGATAAAACGCCGACTGCACGAATGCCGTCTGGAAATCGCTGAGCAGGAAGGCTTTCTTGAAATGCGCGATCAGCACGTCGTTCATGCTCGCCGCCGCTGCCCACAGCGCGAAGCAGCAGCACAGCAGGATAAAGGCGAACCACGGCGTGCGGTTCAGGTAGAACCCGTCCGGGGAATGTTGGAGCGCGGGCTTTGTCATTGTTGTTCTCCGTGAAGTGCAGAAAGACCTCACCCCGTCGGCCACCAACGTCCGGCCAGAGTGCGGCGGCTCATGAATGGCTTACAGGGCGTCGAGAAAACGTGCGAACCCGTCGGCGTCCGGGTACGAACTCTGCGTGCCTCGCCCGGTGACCGAGCACGCGGAATAGGCCACGGCTTGCGTCATCGCGTGGCGCATGTCGCCGTCCTCGCTCCAGTGACGCGCGAAGCAGCCGATGAAAGCGTCACCGGCACCCGTGGTGTCGCGGGCATCCACCTTGAGACCCTCGACGCGGAACTCGCCCTCCTCGCCCACGTACAGCGCCCCCTTGTCGCCCAGCGTCACGATGACGTGGCGAATGCCGTCCCGCGTCAATTGCAGTGCTGCAGCCCTCGCCGCTTCGAGGGAGTCGATTACCTCGCCGGTGATCAGGGCCAACTCGGTTTCATTGGGGATCAGGAAGTCGAGTTTCAGCAGGTGTTCGCGGCTCAGGCCTTTGACGGCGGGCGCAGGGTTGAGCAAGACCGGAATGCCGTTCGCCTTGGCAAAGTCGATGGCGTAGTAAACGGTCTCCAAGGCGATTTCGAGTTGCAACACGATCAGCGAGCAGTCGCGCAACGCGGCGTGCGCGGCGTCGATATCCGCGGGCTTGAGGTGGGCGTTGGCACCTTTGACGATGAGGATGCTGTTGTGGGAATCGTGCTGCACGAAGATGGGCGCCACGCCGCTGGAAACGCCGGGCACACGCTGGACGAACAGCGTATCGATGCCATGGCGCTGGAAATTGGCGAGGGTGTTGTCGGCGAAAGCATCGTCACCGACCTTGCTCAACATCAGCACGTCGGCCCCCAGTTTGGCCGCTGCCACCGCCTGATTGGCACCCTTGCCGCCGCATCCCATGGCGAAATCCGGTGCTTCCAGCGTCTCGCCCTGGACCGGCATCCGATCGACGTAGGTGATCAGGTCCACCATGTTGCTGCCAATGACCGCGATCTTTTTCATGTGTCGTTACCTTGTGCACGTTCTGACGACCTGAAACCAAATCGCCCGAGCGCTATTATTTTTGTTATTTAAATAACAATTATTGTGACTATTCAACCTCTTTTTTCTGAAAGCGGTCAGCCTCGCAATGCAAAGCGGGTCAGGCATCGCTGCCTGACCCGCTAAAGACCCGGAGATAGAGAGGTTTGCCTCGTCGAAAGCTGAGACCACCGGCGGTCGCAATCGTTTGCGATGGGGCTTTCGTCACCGCTGCACGTGGGCGTTCGGAACTTCCCTTTCCCTCTCTTGGGCGCATTTACATCAAGCCATAGAGCAGCGCGATGTTCGCCACCAGCATCGCCAGCGCAGTGGGAACCTGCGCCTTGATCACCGCATATTTGTCCGGCAGTTCCAGCAGCGCTGCCGGAATGAGGTTGTAATTCGCCGCCATTGGCGTCATCAGCGTGCCGCAGTAACCGGAGAACATGCCGATAGCCGCCATCACCGCAGGGTTGGCCCCGTACATGCCCACCAGCACCGGTACGCCGATACCGCCGGTCATCACCGGAAACGCCGCGAATCCGTTGCCCATGACGACGGTGAAAAGCGCCATCCCGAGCACATACACCATCACGGCGATCAGCCGAACATCCAGGTTGATGTACGCGGTCGCCAGATGCGCCACCGCTTTGCCGACGCCGGCGTCGTTAAAGACCAGCCCCAGCATCGCCAGCATTTGTGGGAGCACCAGCGCCCAGCCCAAGGCCTCGGTCAGGCGACGGGACTCGCGCATGGCCTGGACCGGGGTGTCGCGGGTGAGCCAACAGGCCAGTGCCAGCGCCACCAGGCTGCCGATGCCCAACGACACGAAGGTGCTGTTGGCCGGATCCAGCAGATAGACGTCGCCAAACTTGATGGCCTTCAGCCCCACCGCGCCCACCACCGTCACCAGCGGAATGGCCAGTGCGGGGACGAACAACCTGTTCCTCAAGCGCCCTGCACTTTCGCGTCGCGCCGCGTCCGGGAGGCTATCGTGGCGACCGAATCCGACACCGCCTAATCCCGCGATCAACGCCATGAGCAGCACCCCGGCGCCCACCCAGACAGCGGGCAGGCGCTCGCCGATCAAAAAAGCAGTCGCGAACAGCCCCCAAAAAAGCCCGGTGGTCCAGCGCTTGGGGTTGCTGCGATCTGCTGCTGTCATCAAGGCCGTGATCGCCAGGATCAGGCCGGCCAGCCAGTACAAGTATTGAATGGACAGGATCATGACGACACTTCCTCAGACGTGGCGGATGGGCGTGGCAGGGCCTTGAGTTCGCGATTCAGGCGCAGGTCGAAGCGGTGCAAGCGGATGCTGTGGATCACGAACGCGCACAGCGCTGTCGGGATGCCCCAGAAGGCAATGTGCATAGGGTCCACGTCGATACCTGATCCCAGCAGGAACGTGTGCATCAGGGCGATCGCGCCAAAGGCCACGAAGATGTCTTCGCCAAAAAACAGCCCGACGTTGTCGGTGGCGGCACACAGGGACAACAGCTTGACGCGCAGGGCGTCGGGCAACTTGCCGAAGCGCGATTCGGCTGCACCTTCCGCCATCGGTGCGAGCAGCGGACGAACCATCTGCGGGTGCCCGCCCAGGCTGGTCAAGCCCAACGCCGCCGTGCTCTCCCGCACGAACAGATAAGCGATCAGCAGCCGCCCGGCAGTGAGTCGGGTGAACCGTGTGACCCAGTTCTGGGCGTGCAGCCGCAAGCCATGCCGCTCCAGCAAACCGATGACGGCCAGCGGCAGCAAAATGATCAGCGGCAAGGTGCGGGTCTTGATGAAGCCGGTACCGATGGTGGCGAGGATGGTTTCGAGCGGCATGCTCGCCGCAAGGCCCGTGGCCAGTGCCGCCAGCGCGACCACCAGCATGGGATTGAAACGCAGGACGAAGCCCAACACGATGACGAGCACGCCGAGCAGCGGCCAGAGGTTGATAGCGGTTTGCATGATGAATCTCTCGAGGTTATGGGCCGCGTGAGGACTGGACAGCCCACGCGAAATGGAGAGGGTTGGGCGGCGCCGGCTTTTACCAAAGCGGGACGGTGTAGCTCACGATCAACCGGTTCTCGTCCAGGTCATTGCCAAAGTTCGAGCGCACCGTCGCGTTGCGCCATTTGACGCCCAGGTTCTTCAGCGCCCCGCTTTGCACCACATACCCGATGTCCGTGTTGCGTTCCCACTCCTTGCCCTCGCCGCCTGCCGCACGTTCGACGTTGTCGCCCGACACATACCGGCTCATGAACGTCAGGCCGGGCAGCCCCAACGCCGCGAAATCGTAGTCATAGCGCAACTGCCAGGAGCGCTCCCGGGCATTGGCGAAATCACCGATCTGAATGAAGTTGACCAGATAGGGATCACTGCCCGCGATGTACGGAAAGGGGTCATCGCCGTTCATTCGCTGGTAGCCGACGCCAAAGGCATGTGCGGTGAGTCGGTAGGTGAACATTGACCCGAATGCCGTGTTGTCCAGGGCGCGGAAAGATCCGTCCTCGCGACTGCTGGCGTAGCGGATGTCCGATTTCAGGCTCTGGCCCGTGCCGAGGGGCAATACATGAATCAGCCCGCCGTAGTACTGCTGATAGACGTTTTCCAGTTGCCCATAGTGAGCGCTCAGCGTCAGTTGCGGCGTGACCTGATAATCACCTCCGCCGAAATTGAAACTGTTGCTGGTGCCGCCGATGCGATTGCCGGTCATCTCGGTGAAGTCACTCGAGCTGTTGGCCTTGATGCGGTCGATATGGCCTGCGTTCAACGTGAGGCCGGCCAGTTCCTGTGAGGTCAGCAGCCCACCGCGAAAGGTTTGCGGCAACAGGCGGGTGTCGTTGGCGTTGATCACCGGGTCCTTGAAAAACAACGAGCCAACCTTCAGCTCGGTTTTCGAGGCTTTCATCTTGGCGGTCAGCCCCAACTTGGCGTAGTCGTCCTGGGAGCCACCGGATGAGCGGTCCGCAGGCAGCAAGCCGGTGCCCGCCGTGCCGTCACCCGAATCGAGCTTCAACCCCACCATGCCCAGCGCGTCCAGCCCAACTCCTACGGTGCCTGCGGTGTAACCCGATCGCAGACGCAGCAGAAGCCCTTGGGCCCATTCCTCCGCCTTGTCGCGAGCACCCTCCTGACGGAAGTCACGATTGAAGTAGAAATTGCGGCCTTCCAGTTCGCCTTTGCTGTCGGCAACGAAATCGGCGTGGGCGGTGATGCCCTGTGTCAGCGTGACGCTGCCAAAGATCAATGCACAGACGTATTTCTGATTGTTATGGGTCATTGAAGCCTCTTCCCGTGAGCGCGCAGCGGTGTCGACCGACTGCTTGGCAGAGCGCAGCTAATGAATGAGGTCGGGCGCCTGAACACCGCGACCCTGAAGGCTTGGCGCGTGGATTGCATCGGTGTCTACCGACGCGGCGTCGTGCCTTTCTCGTGTCGCCGAGCATCTTTCGGCAGACCGCTGCATGCCGTCCAACGGGAAAAAACCGCTATGCCCTATAAGAAAATCTGTTCAGCACCGTTCATCGTCTCCCCTTCATTTGGAGGGCAATGAGTGACGCGATAATCATATTCACTTTACACTTGCTATCCATTCGCTAGTGTAGGGGCCGGAAACTAGGACTCGCTGTAGAGGGATGGCCAGTAGTTGGTTCCAGATCCGGCTTATATCGACCGCTAAATGTATCTTTCAGGGAGCGCATGACCTCTTCGATTCACCACGCAACTTTCCTTCTTAAATCCTGAGCAATCAGTCAACAAACCAGGCCTTATAACAACACCGTCACCGGCCGACCGATCACGATACGGAATGACCATGCAGAGTATCTCTCCGGTTTTCGCGCAAGCGTTTATCGACGCTATTTGTCACGTCGAAAAAGGTGTTGAGCACCATCTTGTTCATTCGCCGGAGCAGGCGCATGAGTTGCCGCCGCCTCCCCATGTACCGATGAACGAGCTCACCGAATTCTTTTCCCGCGCGCACCTGCAGACTGGCAACGAGGATATCGGTCTGCTGGCGTATCACAGCGCGCACCCCGGGCACCTGGGGGTCTTGGGCTACGCGATCATGTCGTGCCCAACGCTGCACGACGCGCTGGCCCGGATCGCCGAGCACCACACCCTGATCGGCAGCGGCTTCAGCCTGTTCCTGGACGTTCACCCGACGGCGATGAAGATTGCCGGATTGTCCACCAGCCCATGCAACACGGCGCTGCCGCGGGCTTTCATCGACGCGGTGGCCGCCCTCACGCTTGGCTTGCTGCACTGGCTGGCGCCCAAGGCTCGTATCGAGCCGATCCAGGCCGAATTCAGCTACCGCGAACCCACAGACAAGCGTCAACTGGAGCGACTGTTCGGCACCAACCTGAAGTTTTCCGCCCCGGTCACATCGCTGACCTTCCGCCGCTGCGATGGCGAATTGCCGGTGGCGACCTTCGACCCGTCACTGCAGCAGATCCATGACGAATACCTGCGACGACGCCATCGCGAATGGCAAGCGGCGGTGATCACGACACGCCTCAGGCAGCTCATCCTCCAGTACTTGCTCCAGGGCAAGACGCTGGCGCTCGAAGAGGTGGCTCAAGGCATGGAGATGTCTGCGCATCAGTTATCCCGCGCATTGGAAAAAGAAGGTCAGCGTTTTCATAAAGTGCTGGACGAGGTACGCCAGCAACACAGTCGTCATTTGCTTCTAAATACCGATCTGAGTCTGAAACAAGTGGCTTACTGCATCGGATTCAAAAACCAGAGCGCCTTCAATAAAGCCTGTGAGCGATGGTTTTCGATGTCGCCGGGAAGTTATCGGATCGAACGAGGGATCTCCCCGTCCGGTACCCAATGAAACGCGGTTCAAGTTCCATCTAGAACGGATCACTGGCGCCTTTATTGTTATCCGCAAGCTGTTTTCGTTTGTCCCCGAGGTGACGCCCCGGTTAAAACCTACCGCTTACACGGTAAAACCCCGTGACGGGACTTGCCGTTCACTGGGGACGAACATTCAATGATGCTCAGACGTTTCAAATTCGCCACACGTATTCGACTGTGCTTTGCACTGGTGATCCTCGCGCTGATCGGGGTGGGTGCCTTTGCCATGTATCAAGCCAAAATGATTCGTCAGGCGAGTCTGGTGATCGAACAAGATGCCCTGCCGGGCATTGCCTTTGGCGATGACATCATTCTCGCGGTGGCCAAGGCGCGCTTGAGCACCCTGCGCTTGCTGGTCTCGACCAACGAAGCGGCACTGGCCAAGAACTATCAACTGCTGATGGACGACATCCGCGACTTCAAGACCGCGCAAGATACCTACCGTCCGTTGATTTCCACCGAGCACGAGGGGCAGATCTTCAACCGTGTCGGCACGCTGTTCGATCAGTATCGAGCGGGCGCGCTCAAGGTGCATGATGAACTGGCGCAAGGCCACGCGACGCAGGCGCAGGCATTCATCGAAAACGAGCTGACCACCCTCGCGCAGCAGATGAGTGATGCGCTGGGCGAACTGGAGCGTATGAATGACGCCTCTCAACAGGCCGCCAGTGAGTCGGGAGCCGCGGCTTACCGGATGTCACTGCAGGTCACGCTGGGAGTGATCATTGTGGTCACACTGGGTGCAGCGCTCATCGCACACAGTTTGACGCGCAGCATCGCTCAGCCCGTGTCCCAGGCGCTGACGTTTGCCGAACAGATTGCGCAGGGCGATCTGCGGGCGACGTCAGTGCACATCGAAGAGCAGGATGAGGCGGCTCAATTGTTGCGAGCGGTGGTCGTCATGCGCGACAACCTCAGCGGCACGCTGTCGGGTGTCTACCACGCCGCAGCGCAGCTTTCCGCCGCTGCGGAGGAACTCAGTGCGCTGGTCAACAGCAGTAACACCGATCTGCAAGCCCAGAACAGCGAAATCGAGCAGGCTGCCACCGCCATCACCGAGATGAGCCAGGCCGTCGACGAAGTCGCGCGCAATGCCTTGAGCACGTCCGATGAGTCCAGAAGTTCGTTGCACCTGGCCCAGGACGGCCAGCAGGAACTCAACGCCACGCTGGGCGCGATCACCCGCTTGGACAGCAGCGTCAGCGGCGCTTCCGAGCGTGCCGGTGTGCTGGCGAGCAACACGCTCGAAATCAGCAAAGTACTTGAGGTGATTCGCTCCGTTGCCGAGCAGACCAACCTGTTGGCGCTCAACGCTGCCATCGAAGCGGCGCGTGCAGGCGAAGCCGGTCGCGGCTTTGCCGTAGTCGCTGATGAGGTGCGCTCGCTGGCCCATCGCACCAGCACTTCGACGATGGACATCGAGCGCATGATTGGCCACATCCAGAGTGGCACCCGCGAAACCGTCACAGCCTTGACCGACAGTGCGACCCAGGCTGCTCAGACGCGGGAACAGGCGGTGTCCGCCAACGCGGCGCTGCAGGGCATCACCACCTCGGTGAACCGCATCGATGAGCGCAACACCCTGATCGCCACTGCGTGCGAGCAACAAGCGCTGGTGGCCAAGGACGTGGATCGCAGCATCATCCGCATTCGCGACCTCTCCATGCAGTCCTCGGTGCGCGCCGACCAGACCCGGGCGGCGAGCGAAGAACTGGCACAGATCGCGGTGGCGCTCAAACAGCGTCTCGACGGCTTTACCTTCCAATGACACGGAACGCTGCGATGGAACCAATCGACGAATTGACTCAAAGCCTGACCAGCCTGCTGGAGAGCATTGCCGGATCCCGGCACGATCTGGACATTCATGGCCAGAAGACCCTGCTCGAAGCCCTACGCCAACTGCTCAAAGCCACCGAGGAACTGAACCTGAGGATGCAGGACATCGTCCGTCAGCAACATCAGGCACAGCGCTCCCGACCTGCGCTACGCCTGGTGAAATAGCTGCTCGCACGGATTTGATCGGGCGTCCAACAAATAAAACCGTGGCGCCCGATCAGAATTTCCATTGTTTCACTGGCATGTAACCTGCTTTTTCCCTGACTGATGATCGCCGTTCGCGGTGGGCTCTTCGGCCCCCTGCCCCGTTCGGCACCGCTCAATCGCTCAAGGAAAACGCTCGGTGAACCTCAAGTTTCTGGAAACCTTTGTCTGGGTCGCTCGGCTGAAAAGCTTCCGGCTCACGGCAGAGAAGCTGTTCAGCACCCAGGCGTCTATCTCCAGCCGGATCGCCGCGCTGGAGGACGAAATGGGCGTGAGGCTGTTCGTCCGCGACTCCAAGGGCGTCTCCCTGACCACCGAGGGTGTGCGGGTGTTGGAGTACGCCGAACACATCATGGACACGATGCAAAGCATGAAAGCGGCGATCAATGACCCCACCCAAGTGCGCGGCAGGATCCGCATCGGCGCCATGGATACGGTGATACACACTTGGCTCAGCCCGCTGGTAACACGGCTGATGAAGTGTTACCCGAACCTGGAAATCGAGCTGACCGCCGAGACCGCCAGCAATCTGTGCATGCAACTGGAAAAGGGCTATCAAGACATCATTTTCCAGACCGACGTGCTGCGCTTCGACGCCGTGCGCAATGCGCGATTGGCGCGCTATCCCCTGCAATGGGTCGTGCCCGCCGGGTCGACGTTCGACCGCGCCGACGTGACGCTCGAGGAAATCGCCCAGGCGCGTATCGTGACCTTCTCACGCAACTCCCGGCCGCATCAGGACATCCTTAACATGCTACACACCGCCGACATCATCACACCGCGCATCAATTGCGTGAACTCGGCATCGGCCATCACCCGTTTGGTGCGTGACGGCTTCGGCATCGGCGCCTTGCCGGTCGCCTTGGTCCGTGGCGAATTGGCGCAAGGGGTACTGACCCTGATCGACAACGTGCCACTGCCGCCGCAGATGGATATCGTCGCCAGTTGGCGCACGGGCGCCGGAATGGAACGGGTGGAGGACATCGTCAGCCTGACCCGCGAGGTGGTCAGTGAATACGCGCAGGAAATGCCCGACGGCTTTGTGCTGGAAGGGGGTGATGATTGAAGTGGCGGCCCGCCGCGAAACCAGCTTCCATCGGCTGCGCAGCCGTCCCATGGCCTGGGTGCTCCGCTGCTCAGTAGTCCCCCCGCCCTTCCAGCAAGGTGTCCAGCAACCACGCCGCAGCAGGGCCCGGGCTTTTTTGCCGCGACCAGATCACGTCGACCGCCGAACTGCGCGGCCAGCCGGGGACCTGCAACTCTTTCAAGCGGCCCTGGGCGTAACTTCGCACCAGCCAGCGCGGCAGAGCCGACCACCCAAAACCGAAAACGGCCATGTCCATCAACAACAGGTAATTGGGCGCTGACCAAGTCCGTTGCGCCCCCTCTGGCAGGTCATCGGTGGTGACGCACTCGTCAAGGAGCGTGTTCAGCCGCAACGCGCGATGCTTGGCCAGTTGCCGATAATCCACCTGCGGCTCGCCGGCCAACGGATGCCCATGGGAAACGAACAAGCCAAAGTCCGCGCGCTCGACGATCGTCGCATAGCCGATTTCCGGGGGGTAACCGGGTTGCGCGGACAACAGCCCCAGCGTGGCGCGCCCGGTCTGAATCAGGTTGATCGCATCGCCGTGTTCGGCGAACACGCACTCCAGCTCAATGTCGGGAAAACGCTGATCGAGCTCGGTCATGCGCGCTTCGAATTCGGCGAATTGGTTGGCATCCGAGAGCACCAGGGTCAAGCGCGACTCGACGCCCTCCACCAACCGGCCTGCCGCCCGCCGCAATTTGTCGGAGGACACCAGCACATCGGTGATACGGTCTTCCAGCGCCCTGCCCGCCTCCGTCAGGGTCGGCTGCTTCGACGAACGATCGAACAGGGTGACACCCAAGTCGATCTCCAGCCGGGAAATCGCTTCGCTGATGGTCGACTGACTCTTGCCGAGCCGTCGGGCCGCCGCACTGAACGACCCGAGGGCGACGACTTGGGCAAAGGCTTCGAGCGCCTCCGGTGAATAGCTCATGAGAGATCCTTGGCAGGTCCATCGGTTTTTCCGATGGTAACGATTTTCACTGTAGCCGACTGCACCGCGACAATGCAGCCCTGCCCAGCCAAACAGTGAATCCGACCCATGCCCGTGCACTCAACCGAGACACCGACGACGCCCACCAAGTCGCTCAAAGAGCGCGCCTTCCATGCCGCGCTGTTTGAACTCATCGGCGTGCTGCTGTTCGCGCCTGCCCTGGCCTGGGTCTTCGATCAGCCACTGGGCAAGATGGGCGCGATGACGGTCATGATTTCCACCCTTGCGATGCTGTGGAACATGGTGTTCAACGCCAGCTTCGATCGCTTGCGCGCCCGGCTCGGGTTTCCAATGACCGTGAAGGTACGGGCGCTGCATGCCATCGCGTTCGAAGCCGGGCTGGTGGTCGCCGTTGTGCCGCTCGCTGCCTGGTGGCTTTCGATCAGTTTGCTGGAGGCGTTCATGCTGGATATCGGGCTGCTGCTGTCGTTCCTGCCGTACACGATGGTGTTCAACCTGGTGTACGACAAGGTGCGGGAGCGGTTGCTGGCCAGAAGAATGCTGGGCCCGGATACCTGTCGATGATCGCCCCCGTGCAAGGCGTGACCTCGCTGCTCACACCAGAAAGGGCAGCACTTCGGCCAGTAACGCGTCAGGAATCTCCTCTGCCAGGTAATGGCCGCCCGGCAGCGCCTTGCCCTGTACATCGCTGGCGACCTGTCGCCACTCCTTGAGCGGGTCGAAGCATTGGCCCACCGTGCCTTCCGCGCCCCACAGCACCAGCAAAGGCAGTTGCAGGTGGTGACCGGCAGCAAGGTCGGCGCGGTCGTGATCCAGATCGATGCTGGCGCTGGCGCGGTAGTCTTCGCAGACGCCACGCGCGGCGCCTGGCAAGCGGGCACAGCGCACATATTCGGCAAAGGCCTGATCGGTGAATGGGGTAAGCCCCGCACTGCGTGTGCCCATGACGCTGCGCACGTACTGCTCGGGGTTGGCCTCGAGCAAGGTTTCAGGCAGCGGCGCCGGGCGAATCAGGAAGAACCAGTGCCAATACGCTCGGGCGAAAGCCTCGTTGGTCTGGCTGTACATGGCCAGCGTGGGCGCGATGTCGAGCAAGGCCATGCGCGTGACGGCCTGCTCATGGTCCAGCGCCAGCCGGTGCGCGACCCGGGCGCCCCGGTCATGGGCCAGGATCGAAAAGGTCGGCAGGCCCAGCTCGCGCATCAGCGCCACCATGTCACGCCCCATTTCACGCTTGGAATAACTGGAATGGTCGTCGGTGGCCAAGGGCTTGTCGCTGTCTCCGTAACCACGCAAGTCCGCCGCCACCACCGTGAAGTGCTGACTGAGACGCTCGGCGATCTTGTGCCAGATGACGTGGGTCTGGGGATGCCCGTGCAGCAGCAACAGACCAGGGCCATGGCCACCGATGCGGTAGGCAATCCGCACGCCATTGACCAGGCGCAGGTCTTTCTGGAATCCGGCAAACATGGGTCACTCCTTATGATTGTTGGCCACATGCTAAAGCGATGAGCCTGAGCGGCAAGGCGCGAAACGTGGCGACGGCGTTCATGAAACGTGTTGGCTCGCATGCGCGCCATGGGGGGACGGACGGGCAATTGGTCTCCCGTAATCCCGTGCCATTGGCTATTCGGCGCGCCGCCCGCCCAGCGTAAGGTAGCGCCACGTCAAACGACATTTCCTACCTTTTTGAATGGAGTGAACCCCATGAACGCACGCATCGCCTGGGCACAGAAATCACCGGAAGCCTACAAAGCCATGGTAGGCCTGGAGACCGCCTTGGCCCGCACCGGCCTCGACCACTCACTCATGGAACTGATCCGCCTGCGCGCCTCGCAACTCAACGGCTGTGCCTATTGCGTCAACATGCACGCCAACGACGCGCGCAAGGCCGGCGAAACGGAAACCCGCTTGCAGACCCTGAGCGTCTGGGCAGAAACCCCCTTCTTCGATGCCAAGGAAAAGGCAGTACTCGCCTGGGTCGAAAGCCTCACGCAACTGTCGACCCATCACGCGCCTCAGGATCAGTATGAAGCGCTGCTGGAGCACTACAGCGAAGCGGAGGTGGTCAACATCACCCTGGCCATCGCCACCATCAACGCATGGAACCGGTTTGGCGTCGGGTTCGCAATGGTCCCCTAGCAGCATCGGCACGCTGCAGCAGGTGCGCGTCGCCGGCTTGCAGCAGGCCGGTCACACCCGCAAGAACCGCCCGCTGAGAGCCACCCCCAGCAGCATGACGGCCAGGATCATGAATGCCACGTCTAGGCTGCTCAGGTGGGCAACGAAACCGATACCGGCCGGCCCCATGAGGATACCGAGGTACCCCAACGTGGTAATGGCCGGGACGGCAACGTTCTCGGGCATGGTCTTCTGGCGCCCGACCGCGCTGTAGAACACCGGAACGATATTGGAACAACCAATCCCGACCAGCGCGTACCCGAGCAACGCCACTTGCCAATGGGCAACCAGCGTGGCGACGGCCATGCCCGCTGCCGCACAGAAACCACCGAACAGGATGATCCGATGGGGGCCCAACCGCCGGACAATCGGGTCGCCGCCCAATCGGCCAAGGGTCATCGCCAAGGCGAACACTGCGTAGCCAAAGCCCGCATAGGACGGTTCGACGCCGCGCTGTGCACTCAGGAAAACGGCACTCCAATCCAGCATCGCGCCTTCGGTCAGGAAGACCGTGAAACACAGCAGGCCAATGAACAGCACCACGCCCTGGGGGATCGCGAACACCGGACCGCCCGCCTCGCTGCCGTAGCCGAGCAGGTGGGGATAGGCCTTATAAAGCGCAACGCCGATCAGCAGCGACACCAGCACCATGGTCAGCCACGGCCAGACACCGACGCTCAGCAAAGCCGAAACGCCCGCAGCGCCTGCAATGCCCCCGCAACTGAACAGGCCATGGAAGCCCGACATCATGGTCTTGCCACTGGCCCGCTCGACGATGATCGCCTGGAAGTTGATCACACAGTCCAGCACACCCATGCTCGCACCGAACACAAAGAGTGTCGCCACCATCAACGGCAATGTGGTCACCGTCGCCAGTAGCGGAAGGCACAGGCAGGCCAGACAGCCGACCCACAGAATCATGCGTCGGCAGCCGTAGCGTACGGTCAGTGCGCCCGCCAGGGGCATGGAAAGAATCGAGCCGATCCCCAGACACAGCAACAGCAAGCCAAGGCTGGCATCATCCAGTGCGAGCCGTGCTTTGGCATAAGGCACCAGCGGTGCCCAGGCGGAAAGGCTGAAACCGGCGATGAAAAACGCCACGCGGGTGGAATACTGCTCCAGCCGCCCCGGCACGACCGGCGCCGCGGTGCCAATGGAAGTCATTGCCGCTCCCTTTACTTGCATGCCGCTCCTCATGAGCGGGCAAAAAGGCAGCGTAACAAAGGTTGGCGAGATGCCGAAGCGGGAAAGTCGAGAAGGATGCCCTCACAAAGGCCTCAGCTTCTGCCCGCCAACCTGGCCGGCAAGGCTGCGACCGACCCACAGCCGGTCGCGATGCCCCCCCGTGTACCCTTCAAGCCTTCCAGGGCGACTTGCGAATGATCTCGACGAAGTTCAGCGGCTTGAACGAGGGCTCTTCATCGACCAGTACGTCGGCGTTGACCGTGCCGAACGTGGTATCCGGTTTATGGCGAAAACCGTTGGCGAAGGCGCAGAGGATGCACTCCTTGAAGGCCTCGCCACGGGGGTGTGCATGGGTCACCACCTCGCGCTGCTGATCACTGAACTGGTGGTAGTTGATGCCCAGTACATCCATTTCCACGCCTGCAGTGACCAGGGCCACGTTCGGTCGCAAATGCTCGGGAACACCTGGCGTGGTGTGCAGCGCAATGGACAACCAGATCTGCTCCAAGTCCCCTTCTGACAAGCCGAACGACTGGGCGAAAGTGCGCGCGGCGTTGGCGCCGTCGACCTCGAAACGCAGGTCGGGGCTGCTGTGTTTCTTGACCAGCCCCAAGTCGTGGAACATGGCGCCGACGTACAGCTGCTCGGCGTCGTACTTCAGGCCTTTGCGCTCACCGGTCAACGCGCCCCACAGAAACACACGGCGGGAGTGGTTGAACAGCAGGTCGTCTTCTTCGTCACGAATATAGTCGGTGGTGGCGCGAGCCAGGGCACTGTCCGGGATGTTGATGCCGGCGATGGCTTGGGTCATGGCGTATTCCTCGGTGGGTCGCGTCGGGTCGGCGCGTTGAGGACAAGTGTCGAGCAGGGGCATTGTTCGCTCAATCGGCACGCGGTCTCGTTCTCTGCCAAACGTGCATCGTTTACTGCCAGCCGGAGTCGGGTTTAACAGAACACAGCCCAACGCCGGACCGGCCTTGCGTTAAACTGCGCGCGCCTCGCCAGCGGGCCGCCAGAGCACGCGGTGGGCCTCGAACCTCACTGATCAATATCGAACCGAACCAAGGAGCCCCTGTGTACAAGGGTGTTGCGCTATCGGTCATGGCCTCCTGCCTCTTCGCGGTCATGTACTACTACACCTCATGGATGAAACCCTTGAGTGGAGAAGAAATTTTCGGCTGGCGCATGCTGCTCACCTTGCCCTGCGTGACCGTTTTCATGCTTTCCAGCGGCGACTGGAAGCGGGTCCGGGCGTTGGGCGCGCGCATTCGCCAGACGCCCGCGCTGCTCGGCGCAATGGCGTTGTCGGCGAGCTTGTTGGGGGTGCAGTTGTGGCTGTTTCTGTGGGCGCCGCTCCACGGGCGCAGCCTTGAGGTCTCCCTGGGCTACTTCCTTTTGCCCCTAACCATGATCCTCACCGGGCGCGTGGTGTACGGCGAGCGGCTGTCCCATTTGCAGAAAATCGCGGCCTGCTGCGCGTTGGTGGGCGTCGGCAACGAGCTGCTGCGCTTGGGCACCTTTTCCTGGGAGACGCTGCTGGTCTGTCTGGGTTATCCGCTGTATTTCATCCTGCGACGCCGATGCCAGACCGATCACCTCGGCGGCCTGTGGTGGGACATGCTGCTGATTCTGCCGGCGGCGTTGCTGTTCATCGTCAAGGGTGATCCCGGCATCGTCGAAGCGCAGCCGCGCTTTTACCTGTTGATCCCGATTCTCGGCGCTATCAGCGCGCTGGCGCTGGTCAGTTACATCCTCGCCAGCCGCCTGCTGGCGTTCAGCGTGTTCGGGCTGCTCAGCTACGTCGAGCCGGTGTTATTGGTGGGTGTGGCCCTGTTGCTGGGCGAAACCATCGGCCGGGACGAGTGGATGACCTACCTGCCGATCTGGCTGGGCGTCATGGTGCTGATGGCCGAAGGTGTCCGGCATGTGCTGGCGCAGAAGCGACGGAACGGGCTGTAAGCAGAACGTGGGCGCGCACTGGATGCCCCGATCGAGCGTCGCAGCCTCCAGATGAAGAAGCGTCGATGCCCTCGGCGGCATTGACGCAGATCAATAGTCGTCAGTTGCGAGGTGGGTAGACTGCCTTTACCGCCCACCTTTCCGGGAACCCCCGCATGCTCGACGACCTCCGTTGGGACTTTGACCTCATCCGCCGCCACGACCTGACCGGGCCGCGCTACACGTCCTACCCCACCGCTGTGCAATTTCACCCTCAGGTGGGCGCCTTCGATCTTCTGCACGCCTTGCGCGAGAGCCGCAAAGCGGATCGGCCCCTGTCGCTGTACGTGCACATCCCGTTCTGCGCCAACATTTGCTATTACTGCGCCTGCAACAAGGTCATCACCAAGGATCGAGGCCGGGCGCAGGTCTACCTCCAGCGCCTGGAACAGGAAATCCAGATGATTGCCGGCCACGTCGGCAAGGGGCAGGTGGTGGAGCAACTGCATTTCGGCGGCGGCACCCCCACCTTCTTGAGCCATGTCGAGCTGCGCCAGTTGATGGGCCACCTGCGCAAGCATTTCACGCTGCTCGATGCGCATTCCGGCGACTACAGCATCGAAATCGACCCACGCGAGGCGGACTGGTCGACCATGGGCCTGCTGCGGGAGCTGGGTTTCAATCGCGTAAGCCTGGGCGTGCAGGATCTGGACCCGCTGGTGCAACGGGCCATCAATCGCCTGCAAAGCCTGGCCGAGACCCGGGCCATCATCGAAGCCGCCCGCACTTTGCAGTTTCGTTCGGTCAACATCGACCTGATCTACGGTCTGCCCCTGCAAACGCCGGAAGGCTTTGCCCGCACGGTGGACGAGGTCATTGCCCTGCAGCCCGATCGGCTGTCGGTATTCAATTACGCGCACTTGCCGGAGCGCTTCATGCCACAGCGGCGTATCGATAGTGCGCAACTGCCGAACGCCGAGCACAAGCTGGAAATGCTGCAGCGCACCATCGAGCAATTGACCGGCGCAGGGTATCGCTACATCGGGATGGATCACTTCGCGTTGCCCGACGACGATCTGGCGATCGCTCAGGAAGAAGGCACGCTGCAGCGCAACTTCCAGGGCTACACCACCCATGGGCACTGCGACCTGATCGGGCTGGGTGTGTCGGCCATCAGTCAGGTCGGCGACCTCTACGCTCAGAACAGCAGTGACCTGACCGATTATCAAAACGTGATCGGCACCGATCAGCTGGCCACCAAACGGGGGTTGATGTGCACCCTCGACGATCGTATCCGGCGCACCGTGATCTCCCGATTGATCTGCCATTTCGCGCTGGACTTCGCACCGATCGAAGCCGCCTTTGGCATCGTCTTCCGCGATTACTTCAACGAGGCCTGGCCGAAGTTGCTGACGATGGCCAAAGACGGGCTCATTCAGCTGGATGCCCAGGGCATCCGCGTGACGCCTGCCGGGCGCCTGCTGGTGCGCTCGGTGTGCATGGCATTCGACGCTTATCTCGACTTACAAAACCGTCAGCGCTTTTCCCGAGTCATCTAGGGAATACCCGCAAAGACGGCAGGAATCAATTTCACACCACGGAGGGCGCGTGCTGGTCGCAAGGACAGACCCTGCGCTACCCTTACGACTAATGTGTGTTTTCTCACAAGGAATTACCCGATGTCTGAGCCAGTCAAACTGCGTGCTCATACCCAGGCTCACTGCAAGGATTGCAGCCTGGCCCCGTTGTGCCTCCCGCTGTCCCTGAACCTGGAAGACATGGACGCACTGGACGAAATCGTCAAACGCGGTCGGCCATTGAAGAAAGGCGACTTTCTGTTCCGCCAGGGCGACGCATTCGATTCGGTCTACGCCGTACGTTCCGGCGCCTTGAAAACCTTCAGCCTGAGCGATGGCGGCGAAGAGCAACTGACCGGCTTCCACTTGCCCAGCGAGCTGGTCGGCCTGTCGGGGATGGACGCCGAGGCCTACCCGGTTTCGGCGCAGGCGATGGAGACGACATCGGTATGCGAAATCCCCTTCGAGCGACTGGACGAATTGTCGGTGCAATTGCCGCAGTTGCGTCGCCAGCTCATGCGGGTCATGAGCCGTGAAATCCGTGACGATCAGCAGATGATGCTGCTGCTGTCGAAAAAGACCGCCGATGAACGCATCGCCACCTTTCTGGTGAATCTGTCAGCCCGCTTCCGCGCCCGCGGTTTTTCCGCCAATCAGTTCCGCCTGAGCATGTCGCGCAACGAAATCGGCAACTACCTGGGGCTGGCGGTGGAGACCGTGTCGCGTGTGTTTACCCGGTTTCAGCAGAACGAACTGATCGCCGCCGAAGGCAAGGAAGTCCATATCCTTGACCCCATCCAGCTTTGCGCGCTGGCAGGCGGTTCGCTGGAAAGCTGATATGACAGTCCGGTCCGGGCAGGCTTAAACTACGCTCTTTGTGCCGCCTGCCCAGGACCGCTTCGATGATCTTCGACGAATTCAGCTTCAAATCCCTGATCCGCCCGGTGGTGGACTTTCCCAAGCCAGGCGTGATCTTTCGCGACATCACGCCGCTGTTTCAGTCGCCCAAAGCGCTGCGACTGGTGATCGACAGCTTCGTGCACCGCTACATCGAGTCGGATTTCACCCACGTCGGCGCCATGGACGCACGGGGCTTTCTGATCGGTTCGATCATTGCCTACGAACTCAACCGGCCGCTGGTGCTGTTTCGCAAGCAGGGGAAGCTGCCGGCCGACGTGCTGGCGGAAGGGTACCAAACCGAGTACGGCGAAGCGTTTCTTGAGGTCCACGCCGACAGCCTCTGCGATGGCGACTCAGTGGTGATGTTCGATGACCTGATCGCGACCGGCGGGACGCTGATAGCCGCTGCCAACCTCATTCGTCGAATGGGGGCCAAGGTGCATGAAGCCGCCGCCATCATCGACCTGCCGGAACTGGGCGGCTCACAACGGCTGGAAGCGATGGAGATCCCGACCTTCTGTCTGACACGGTTTTGAATTCAGGCCCTCACGGGACGATCGCCACGCGCCCATTCGGCGCAGTGCGCCGTGTGCCGCTCAAAGCTTGATGGGTTTGCGCCCCGCGAAGGAGTGGGCCAGCGTGCCGCCATCCACCAGTTCCAGTTCGCCTCCCAGCGGCACGCCGTGGGCGATGCGGGAGGTCACCAGGCCCTTGTCGGTGAGCATCTGGGCGATGTAGTGAGCGGTGGCCTCGCCTTCCACGGTCGGGTTGGTCGCCAGGATGACTTCGCGAAACGAGCCCTGCTCTTCGATCCGTGCCATCAATTGCGGAATCCCGATGGCCTCCGGCCCCAGCCCGTCCAGCGGCGACAAATGCCCCTTGAGCACGAAGTACCGCCCCCGGTAGCCGGTCTGCTCGACGGCATAAACGTCCATCGGCCCTTCCACCACACACAGCAGCGTGTCGTCGCGACGGACATCGGCACATTGTGGGCAGAGTTCATCTTCGGTCAGCGTACGGCACTGCTTGCAATGGCCCACGCCCTCCATGGCCTGACTCAGGGCCTGCGCCAGACGCGATCCGCCACTGCGGTCGCGTTCGAGCAACTGCAACGCCATGCGCTGGGCGGTTTTCTGACCGACACCGGGCAGAATGCGCAGGGAGTCGATCAATTGGCGAATCAGGGGGCTGAAGCTCATCGAGGAAAAATCTCACGAAAACACGAGACGCGGTTTATACCCGCGCCTCTGACAAGCGTCAAACGCTCAGGACACCTTGACCACCAGCTTGCCGAAGTTCTTTCCCTCCAGCATGCCAATGAAAGCGTCCGGCGCATGTTCAAGGCCTTCCACGACATCCTCGCGAAACTTGACTTTGCCCTCCTTGACCAGAGGCACCATGGCCTGCATGAACTCATCCAGGCGATGGTAATACGCTTCATAGACGATGAAGCCCTCAACCCGCGCCCGTTTGGTCAACAGCGTCCGCATCAGCAGGGGCAAGTAATTGGGGCCGTCGGGCAGCCGTTGGGCGTTGTATTGCGCGATCAGTCCGCACAGTGGCACCCGGGCATGCTCATTGAGCAGAGGAATGACCGCTTCGAAGACCTTGCCGCCCACCAGTTCGAAATAAATGTCGATGCCACTGGGACAGGCTTCGCTCAATTGCTCGGCAAAATGTTCGCTGCGGTGATCGATGCAGTCATCAAAGCCCAGTTCGTCGATGACGTAGCGGCATTTATCGACACCGCCTGCCACCCCGACGACGCGTAAACCGTGGAGTTTGGCGATCTGGCCGACGACCGACCCTACGGCGCCCGATGCTGCGGCCACCACCAACGTTTCGCCAGCCTTGGGCTGGCCGATATGCATGAGCCCCATGTAGGCGGTGATGCCGGGCATGCCCAGCACCCCCACTGCCAACGACGGGCTGGGCAAATCCTTGGGCACAGGCAGCAGGTTTTTGCCATCCGACAGGCTGTGACTTTGCCACCCGGTCTGACCGACGACCAGGTCGCCCACCGAGAAGGCGGGATTGCGCGACTGCTCGACCACGCTCACCGCCCCACCCTCCATCACCGCGTCGATCTCGACCGGAGGTGCATAGGACGGCGCATCGCTCATTCGGCCACGCATGTAGGGGTCGAGCGAAAGGTAAAGCGTGCGCAGTTGGACCTGCCCATCTTGCAGGTCGGGCAGCGCTTCGCGCTCGAGTCGAAAGTTTTCCGGCGTGGGCGCACCCTGAGGGCGGGAGGCCAGAACAACGCGTTGGTTGAGGATCAATGCTTGCGACATCGGGAATGGCTCCTTGAATGGCTATAAAAAGCAGACCATGGGCGTTGGATGGCGTTCGGGCGGATGTGACCGATCACGACGTCCCCCTCCATGACGGCTCCCAAAGGAAAACGCCGCGCGCGTTTCCCTCCAAACCCCGGACACAAAAATGCCAGGCACTGGGCCTGGCATCGAGAGACAGTGCAACGCAGACGCGATCAGAACGGCAGCTTCATGCCCGGTGGCAACTGCATGCCCGCCGTCATGCCAGACATTTTTTCCTGGCTGTTCTGCTCGATCTTGCGCACGGCGTCGTTGACGGCGGCTGCGATCAGGTCTTCGAGGATTTCCTTGTCTTCCTGCATCAGGCTGTCGTCCAGGCTGACACGCTTGACGTCGTGACGACCGGTCATCACCACGCTCACCAGGCCAGCACCCGATTGGCCGGTCACTTCGGCATTGGCCAGTTCTTCCTGCATCTTGGCCATTTTTTCCTGCATTTGCTGAGCCTGCTTCATCAGGCCAGCCATGCCACCTTTCATCATGGGAGTTCTCCTCGAAAGTCGATGGTTCGTTGCAAGGCGCCAGTGGAGCTTAGCGCCTCACGGTCATTACGGGTTAACGGGCGCATCCACCGGAATGATGGAGTCTTCGCGAATGAACGCGCCGAACTGTTCCATCATCTGCTGAATGCATGGGTCGCTGTTGATCGACGCTTCAGCCTGACGCTGACGGTCGGCACGCCGTCGGGCAGCGGCCTGAGCCGGGGTTTCCTGTTCGGGCTTGATCAGCTCGATGGTCAGGTGGAGCGTCCGTTCATGATATTGGTTCAATGCCTCGTTCAGACGGCGCTGTTGCGTGGCGTTGAACAGCGCACTGTGCGCAGGATCCAAGTGCAGGAGCCAGCGGTCACCCTCGACGGAAATCAGGGTGCAGTTGGCGGCGATGTTGCCTGTCATGCCGGAAATCGGCAATTTGGGGAACAATTCCAGCCATTCCGCCGCAAGCCCCGTGGCGGGTTGGGCGGCAGGCAGCAACTCCGGCTCTTTTTCCACGGCCTCGACGGCATCATGCGCCAAGTCGTCCAGATAGGCGAACGACGCCGGGTCGATGTCGACATCCGGCTCGTAATAGTCGTCATCGGGAGGCGGCTCGTCGTCGCGCTGCATCGGCGCAGGCGCATAGGACGCGGCATCCGGCAGCGGGTCGAGCATCGCCGGTGTGACCACTTCAGCCGCGGCTTGCAGTTGTTCTGGCGAGGCCATTTCAGGCGCATCGGGCACGGGGCTGGCGGGCGCCGGTGCCGGCATCGGCGTCAATTCGGGCTGCTCGGCAACGGTGTCGAGCACTGGCTCGGGCACGTCCGGGACCAAAGGCTCCGTCACCGGCTCCGATTCAATTGCAGGTGCCGCAGCGACGGCGGGGGGCACCGCCTTGGGCTCATTCCAGGGCAAATCGACGTCATCCGGCGGAAGCGCCGTGCTATTTTCGGCCGCCATGACGGGGCCCGGCTCAGGCGCCACAGCCGCTACCGGTTGCGTTTCCATTGGCTCAGGTGCGGCAGCCCCAGCCGCCGCAGGCACGTAGGCAGGTGTAGAAGCCGAGGGCGCCGCGCCGGCCACCGCTCGTTGGGAATCAGCCGTGGCCGGGCTGATCCCCACTGACTTTAGCGGCTGCCGGGGGGCACCTTCGCTGTCGGCGGGCCGAAACGCCAGCATCCGCAACAGGACCATTTCGAAACCGCCACGCGGGTCGGGCGCCAGCGGCAGGTCGCGCCGACCGATCAGGCCCATCTGGTAGTAGAACTGGACGTCTTCGGCCGGCAGTGCCTGGGCCAGGGCCAGCACGCGGTCGCGGTCGCCATGACCGTTGTCGACCCCTTCCGGAAGCGCCTGGGCAATGGCGATGCGGTGCAGCACGTTGAGGATTTCCGACAACACGCCATTCCAGTCAGGGCCTTGCTCGGCCAGATGACGCACGGCCTCCAGCAGCGCACGGGCATCGCCGTCGATGAGTGCGGTCAGCACGTCGTACACCTGGCCGTGATCCAGCGTGCCCAGCATCGCCCGGACGTCGGCAGCCAGTACCTTGCCTTCGCCGAACGCGATCGCCTGATCCGTCAGGCTCATGGCATCGCGCATCGAACCGTCCGCAGCACGGCCCAGCAACCACAGGGCATCGTCCTCGAACGGAATGTTTTCCGCGCCCAGCACATGGGTCAAGTGCTCGACCACACGTTCCGGTGTCATGTTCTTCAGTGAGAATTGCAGGCAGCGCGACAGAATGGTCGCGGGCAGTTTCTGCGGGTCGGTGGTGGCCAGAATGAACTTGACGTAGGGCGGCGGCTCCTCCAGCGTCTTGAGCAAGGCGTTGAACGAGTGGCTGGAGAGCATGTGAACTTCGTCGATCAGATAGACCTTGTAGCGACCACGGCTAGGGGCGTACTGCACGTTGTCCAGCAGTTCACGGGTGTCCTCGACCTTGGTGCGGCTCGCGGCGTCGATCTCGATCAGGTCGACGAAACGGCCTTCGTCGATCTCGCGGCACACCGAACATTCGCCGCAAGGCGATGAAGTGATACCGGTTTCACAGTTCAGGCATTTGGCGATGATGCGCGCGATGGTGGTCTTGCCGACGCCGCGCGTGCCAGTGAATAAATAGGCGTGGTGCAGGCGCTGGCTGTCCAGCGCATTGATCAAGGCCTTGAGCACATGGGTCTGGCCGACCATTTCGCGGAACGAGCGCGGACGCCATTTACGTGCAAGAACCTGATAACTCATCGAAAACCGTCGCGACTGGGTTGCGGAAGACCGCTAATCCTAGCGGAGCGAGGCCAAAATTGCATCCGGGCAATCTGAGCGCCCGCGAATCGACAGACTGAGGCTAAACTGCCACCACTGCCCAATCGCTTCGTCATGCTCATATGAGGGACTTGAATGCGTCTGCTGGCACTGAGCACCATGTGGCTGATGACAGGGGCCGTAGAGGCCGGACAGGGACCGTTGCGGTTTTCCATCGCCGACGCCTGGGCGATGCCACTGGTGCAGATCGACGACCACCAGCCCACCGGTGGGATCATTTTCGACATCATGCAAAGCATGGCCGCCCACGCCAACCTCTCGGCGGAATACCGCGTTGTGCCTATCAAGCGCGTGCAACGCACGCTGGAACGCGGGGCGATCGATGTCCGCTGCTACGCCGCGCAATCCTGGATGCCCAACCTGTCAGGCGATTACACCTGGAGCCTGCCGCTGCTGATCCAGCGCGACCTGTTGATCAGCACCCCCGACAACGCCAGCCCGCGCGCGCCGGACTCCCTGACCAATGAGACCATCGGCACGGTTTTAGGGTACGCCTACCCGACGCTGCAGAAAGCGTTCGATGACCACCGCCTGGTCCGCGATGATGCGCGCAGTGAAGTCCAGGTCCTACAAAAACTTCAGATCCATCGCTATCGCTACGCGGTTGGCAACCAGTGGTCGCTGGATTGGTTCAACCGTAACCTGCCCGACGACCAGAAATTGCGCGGCGTGGCGGTGATCGACGAACAACCCGTGGGCTGCATCGTGCGCAACGACACCGACATTCCCGCCCAACGTCTGATGCGGATCCTCCTGCGCATGCGCATGTCCGGAGAGATCGACCGGATCATGAGCCGCTATAACACGGTGTCCGGTTTACCAGCGGATGGTCCTGCGGCGCCGCGATGAGGCGGATGCAGGGTCGGCGGCCCGGTAAGCTGTCGCACAACCGTCACACTCCGCGATTAGCCTCCGTCGACATAATGGGTAACACCGTTTCGACCCGCTGACAGGAACCGTGATGAGCGATAAACACATCCCCAACCCGCCTTCCGCCGAACCGATGCCCGCCAACGCCCCGACCGATGCCAGCCGTCGCCGCTTTCTCGGTGGCGTCGCGGTCCTTGGCGCGGGCGCCACGCTGAGCAGTGTGGTCACCGCCAGTGAGTCGGGTGGCCAGGGCCAGGCCGCCTCGCTGGACACCGCCCTCAGCGGCGCGGCGCTGGACAAAGCGTTGCAGGACAACATCAAGACCATCGTGGTGATCTACGCCGAGAACCGCAGCTTCAACAACCTGTTCGCCAATTTCCCAGGCGTGGAAAAACCCCTTTCTGCCGTCAAGCCAGAGGACTATCGCCAACGGGACCGCGACGGCAAGGTTCTGGACAACCTGCCCGTCTGCTGGGGTGGGGTGTGCCAGGTCGGTCCGCAGAGCATTGACGGCGTGAGCTACGCCACAGGGGTGCAATTTCAGGAAAACCTGCCCAATGCGCCCTACCCGCTAAAAGGACCGAACGGCGAAGACCTGCCGCTGGGTGTCGTGACCCGCGACCTATGGCACGTCTTCTATCAAAACCAGATGCAGATCAACGGGGGCAAGAACGACGGCTTCGTGGCCTGGGCCGACTCCGGCGGCCTGCCCATGGGCTATTACGGGCAAAGCCAGTATTCCCTGCGCCTTTGGGACGTCGCCAAGGAGTTCGTGCTTTGCGACAATTTCTTTCAAGGCGCCTTTGGGGGTTCGTTCCTCAATCACCACTACCTGATCTGCGCGAAGGCACCGTACTACCCGGACGCCGCCACTTCTCCAGCCAAATCGCAGATAGCATCTCTGCAAAGCGATGACCCGCTGGACTATCGCCTCAAGCCGCTGGAAAAATCCCCTGCCAGCGCCATGGTCGGCCCGCCGCAGTTCGGCCCCAGCGCCTTGACCCCGGACGGCTATGCGGTCAATACCATGGCCCCGCCCTATTGGCCGACCTGGCTGCGTGACAAAGACAAACCGGATTATTCGCAGCCGAACCTGGCCAACGTGCTGGTGCCACAGAGCCACGACCACATCGGCGACAAACTGTCGAAAAAGCACGTCGACTGGGCTTGGTACGCCGGCGCATGGCAAGTGACGCTGGATGCCTACAAGGATTCGACGGGCATTCCCAAGATCCCCAATTTCCAGTACCACCACCAACCTTTCAATTACTTCAAGCAGCAAGGCCCCGAGAACCCGGTCGAACGCAGCAAACGCCTGCGCGACGCAGGCCTGGGGGACGACTTCAGCACCAACCGTTTCTTCGCGGACGCTCAGGCGGGCAAGCTCCCCGCCGTCACCTTCTACAAACCGCAAGGCAACCTGAACATGCACGCCGGTTACGCTGATGTCGCTGCCGGAGACCGGCACATCGACCGCGCCGTGAAGATCCTCCGTGAAAGCCCGCAGTGGAAGAACATGGTGATCATCGTCACGGTCGATGAAAACGGCGGCTGGTGGGACCACGTCGCGCCGCCGAAAGGCGACCGTTGGGGACCCGGCACGCGCATTCCGGCCATTGTAGTGTCGCCGTTTGCACGCAAGGGGACGGTCGACCACACGGTCTATGACACCGCGTCGATCCTGCGCCTGATCACTCGTGTCCACAGTCTGGAAAAACTGGACGGTCTCAAGGAACGAGACGAAGCCATGATCGCCCGCGGACAGGTCCCTATGGGCGACCTGACCAACGCGTTGCATTTTCCAGCCTGATCAAGCCCTGCGTTGCAGAACGGCTCCGAGACGTTCTGCAACGTTTACCAGATTGACTCACCCGCTTGGGACGTATTCCTTCAGAACTTCATTCACTCTGCAGGGAAGCAGCACCATGAATGCCCCCCCTTCTACATTCCGAAACGCCGCAAGACCACCGAACTGCTGGCCCGACTGCGCCATCAATATCGCGCTGCGCGCATTCTGGGCCATCGGGACTTGTCACCCGATCTGAACAACGATGGAAAAATCACGCCCAACGAGTTCATCAAGGCGTGCCCGTCCTTCGATGTCGCGACTTGGCTCACGCAAACCTGATTGCCCTGCACCACTCGCCAAACCACACACATTTACCGAAATCGAGTGCACATCTGTGCATGTACAGCGCGGTCGCGGCTGCCTAGAGTGACCGCGCCCAACTGCACCATCAAGGAGAGTGCTATGCCGCAGACACTGAAGTTCCAGCAAGTCGACGTCTTTTCCAGCACGCCCACCGAAGGCAATCCGCTGGCGGTGGTCGGTGCTGCGGATGATATGACTGACGCGCAGATGGCCGCCTTCGCACGCTGGACCAACCTCAGCGAAACCACCTTTCTAATGCGTCCCACGCATCCGGACGCCGATTACCGCGTGCGCATCTTCACCACGACTCGGGAGCTGCCCTTCGCCGGGCATCCGACGCTGGGCAGTTGCTTCGTGTGGCTCGACAACGGTGGCGTACCCAAGGGGGAGGAAATCGTTCAGGAATGCGGCGCCGGGCTGGTAAGGATTCGCCGGGATGGCTCGCGCCTGGCGTTTTCCGCGCCGCCTCTGCTGCGCAGCGGGCCGGTGGAGACAGAAACGTTGCAAACCATCGCTGCGGGGTTACGCATCCCCGTCGAGCAGATCGTCGCCAGCCAATGGGCGGACAATGGGCCTGGCTGGGTGGCAGTCATGCTGGCCGACCGCGACGCGCTACTGGCGATTCGCCCCGACTACACGGCGTTCAAGGGCCTCAACGTCGGTGTGGTGGCCCCATGGACTGGAGCCGACAAGGAAGCCGATTTCGAGGTCCGCGCATTTACCGGCGACCTTGGCGCCGAAGACCCGGTCACAGGCAGCCTCAACGCCAGCCTCGCCCAATGGCTGATTCCCGCCGGTCTGGCGCCAAGCATCTACACCGCCCGGCAAGGCACGGCAATGGGGCATCGCGGGCGGATCAACATCAAACAGGTGGGTGAGCAGATCTGGATTGGCGGCGATGTGCAGCAATGCATTGAAGGTAAGTTGATGATTTAAAATATAACGGTCGATTCGTAACAGAGCGGGCACTTTAACCCGCTCTGTTTAAATTTAGTCATTTATTGTCTGGATCACTCACCACTTGGTAATTAATCGCCGTAATGATCATACTCATCTTCTAAGTCATCTTGAGATGACGGAGATTTCGACGCAACGAGATCGATAAGCTGTTTCACCGTTTGAGCCTTGAGATACTCATCATCGCCAATCGATATACCCATTTCCTTCTCCAAGTCCAACCGGATTTCAGCATGATCCAAATAATCAAGTTTCAAGTCCTCCATCAGTCTGGCTTCGGACTTTATTAACGTTCTATCAACGTTCTTGCCTTCCAGCCAATCGATCAACACCTTCTCAATATATTGCCTGTCCATAGCACACCTCTAAATTTAGTTTGAGCTCAGCAACTTCCAAAGTATAAAGAACAAGACAGATCGCATTAGATTTTTTCGCGATTAAAGATATAGCATCGCCCTATCGCCCTATGTGTCATTCCACTACGATCAAACTTTGGAAAGTGTGGCGCTGGTCGCGCGTTGAAAGGCCTGTGACTCGCAAGGCAGTCGCATCGTTAGCAACGCCAACAACACCGCCACGACGCCAATCGCCACGTACACGCCAACGAATGAGCCATTGGCGCTGGCCAGCCAGCCGCCGCAAAAGTTGCCGATCATCCCGCCCACGCCCTGCATGATGTTGGCCACGCCGAACAGCGTCACGGCAAGCGCCGCGCTGCTGGCCATCTTCGAGACGTAGGCGGGAATAAGGCCGAAGATCGGGTAGAACGCCACCGCGAACAGCACGCCCGCGACCAGCGGCCAGTAACCGACCGGGTGCACGACGAGGACCAGCGCAGCCAGTGCGACGCAGACATAAACCAGTATCATCGTCAACCGCAAGCCGATGCGGTCTGACAGCCAGCCCACAGAAAGGCCGGCGAACATGCCAACGAAGCCGATACTCGCCCAGATCTGCGCGGTGTAGGCCACGTCAAAATTCAGCTCCGTCCGCAGGTAGGACGACAAGTAATTCTGAAACGGAAAAGTCGAAAAGCCGAGCAGGAAGTTCATCGCCCACACCGTCAGCACCCAAGGCTGCATCAGCGAGGAAACGCCGATACGTTTCGCAGGAACATTCGCGGCCGCTGCTTCGGGTTCGCGCGTGAACAACTCGGCTTTCCTGAAAACCAACAAGACCGCAACAGCCAGCAGCATCGTAATGACGCCAACGATCCACCACACCGTCCGCCACTCCCCTCCAGGTGCGTAAATCGGCACCAGCAGGCTATTGATGAACACGCCATAGCTGGTGCCACTGGACACCAGCCCCATGGCCATGCCGCGGTACTTGAACGCAACCGAACGGGCGATCACAGCCATCATTGGCACGAATACCGACGCGGCAGTCCCTGCCAGCACCGTCAGCAAAGCGCCGATGAGAATCACATTGTGCGCCTGGGACAACCCCAGCAACGCGAGCGCGCACACCACGCCAGATCCGAAAATAACCCAGCCACCACCCACCCGCGCAGTCAACCAGGCCGCCAGCAACGCACTGACCATGTAGCCAAACTGGCCTGCCGCCGTGATGCTGCCCACGTAGGAAATGTCGAAACCCAGGCTGGCGCGCATGTCAGGCACCAGTTGAGAGAAGAGGTAGATACCGAAGCCGAATGTCGCGGCCACCAAGCCGGTGAGCAACATCACAATCAACGCATTGATACGCATCGTCAGCATCCTTTCGTCAATGAGAGGGGAACGTCACCTTGAAGGATCAAGCCGTGGGTTGAGCGGCCTCGATCAGTTCGGCGGCGAGGTCTTTGGCCAGTAGAAAAACGCTGTCGTCGTTTTCCAGCGCCCCTGTCAGAAATGCGCCTTCCAATAGCAAGAAGAGTCGCCGAACCAGCACGTCAGGACGTTTGAGCCCGGCCATCACCGCCAGGTCGAGCAGGTGCTGCTTCACCCCGGTTTTGTGCCGCTCCACTGCCAGACGCACCGGGTGGTTACGGTCAGGGAACTCGGCAGCGGAATTCACGTAAGGGCAGCCCCGCAAGCCACCTTCGCGCAGCCACTGCCGATGCAGATCGAACAAGCCCAATAGCTTCTGCGCGGGAGACTCGCTGGCGGTCAGCGTTTGTTGTACAGCAGCCTCCCAGCGCTCATTGCGCTTGTCGAGGAACGCCACAATCAGCTCGTCCTTGGAGGCGAAATGCGCGTAAAGCGTCATCTTCGACATGCCCGCCGCCTCTGCCACCGCAGCAATGCCCGTGGCGTTGATGCCGTCTCGAAAGAACAGCGTCGAGGCGGCATCGATCAGCCGCTGATGATTAGCGCCAGCGTCGCGGGACGTCGCCATGGTATGAACTTGATCAGTGACTGTACTGACCGGTAAGGATAGCCCCCGAAGACAGACGCGCAATGCTCGGCCTCGGCTTCCCGACGAAGAGCATATTCAGCGGCAGGGGAAAGCGTTTTTCAGGGCAGCGACCACCAGTACCGATTCGTTGAGGTGCAGACTTTCCGGATGCTCTTCCAGTGACTGAACGACGATGCGCATCGACTGCACCATGGGAATCCCGCCGTCGGGCACGCAAACGAATTTCGGTGTGCCATCCGCCTCATGGAGAATGTCCAGTGTATCGATGGTGGCCTGCAGCACGCCGACACAATGGCCGACACCCACCGGATTCTTCGCCATGCCGCCATTCATGCTGTTGATGCCGTCCTGGCACTCCAGCAGCAATTTGTTGCCATCGGCCAGAGCGGCGGTGCTGAAGCACAGGACCATGAGCACGAAGCCGCACAACGTGGACCGCATCATCAACGCAGCCACAGTTCCTTGACCGAGTGGTCTGCCGCCTTGCGCACCACCAGACTGGCACGCTCGCGGGTCGGCAGGATGTTTTCCAGCAGGTTCGGACGGTTGATCTCCCGCCAGATCTTGCGCGCGGCATCTGGCGATTTCTCCGGCGGCAGGTCGGCCAATTCACGGAAATAGGCGCCTCGCGCGCGGAAAGCAGTCCGTTGCAGCATGAGGAAGCGCTCGACGTACCAGCGCTCGATGTCGCCTTCGTCGGCATCCAGGTAAATCGAGAAATCGAAGAAGTCGGACACGATCGTCCCGGGCTTCTGGCCGTCGTTGCCTTCGGTTTGCAGCACGTTCAGGCCCTCGAAGATCAGGATGTCAGGCTGGCTGACCTCCAGAAACGTGTCCGGCACGATGTCGTAACTGATGTGGGAATAAACCGGGGCACTGATTTTGGCCACCCCCGCTTTCAGGTCCGAGAGAAACTTGACCATGCGCTTGCGATCGTAGCTTTCCGGAAAACCCTTGCGGTGCATGATGTCATCCGCCGCCAGCTTCGCGTTGGGATGCAGAAACCCGTCGGTGGTAATCAGGTCAACCCGAGGATGGTCGGGCCAACGCGCCATCAGCGCCTGGAGCACCCGAGCGAAGGTGCTTTTGCCCACCGCGACGCTGCCGGCCACCGCCACCACATAGGTCTGTTTTTTCGCCGGTCGGCCGAGGAATGTGTCCTTGATGCTGGCCAGATTGCGCGCAGCATTGACATGCAGGTTGATCAGGCGGGACAGCGGGAGGTAGATGTTGACGACATCTTCCAGGGAAATATCTTCGTTCACGCCTCGTAACGCCGCCAGGTCTTCTTCGGACAACGTCAGTGGCGTGCTGGCGCGCAGCCCCGCCCACTCCTTGCTGGTCATTACGAGATAGTCATCAGGCGCCATCTATAGCCTTCCAATCCAGGTGTCGGAATCGACAATGGTGCGAAGACTATCGTATTGACCCAAAAACCGGGCAGATTTCTTTGATTTCCCACGCTTTTATCGACGCGATGGCGTCGGGACTGGCCGATGCCCAAGGTGCCCGCCCGATTGCCCACAGATTCGCCATCGGGGACGGGACAGTTTCCAGATGTTGCCTACGGAGCGCGTGTCGGTCGGCCTACATCCAACCCTTCGGCCAGCCACGATCATGACGCTGGTCGTGACAGGTTATTTCCAATGTAGGCCGTGCGAATGCCGCCGCTCTACACCGCCGACGGCCTTGCCCTTATCGACCGATGAACACGGGATTGCCCTGGATATGCCGATCAAGCTGGAAATGAAAACCACCGACCCCGAGAAGATGGAGCTCGCCGTTCGCTACTGGGCGATGAGTGAAACCGGGGAGTTCGTGGAAAAAGTAGTGGATCTGGTGCCTTTTCGTGACATCGTCCACAGCGGCACGTTGGCCGCGCATGTGCGGGAATGGTGTCGCGCTTACGACGAAAACCTGACCTGCCCTGATTGCGGTGCCTGCCGGGAAGTGACCAGCCGCTCCGCCGTCAAGAGGTTTCCGCAAAAGTCCCCCCTCCCCTGTTCCGACTGCAGGACGATACGCGAGAGAGTGCAACGCGAGGCCCGCGCTGCCGAAACCGCCGCGCTGGAGGCTCAATTGAGCGCCTACATCGCTCAGTTACCTTCCACACCCATCGACTACCAACAACTGAGCGATGACCAAGCCTTGTTGCTGCTTGCGCTGAATGCCGCCCTGTCCCCGCGACTGGGCTCGGCAGCATTCTGCGTGAGTGATTGCAAAGCGATCGCCCCGTTGGACGTCAGCGTCTTCATCGACAGGCTGCGCAGCGCAGACGCAATCCGCGAAGCGCCGCTCGACGCTTCTCCAGGCACCTACTACCTGCAGGACGGTGAACTGTGGTTACAAAAGTCCTATGTCGCCTACCGCCTGGCTCCGGATATCCATTTCGGAGCAACCGACGAGGCTCTGTCGGTACTCATCGAACGGGAATATTCGGACACGTCCGCCCTGTTCGATCTCTGGCTGGACTTTGCCACGGCCGATGCCATGCGCTATTTCTTCGATAAGTGCACGGCGTTCAATCATGACGTGGATGTCGATCAGTTCAAGGAAATCAGAAGCACGCTGCGCGAAGCCCTGAAAACCTGGAGCGTGTCTCAAGTCTGGTTCGTGGCCTGGAAATGCGTGAAAGACGCCGCCAGCCTGGCGAGGCTGGTTTATTACTCCGAAGCCCGCGCCACGGCGACCCTCCCTGGGAAAATTCGCAGGGCCCTGGAAAAGGCAGAGAAAGACGAGACGAACATTCGCAAATGGGACCGCCCTGACCACCAGCCCTCGGGTACGCTGGGCATGCTGTTTACCGAGATGTTCGGCATCGATGAGGACACGCCTGGCAAAGAAGTCCTGAGCCGGCTCAAAGCCCTGCGCGCTGAGACATCAGCCGTCATCCAAACAACGCCCCAGGCTGAACCGGTGCGGCGTTGGCTGGGTGAGGCGTTGATCAACGACAACGGCCCGCAGATGCTGCGTGAGCTGGTCGAGCTGACCCGCGAAGGCCATGACATCGACCACGCCATCGGCCTTCTGCTCGCATCCTCTTCGGGATCGCACGCCTGAGAAAACGTCACCCCACGCGTGCGCCGAAAGAATCGCAGCGACGCAGCAAATAGATTGAACTCCCGCATCGCCTCTGGTGACGAATAGCCACTACTCACCAGCGGAGGCATTTTCGATGCGGCTCGAATCCTTGGCGTTGCGACTTCTGAATACCCTCACCGATGAGGTGGCGTCACGAGTTTCCCCGCTGGATTTCACCGCGCTGCTGTATCTCCGGGATCAGGGTTTTGCGCAAGTGTCGGTCGAAAATGGCTGTGTCGTGGCCGAGCGAACCCCCGCCGGCAAACGATTCGCCCATGACCGGGCTGGCCGACGCGCATGAACAGGGCGTCAATAGCCGTGGGATTCTCGGAATTTCTGGTAGTTGTGGTATTCGATCCATTCGACCACATCGTAGGGCACATAGAGCTGTCGAGTTGCCCTTGAAATAGCGATGTAGACCGCACAGATGCGCTGATCGAAATCGTACGCGTCCTTGAATTTCACGTTGGTCAGCAGTTCCGGCGTGAGCAACACCTGCTCGAACTCCATGCCCCCCGCCTCCTCCGCGCGCATCAGGACACAGCGCTTGGACGGGTCGCCAGACAGGCGGCTCAAGCGCGTGACGTCGGCCATGTTGAAGCCCTGATCCAGGCGCTGCTCGACCCACAGGAAAGCTTCATCGAACCGATTCGCAGCACGCACCCGCTGCCAGTCGGTCATGTCGCTGAAATACGCGTGAAGCCCGAGCGCACTTCGCTCGGGCGCGTAGAAGTCCGGTTTGAACAGGCCGACGGCCGTGTTCATGAAGTGCTCGAAGTCCCGTTGCGACGCCGCATCCTGATAACCGAAGGCGCAGCGGGCGGCATGCAGCTCCACGGCCCACTTCATCATGTCCCAAGGCGACGCGGTCAGGATCACGCAGCCCTCGGGCGGCACGAAACCCTCGGGGTATTGCTCGATGCCGACATCTGCATCCCGCGCGCCCTCGAACGGCAACTTGCCCTTCTCCGAATGCTGATGGATCAACGGATTGACCAACCGCTCGACGTTACGCCCCGAACGCACCGAGTAGCTGATGTCGGTCTGGCGCACCCGGGGGCCGCGTTTGACCATCGCTCTCCCGGGGTGCTGGTACTCGTCACCCAACGTAATGAGCACCTGCTTGCCACGTTCGATGATTTGCAGCAATGCCGGGGCAATGTCCTGGCTTTCGTCGACCAGAACGTGACTGTAGCGATCAGGCATCGCACAACCGTTCAGGTTTGCCCGTTTCAACATCCACAACGCCTCGAATCCAGTCTGGCTCCCCCATTCGGGATGCCTGTCGAGGTAAACCCAGAGGCGACTGGCGTATTCGAGCAAGACCTGCTGCTCCAGCGGGCTGAGGGCCAGATTGAAATGCGGCAGGTGCTTGCCCGCCAGGCTGTGCTCCCAGGATTGGCAATAACACTCGAGCACTTTGAGGCACAGGTCCAGCGTGGCCTGGGGACCTTGATCGCGAAAGCCGAGAATGTTCAGGGTTTGCGCCAGCGCTTGCTTGCTCGGCACGCTCTCCGTCACGCGCTCGGGCTCAAAGCGCGGGCCATTGAGCAACGCTTGAGCGAAAGCCTTGAAAGTCGAGCCGGGGCCTTTGCCCTTGCCCTGCGCGCCTTTCAGCCGCTCGCGCAGCGCAGCGAGCTTGCCAGGCGTGCGCGCCAGCAGCAGCGTCCGCGCCGGAGGCAGACACTCCATCAGCACGCCCAGCAAATGACTCTTGCCGATTCCGGCATAACCCTGAACGTGCAGATCCTCGTCAAGATTGGCGCGAAACGTTCGGACCAGCTTGTCCTGCGCAGCGCTCAGCCAGCGCTCGTGATAGCGGGGCGTGATCAACCGCTCGCTGAATGGATCGTTCTGACGATGGTGGCGAGTCTTGTACTCAAGGTCCCACTGCCCATCCGCCAGCAGGTAATCCCTGGCCGCCACTTCTTCTTCCAGCAACAGCCGCAGATTGAGGCCCTTGATAGCGTTCAGGCCGAAATACAACTGGCGGGCGTCGAACAACCGCCGTGCCTCCGCCAACAACCCGCCTGCGGCAGCCCCTTGCGCCACCGACCAGGCGAGCAAACGCCCCAGCACCTTCTCGGCGGCAGCACAGGTCAGTTCGTTCTCCGACGCCTGCGCCAGGTTCTGGATCACCAGAACGGCCGCCAGTTCAGGCTCGCTCAGTGGGTCGAGCGCGTGCACGCCCTCGTTTTTCAGTCGCTCGCACGTTTCAGCGGTGACCGGCAGAAAGACCGGGCCTTGAAGCAGGAGATGTTCAGGTTGCATACAGCCTCAGGACTTCAAAGAAACGGAAGGCACGGTCAACTCGAATCGGTAGTCGCCCAGCGAGCCCGACATGCCGCCCGCTTGACGGCGCTGATCGCCACCGTCGATCTCCCGCTGTACTTCATGCACGGCCATGTCGAGCAACTTACGCAAATCGTCCAGGCTGCTCGCACACAGGCTCAGTTGCAGCGCGAAGCTCGCGTTTTCCGACGCAACCGGCAGCTCGCCCGGCCCACCGGCTTCCTGACGCGTCGACGCCGCCAGAATCGCTGCGTGCTCCTCGTCCATCAGGTCCAACAGACGCGACAACTCCAGCGTTTTCTCGGGCTGCGACTGCATCCGGTCCTTGATCTCCAGACGGCGCATCTGCCATTCGCGCAGCTTGGCACGGGTCAGGTTGTCGATCTCGTCCACGTGTGAAGTCTCTCGTTGGCGGGTGGGGATTATGCCACTGAACGGCACGCTTCGCCCTGACCCCGCCCTGCAGGGTATCGGTCGACGGTCAAGCGCGTGCTGCCCTGCAGGCCAATGTCGAACGAAGCGGTGGCGTGCAGCGATTGAACGTCGCAGCGAGGGTTGCCGTGCAAGGAACCACATTTTCGCCACGTTTGATCGTTGGCGAGCATGAGCCCGAGCCAACTGCGTGTTCTGACGTATGAATGCGCCAAACCCAGCGGTAAAGCACTGCCGAGTGACGTGATCAAAGAGAGGGCGGAAAAGCGGGATAAAAGAAAGGAGGCAACCCCACCAGCCACACCCCGGCACACAATGTTCCCGCTGTGGCTGCTCCCTTCCGGGCCTGACCAGGTTGACGGGTAATCGTTGCGGGGGGACCGATGGGGTCACCATAACGACACTCGCCAGTCGGCGAGCCGCGCCATTGTACCGGTCTGGCGCGAAGTTACAACCTTTGGCCTGGATAAAAATTCCGAGTCTGCTCAAGCACTTGAATTCAGTGGCTGTCGCCCGGCTGACGGACGCGCTCAGCGACCCAGCGCGCGCAGTTGCCTGACCTTGCTGTTGTGTTCGCCGTTGACCCAGTGTTCCAGCGCGCCAGCGGTCATCGGGCGCGCGATGAGGAAGCCCTGGACTTCGTGGCAGCCCAGTTGACAAAGGATTTCGTAGACGTCTTCGGTCTCGGCGCCTTCTGCCACGACGCGGTAACCCAGGCGGCGGGCAAGGTCGACGATGGCCTCGACCAGTCGACGATCTTTTTCGTTGGCGTCGACATTTTCCACCAGCGATTTATCGAGTTTGACGGTGGTCGCGGGCAGTTGGCGCAAATAGGTCCAGTTGCTGTACCCCGTACCGAAGTCATCGATGGCGATGTCGATGTTGAGCGCACGCAAGCGTTCGAGTTGCTCGCGCGTCAACGTCGGGTTGTCGCACAGCACGCTTTCGGTGAATTCCAGTTCGAAGCGACCCGGGTCCAGGCCACTGATGGCGAGTTGTTCGAACAGCGCATCGCTGAACTGCGAATTGGCCAGGTCAATGGCCGACACGTTCATCGCCACCTTGAACGCATAGCCCTGTCGCTGCCAGGCGCGCGCCTGCTCGACGGCATGGCGCAGCACCCACAGGCTCAGGCTGCGGATGAGCGCGGTCTTTTCGGCCAGGGGAATGAATTCAGCGGGGCTGATCGGCCCCAGCACGGGGTGCTGCCAGCGCAACAAAGCCTCGACGGTGACGATGCGCCCGGTGCTCACTTCGAGCCGTGGCTGGAATACCAGTGACAGTTGGTCCGGGCTGCGTACGGCGTCGGCCAGTGAAGCCAGCAGCAAAAACGCCCGCTGCTGGGCGAAGTCCAGATGCGGTTCGTACCAGCGCCAGCCTTGTGCCTTGCCTCGCGCCTCGTCAGCGGCGCCGACCACCAGCCGGATCCAGTCCTTCTCGTCACGGCATTCCAGGCCCAGCGGCAGCACGCCGATGCCCAGCTCCATCTGAATGGGGATGTTGCGACACACCAACGGCCGCTGAAAATGTTTGATGAGCCGGCGAAACAGCATTTCGGCGTGGTCGGGGCTGGTGTGTTGGGTCAGCAGCGCGATCCGAGTCGGACTGACCTTGTACAGCGCCGTGTCAGCGGGCAATTGCTCGCGACAAGCATCGACCATGCAGCGCACCAACTCCTGCGCGAAGCTGTAACCCAACGCCTTGATGAGGCTGTCGAGAAAGACGGGGTTGACCATGTCCAGCGCGACCAGGGCGTAATCGCCTCGATTGGCGAGGGCCAGAATGTCTTCCTCCAGCCGGAGGCGGTTGAACAGGCCAGTGGGCTGGTCGACGTAGCTGGCATTGCGCAGGTTGTTCAGGCGCTTCATCACCAATTGGCCGTACATTTCCAACATGGTGATGTCGCGCGCATCCAGGGGAGCACGGGGCTGGCTGTCGATCACGCAAAGTGTGCCGAGTGCCAAGCCGTCGGAAGTAACCAGCGGCACCCCCGCGTAGAAGCGGATGAAGGGTTCGCCCAGCACCATCGGGTTGTCCATGAAGCGCGGGTCATGGCGCGCATCAGGCACCTGAAGCACCTCGGCGGACAGAATGGAATAGGCGCAGAAGGAAATCTCGCGGGGGGTCTCTTTCTCGTCGAGCCCGGTGCCTGCGCGAAACCACTGTCGATGCTCGCTGACGATCGAAACCAGCGCAATCGGCGCGTTGAAATAAAGCGCCACCATGTCGACGATGTGATCGAGCACATCGTCGGACGCAGAGCTCAATAGCCCCATATGGGTGATCCTGGACAGCCGCGATGCCTCGTTGAACGGAATGGGTGCGCTGTCGGCCATAACTGCGGGTCCCTGCAAACTGCTTTCGCCAGTAGTATCAAAACGATATTGCTAGGAAAGTTAGCACCAGTTTCAGCGTCGTGCAGGCGTCGCCAGACCGGCGGTGATGACCGGCCTGCCGAAATAAAGTTGCAGCGCCCGCACAATCCATTCAAATGAATGAAATTACTGGACTTGCAACACCTCGTCTGCCTTCCCGCCTGCGCCCTGGATCACCAGATGAATGAAGTGCAGTTTGGTGATGACGTCAGGCGGCAGCACGAACGGATAGAAATCCGGTTGCCCCATCGATCGGGACAGCTCATTGAGCATGCCCGCCAGCTCGATCCAGGCATTGACGAAAGCCAGAAACGACGGACCGCCCGGATGCTGCGGATCGTAAAGGGTATGCAATTCGAAAGGCTGGTAGTCGAGGTCCATGTCACGGGCACTCATTCCCAAGCTCAGCGCCGTGTCGACCGCGTCCATCATATGCAGGTAGTGGGCCCAGGTTTCCGCCCAGTCTTCCCACGGGTGCATGGTGGCATAGGCGCTGACATAGTGCTGTTGCCAGTCGGCGGGGGCGCCCTGCTGGTAGTGGCGATCGAGCGCCTCGGCATAACTGGCGCGCTCGTCGCCGAACAGGTTGCGGAAGCCGTCCTGCCAGTAGGTACCCGCGATCAAGCGATCCCAGTAGTAGTGACCCACTTCATGACGGAAATGGCCGAGGAGCGTGCGATACGGTTCGTGCATCTGGACTCGAACCTTCTCACGGATGGCGTCGTCCGCCTCCTCGACATTAAGGGTGATCAGACCGTTAGCATGTCCGGTGGTGGGCAGATTGCCCTCCAGATCGACACCGAGAAATTCGAACGCCAGGCCCTTCTCCTCATCGACCGACTTCGGCACCACGGGCAGCCCCAGCGTGATCAGTTGCGCCACCAGCCGCCGCTTGGCGATTTCGATCTTGCGCCAGCGCTCGGGGTTCTCGGGCACGGACAGATCGGGGATGGTGCGATTCAGGCTGCACGCCACACAGAAGTCCCCGGCATCGTGCGCTGGAAACAGCCAGTTGCACGCTGCGGCGGTGTCCAGGTTGGCGCACCGGCGATAAAGCCCGGCCTGTGGATCATCGCTCAGGCGCCATGTGGCACTGTCCGGGCCAGGATCGAGCGCCGCGATCCGGCTCTGTTCCGGGAGGTAGCCCAACGCTGCCAGACAGGCCAGGCATTGGCTGTTGCGAAAGAATACCGATTGGCCACAACGGCATTGCCAGACTTTGCTGTTGCGCTTGCTGTCCCCGGCGAAAGGCGCCGCGATCCGCGTGCTGAGCTGCTCGAAGAACTGGAACATGGGGATCTCCTGATGGGGGGGCTGCAAGCTCTAGATCCTTCGCGCGGGCGGCGGTTCCATGGATTTTCAAAGGACGATTACCGACCTCCAGAAGCACAACAGCACGCCTTCGACGGGGCCTCTCACCCAGCCCCACCGCGGCGTTGGTCGGGGGCTACGGCATCGGGACGACCGGTCACGGTGAAGGCCAATCGCCGTAGAGGGGCCCTTCACTGGACCTCGACATTGTGCTGCTTCAAAAAGGCCACGAACGCGTCTTCATCCAGTACCTTCAAGCCCAGTTCATTGGCCTTCGTCAGTTTCGACCCCGCCCCCGGCCCGGCGACAACGGTGTGGGTCTTGGCAGATACCGAGCCGGAGACCTTGGCACCCAGGCTTTCGAGCTTTTCCTTGGCAACATCCCGGCTCATCAATTCCAGCGATCCAGTCAGTACCCAGGTCTGGCCTGCCAATGGCAAGCCCTCGACGACTTTTTTCTCACTCTGCCAGTGCATGCCGAAGTCTTTGAGCTGTTGCTCGATGCGCAGCGCGCGCTCTGCATTCTCCTTGCTGTCGAAGAAGGTTCGGACGGCCTGCGCCTGTTTTTCGGGCAGGGTCTGACGCATGTCGAGCCAGTCGGCCTTGATCACGCCCTCCAGGGTCGCGAATTTGTCGGCGAGCTTCTGTGCTGCCCCCGGGCCCACGGACGGAATGTTCAGTTTGTCCAGCATGCCGCCCAAGGTCGCGCTGGCCGCGAACTCGGCGCCCAGCTCACCGATGTCCTGCAATGCAATCCCGCACTTGCCCAGCAACGCGCCAATCACGTTCTGGTTGTGTTCATCTTCGAAAAAGCTGTGAATTTCGTGCGCTACTTCCAGGCCGATATCGGGAAGGTAAGTCAGGACTTCCGGGAGTGCCGCCTGGACGCGCTCCAACGAACCCAGGGACCGCGCCAGCACCTTGGCCGTCTCCTCGCCGACATCCGGGATGCCCAGCGCATAGATGAATCGCGCCAGCGTCGGTTGCCTGCTGTCCTCGATGGCTTTGAGCAATTTACGGGTCGAGACGTCGGCGAACCCTTCCAGTTCGATGATCTGCTCGTACTCGAGCGTGTAGAGGTCGGCGGGCGAACCGATCAGCTTTTCGTCCACTAGTTGTTCAATGGTCTTGTCGCCCAAGCCTTCGATGTCCATCGCCCGACGCGAGACGTAGTGGATGATCGCCTGTTTGAGCTGAGCACCGCAGGCCAGGCGGCCCACGCAACGGTAAACCGCACCCTCGCTCACCGTTTCCCTGCCCTTGCTGCGTTTGATCAACTGCGTGCGCTCGACCTGAGAGCCGCACACCGGGCATGCCTGCGGAATGTCCACTTTGCGCGCATCGGCCGGGCGGCGCTCGAGCACCACCTGCACCACCTGAGGGATCACGTCGCCCGCACGACGAATGATCACGGTATCGCCGATCATCAAGCCCAGCCGCGCCACTTCATCCATGTTGTGCAAGGTGGCATTGGCGACCGTGACACCGGCAACCTTGACCGGTTTCAAACGCGCCACCGGCGTCACCGCCCCCGTCCGACCGACCTGAAACTCGACGTCGAGCAATTCGGTCAGTTCTTCCATGGCCGGGAATTTGTGGGCAATCGCCCAGCGCGGCTCGCGGGCGCGAAAGCCCAGCTCGCGCTGCGAGGCAATGCTGTTGACCTTGAATACCACGCCATCGATCTCGTAAGGAAGCGACAGGCGACGCTCGCCAATATCATGGTAATAGGCCAGACAATCTTCGATGCCCTTGGCGATTTTCAGCTCCCGGCTGATGGGCATGCCCCACGCTTTCAGTTGGTTGAGGTTGCCTATGTGGGTGTCGGCGATGTCATGGGACACTTGGCCGATGCCGTAACAGCAGAACTCCAGCGGACGATTGGCGGTGATTTTCGAGTCCAACTGGCGCAGGCTGCCCGCGGCGGCGTTGCGTGGGTTGGCGAAGGTCTTGCCGCCGATTTCCAGTTGGCTGGCGTTCAGGCGCTCGAAGCCGGCCTTTGACATGAAGACTTCACCGCGCACTTCGAGCGTTTCGGGCCAACCCTGGCCGTGCAGCTTGAGGGGGATATTACGCACCGTGCGCACGTTGACGCTGATGTCTTCTCCGGTCGTGCCGTCGCCGCGAGTCGCGCCGCGCACCAGTGCGCCGTTCCGATAGAGCAGGCTGACGGCCAACCCATCGAGCTTGGGCTCACAGCTGTATTCCACCGCACCTGCGCCGCCGAACAGATCCCCCACCGGCAGATCCAGCCCTTCGCTGACGCGACGGTCGAATTCGCGCATATCGACCTCTTCGAACGCGTTACCCAGGCTGAGCATCGGAATTTCATGACGCACCTGGGTGAAGGCCGACAGCGCCGCGCTGCCGACACGCTGGGTGGGCGAATCAGGCGTGACCAGGTGCGGGTTTTCCGCTTCCAGCGCCTTGAGTTCGTGGAACAGGCGATCGTATTCAACGTCCGGAATGCTCGGCTCGTCGAGAACGTGATAGCGGTAGTTATGCAGATCCAGTTCGGCGCGCAGTTCAAGGATTCGTTGTTCGGCGTTCATAAAGGCATTCTCGGAAAGCAAAAGAGCAGCCGGGGCTGCTCATCTGGTATTGCATGACTTTGCAGGAGCGCGCTCCTACAAAGAAAATCTGCGGCGTTCGATCAGCGACGCTGGGTCAGCGCGCGGCGTTCGAATTCGACGATGCGCTGGCGATAATGCTCAATGGTCTGCGCGGTCATGACACTGCGCTGATCGTCCTTGAGCTCGCCATTCAATTCATGGGCCAGCTTGCGGGCGGCAGCAACCATGACATCGAACGCCTGCTTGGGATGGCGCGGGCCAGGCAAGCCCAGGAAAAAGCTGACGGCACGGGTGCTGAAGTGGTCGATGTCGTCCAGATCGAACACGCCGGGCTTGACCGCATTGGCCATAGAGAACAGTACTTCGCCGTTGCCCGCCATGCTTTCGTGACGGTGGAAGATGTCCATTTCGCCGAACCGCAGGCCGCTTTCCAGAATATTCTGTAACAACGCCGGCCCTTTGAAGCCGCTTTCATCGCGGGAAATCACGCTGATCACCAGCACCTCTTCCACCGGCACCTGATCTCTCTCTTCGGCGACACGCGGAGCGGCCTTGTCGTCAGGAAAGTCATCGTCGCGGGCACTGAACAGGCTTGGGCCGCCGGCCTCCAGGTTCAGATCGCCCTGCTGGGGCTCATCCTTGCGCTTGTTGCGCTTGCTTTCACGTTCGGGACGCTCAGGGCGTTCGCGGGCGGCACTCAAGGTGGGCAGGTCATGCTCGTCCAGCTGAGGCTCCTTCTGGGTTTCAAGAACCCGTGCAGGGCCCAGCACCTCGGCCGACGAGCTGTCGTCATCGTCTGGCAGGTTCGAGAAGCTGCGGTCCAGCCTGAATTTCAGCTTGCCTTTACCGCCCCTCATCCGGCGCCAGCCGTCAAAAAGAATACCGGCAATGACAATAATGCCGATGACGATCAGCCACTCTCGCAGACCGATTTCCATGTAATCCCGTGCCTCTACTGAAAATTCTGAAAATTAAGGGCTTAAACCCCTTTAAAACGTGGAGCCAACTCTCTGTTCTGAATGGCCTTTTACCCACGCAAACGAAAAAAGTGGACATTAAGCTAGCACGACCAAAGGCAACTTTACACCGTCAGTTACTTCGGGCATGTCGCATGCCTGTGTCAGGCAGTGCGCGTGTTTTCTGTACCGAGCCTTCAATGCCCCACTTTCCCCTTGTCAATTCGTCCGAACCCGAATGGGCCACCCGGTCAATGGGACAGCTCATCAATCTCGGGTACCGCTGTCAGCGGGCAGGCCGTGCCGTAATTCAATGCGATCCCACCGAGCATTCCTTCCGCCTTTCAGCGTCACTCCCATTCAGACCGGTTCAGCTATGCATCGACCAGCGCCATCGCCTCCTCTACGTCCACCGCCACGAGGCGGGAGCACCCCGGCTCATGCATGGTGACACCCATCAATTGATCGGCCATCTCCATGGCAATCTTGTTGTGAGTGATATAGATGAACTGCACAGTCTGCGACATCTCCTTGACCAATCGGGCATAGCGGCCCACGTTGGCATCGTCCAGTGGCGCATCGACTTCGTCGAGCATGCAGAACGGCGCCGGATTGAGTTTGAAAATGGCGAAGACCAGTGCCAGTGCGGTCAAGGCTTTCTCGCCACCGGACAGCAGATGAATCGTGCTGTTTTTCTTGCCGGGCGGACGCGCCATGATCGTCACCCCTGTATCGAGTAAATCTTCGCCCGTCAGTTCCAAATAAGCGCTGCCACCACCGAAAACTTTTGGAAAAAGTGCCTGAATCCCGCTGTTTATCTGATCGAAGGTCTCTTTGAAGCGATTACGCGTTTCCTTGTCGATCTTGCGGATCACGTTTTCCAGCGTGTCCAGCGCCTCGACCAGGTCGGCGTCCTGCGCGTCAAGGTAGCGTTTGCGCTCGGACTGCTGTTGATATTCCTCGATGGCCGCGAGGTTGATTGCACCAAGGCGCTGAATCCGCGCCGCAAGCCGTTCAAGCTCTTCCTCGGCATCCTTTTCGCTGACATCTGCATTCAAAGTCGCCAGCACGCCATTGAGATCGTAGCCGTCTTCGTGCAATTGCTCCTGTAACGTCTTGCGGCGCACGGTCAAGGATTGCCATTCCAGACGCTGCTGTTCCAGTTGCCCCCGCAACAGTTGCGACTGCTGCTCGGCCTGGGTCCGACGCTTTTCCGCCTCGCGCAGCTCGCGATCGGCGTCTTCCAGGGCATTTTTCGCAGTGCGCATTTCGTCGTCGACGATCATGCGCCTCTCCAGTAATTCTTCGAGTTTCAGGCGCAGCTCTTCAAGCGGCGCGGCGCCCTCTTCCAAGCCCAGGCTCAATTGCTCGCGACGCTCGGTCAGGCGCTCGGATTGCATCTCCAGACGCTCCAGTGCCTGGCGAGTCGAATCATGCTGGGCGCGCAGGGAGCTCAGGCGCACGGCCAATTGGTTGGCGTGGTCGCGGTGCTGTCGAGCTTCCTGGCGCACACGGTCCAACCGCTCACGCAGGCTGTCGCGCTGGGCCAGCAGCAGTTCGCGCTGTTCGGTGTCGAGGGCCATGCTGTCGAGAGCGTCTTGCAATTGCAGGCGCGACTCACCCAGGCTTTCCTGCTCGATCGCGCGCTGATCGCCAAGCTCGTTCAGCTCTTCATCCAGTCGGGTGCGGCGCAGTGTCAGTTGCTCGACCTTGGCCTTGGCCGCCGACAACTGCGCCTTGAGCTCACTTTGCTGCCGGGCTTCGTCTTGCAGGCGACGACGCAGTTGCTCCCGATTGTCTTCTTGCACGCGTTGCTGCTCGCGCAGCGCGAGCACCTGTTCTTCCAAGGCCTCCAGCGCCGCTTCGCGCGCTTCGCGGTCGGCCTCAAGGCGCTGCAATTCCTGCCCCCGGGCAAGCACTCCACTTTCGGCCTCGCTGGCACGGCGGATCCGCAGAAAGTCGCGCCCGACCCAGTAGCCGTCGCGGCTGATAAGGCTCTGCCCCGCTCCCAGCGTTCCTCGCGACGCCAACGCATCGTCGAGGGTCTCCACCGGCCGGACCTGCCCAAGCCAGTGGCTGAGGTCGATATCACTGTCGACCTTATCCATCAAACTGCCCGGCATGCGTGGTGCCTCGCCGCCAGCACTGACCAGCCGCAAATCCCCCTGACGGAATCCCGAGAGGTCCAGCCCCGCGAAGTCGTCCACCAGCACGGCATTGAGGTCAGCGCCCAGCACCGTTTCCACCGCCAGCTCCCAGCCGGCCTCGACGCGCAGACCTTCAGCCAGTCGGGGGCGTTCATGCAGATGATGGTCGCGCAGCCATTCGGCCGTACCTTTGCCGGGATCCAGCGCGGCCTGCTGCAGGGCTTCCAGCGAGGCCATTCGGCCGTTGAGCCGTTGCAGATCGCCCTGTGCCTGCTGCTGGGCCTGACTGGCCTGCTGCAGATCCAGGCGCAGTTGCTCGATCCTTTCGACCTCCTGCCCCTCTTCGGCCGTCAATTCGTCAAGCACCATCTCCCGGGCAGCCAGGTCCTCGCTGAGCTCAAGGATCGCTGCGTCTTCCGGGTCGGCCGCCAGCAGTTGGCGCTCTTCGGCCAGACGGCGCTGACGTTCGGCCAGACGCTCCATGCCGGTTTCCAGTTGCTGAATGCGCGCCTGCTGGACTTCGGCCTGGCGTCTCGGCTCGGCAGACGACAGGTTGAAGGCATCCCACTTCTCCTGCCAGCCGTGCATCGCGGCTTCGGCTTCTTCCAGGCTGGCTGCAGACTCTTCCGCTGCCGCAAGCGTCATTTCCTGCTCAGGCTCGAGCATTTCCAGCTCTTCGCCGAGGGTGGCAAGCAAGGTGCGGTCGTGCCCCAGATGGGACTCGGTTTCCTGCCGCGCCCGTTCGGCTTCGCGCAGGTCGTCCTGCAACTGACGCAACCGCTGCTGGCCATGCTGAATGCTTTGCTCATTGCGCGCGATGTCGCCGCCGACGGAGTAAAACCGGCCCTGCACTTGGTTGAAGCGCTCGGACAACTCGTGATGCCCGTCGCGCAGCCGCTCGATGGCCGCATCGGCGTTGCGTTGCTCGGCGACCAGCGCTTCGAAACTGATCTCCTGATTACCGATGACCGCTTCGCGCTGCGTCACCTGTTCATTCAGCGCTTGCCAGCGCAACGCCGACAGTTGAGCCTTCAACTGACGCTCTTCGGCCTTGTATTCCTGGTACTTCTCCGCGGCTTGGGCCTGGCGGTGCAGACGCTCAAGCTGGCGTTCGAGCTCCTCGCGCAGGTCAGTCAGGCGTGCGAGGTTTTCATGGGTGCGGCGAATGCGGTTCTCGGTTTCCCGCCGGCGCTCCTTGTACTTGGAGATGCCTGCCGCCTCTTCGATGAAGTTGCGCAAATCCTCCGGTTTGGCTTCGATCAGCTTGGAAATCATGCCCTGTTCGATGATCGAGTAGCTGCGCGGGCCAAGTCCGGTGCCGAGGAAGATATCGGTGATATCACGGCGACGGCATTTAGTGCCGTTAAGGTAGTAGGTGTTCTGACTGTCGCGGGTGACCTTGCGCCGAATGGAGATCTCCGCATAGGCCGCGTACTCACCGACCAGCGTGTTGTCCGAGTTGTCGAACACCAGCTCGATGCTGGCCTGGCTCACCGGTTTGCGGCTGGTGGAGCCGTTGAAGATGACGTCGGTCATCGATTCGCCGCGCAGGTTCTTCGCCGAGCTTTCGCCCATGACCCAGCGCACCGCGTCGATGATGTTGGATTTGCCGCATCCGTTGGGGCCGACCACGGCCGCCATGTTGCTGGGAAAGTTCACAGTCGTCGGGTCGACGAACGATTTGAACCCGGCCAGCCTGATGCACTTGAGGCGCATGATTCAGCCGACCGCCAGCGCAGACAGCACGGATTGGCAACTGCGCTCGCAGTAGGCGGCCAGCACCTCACGGATGCGCGGCAGGTCGCGGGCGATCACCGCCTCGAGCAACCGGGCAAACAGCGTCAGGTACTCGCTCATTTCCGCCTGACGCTGTTCCAGTGCCAAGTAATAAAAGCGGCTCATGGAGGGCTGTAGGTTCTCGATGGTCTCTTCCAGGTACGGATTGTTGGCGAATGGGTAGGCAGCGCGCATCACGTTGAAACTGTCTTCGACGAAACTCTTCACGTCGCCACGGGCGCAACTGGCCGTCAGGCGTTGCTGAATTTGCAAAAATGGCGCCAGGTCAATCTCCTGCTGCCAGGCTTTTGCCACGGCAAGGCCCAACAGGATATACAGTTCGCTCATCAACGCGCACAGGCTTTGAATGTTGTGGGGCGTAAGAACGGACACCTGAGCGCCGCGGCGCGGGAGGATGACGATCAGGTGACGGCGTTCGAGAATAAGCAGCGCTTCGCGCACCGATCCGCGACTGACGTTGAGCGCTTGCGTGACTTTCTGCTCCTGAATCCGCTCACCCGGCCTAAGCTCGCCGCGGATGATCCGTTCGGCGAGGTGATGAGCGATCTGCTCAGCGAGGCTGTCCGGTGCCTTGAACGTCATGTCTTTCCTTTCAACCCATAGCATTAACCCAAGCGCCGCAGTGTAACGCACTGAACACCTGTGGCGCAGGGCCATACGCGCAAACTGGCACGAATTAAGCAAAACGTCAGGGGTCGCCTGCGGCGGGTGATAGCAACTTCTGGCTGCCGATGATCGGTGCGCGAAGGAATTTCATTATTCTTGACCCTTAGGTCAGATTTTAATTGACCCAATAGTCAGAACTGATAGATTCATCGACAGGTTCGATGACAAATTCCGAAACACCTTCCACGACAGCGTTCTATTACAAGAAGACGAGGCGTAATCCGTGATCCAGTTTTTGCTGAACCAGGAGCTGAAAACCGAGCATGCTCTGGACCCCAACCTGACCGTGCTCAATTACTTGCGCGAGCACGTGCACAAGTCCGGCACCAAGGAAGGCTGCGCCAGTGGCGATTGCGGGGCCTGCACGGTGGTCGTCGGTGAGCTGACCACTGCAGAAGACGGTCTGGAACAGTTGCGTTATCGCAGCCTCAACGCCTGCCTGACCTTCGTCGCTTCTCTGCACGGCAAGCAACTGATCAGTGTCGAAGACCTCAAGCATCAGGGCCAACTGCACAGCGTGCAGCAAGCCATGGTCGATTGCCACGGCTCACAGTGCGGGTTCTGCACGCCGGGTTTCGTGATGTCCTTGTTTGCCTTGCAGAAAAACACCTCCGAGGTCAGCTCATCGGACCAGCGACATGCACAGGCTCACGAGGCGTTGGCGGGCAATCTGTGCCGCTGCACGGGTTACCGCCCCATCCTCGCCGCCGCCGAGCAGGCGTGCGGCCAGTCACGCCAACACGACCAGTTCGATGCCCGCACAGCGCAAACCATCGCCCGGCTCAAAGCCATCAAACCCAACACAACCGCAGAGTTGAACAGCGGCGACAAACGCTGCCTGGTGCCACTGACCGTGGCCGATCTGGCGGACCTTTACGATGCCTATCCACAGGCGCGCCTGCTGGCGGGAGGCACTGATCTGGCGCTGGAAGTCACTCAGTTCCATCGCACCCTGCCGGTGATGATCTACGTCGGCCACGTTGCCGATATGAAGAAGATCGAGCATTTCGACGACCGTATCGAAATCGGGGCGGCCGTAGCGCTGACCGATTGCTACGATGCCCTGAGCAGCGACTACCCGGATTTCGGGGAGCTGTTGCACCGTTTTGCGTCGTTGCAGATCCGCAACCAAGGCACTTTGGGCGGCAACATCGGCAACGCCTCGCCCATCGGCGACTCGCCACCGCTGCTGATCGCGCTGGGGGCGCAGATCGTCCTGCGCAAAGGCCGTCATACCCGCACACTGGCCTTGGAAGATTACTTCATCGATTACCGCGTCACGGCGCGCGAAGAAAGCGAATTCATCGAAAAGATCATCGTGCCGAAGCCCAATATCAAGCAGGCATTCCGGGCCTACAAGGTGTCCAAGCGCCTGGACGATGACATATCGGCAGTGTGCGCGGCGTTCCGCGTGCACGTCGAGAACGGTGCCATCGTCGACGCCCGCGCCGCTTTCGGCGGAATGGCCGCGATCCCGAAACGCGCTGCGCACTGCGAACAGGCCCTGATTGGCCAGCCATGGACATCGGCAACCGTGGAGCGCGCCTGTGCGGCCCTCGAACAGGATTTCACGCCGCTGTCGGACTTCCGCGCCACCAAGGAATATCGGCTGCTGGCCGCGCAGAATCTGCTGCGTAAATATTTCATCGAATTGCAAACGCCACACATCCAGACTCGGGTGACTGCTCATGTCTAACCATCATCCCGTGACATCCCCGGAAGAACGGGTCGCTCTGTTCCAGCAGGACCTCACCACAGGTGTGGGGCGCAGCGTCAAACACGACAGCGCCGACAAGCACGTTTCGGGCGAGGCCATTTACATCGACGATCGGCTGGAATTTCCCAATCAACTGCACGTCTATGCGCGCCTTTCCGACCGCGCCCATGCGCGCATCGTCAGCGTTGACGTCGCCCCATGCTATGCGTTCGAAGGCGTGCGCCTTGCGATTACGCACGAAGACATTCCTGGCCTGAAAGACATCGGTCCCCTGCTGCCGGGTGATCCGCTGCTGGCCATCGACACGGTCGAATTCGTCGGCCAGCCGGTGATTGCCGTTGCCGCCCGGGATCTGGAAACGGCGCGCAAGGCGGCCATGGCGGCCATCATCGAGTACGAAGACCTCGAGCCGGTGCTCGACGTGGTCGAAGCCTTGCGCAAACGGCATTTCGTGCTCGATAGCCATACCCATCAACGGGGCGATTCAGACACCGCCTTGGCATCGGCCCTGCACCGCATTCAAGGCACGCTGCACATTGGCGGCCAGGAACACTTTTACCTGGAGACGCAGATTTCTTCGGTGATGCCCACGGAAGACGGCGGGATGATCGTCTACTGCTCCACCCAGAACCCCACTGAGGTGCAGAAGCTGGTCAGCGAAGTACTCGGTGTGTCGATGAACAAGGTGGTGGTGGACATGCGCCGAATGGGCGGCGGCTTCGGCGGCAAGGAAACCCAGGCAGCGAGCCCGGCGTGCCTGTGCGCGGTGGTTGCCCGCCTGACCGGCCAGCCGACCAAGATGCGTCTGCCGCGCATGGAAGACATGATCATGACCGGCAAACGTCACCCGTTCTACGTCGAATACGACGTCGGCTTCGATCAGGACGGTCGGCTGCACGGGATTCAACTGGAGCTGGCGGGTAATTGCGGTTATTCGCCGGACTTGTCCGCGTCCATCGTCGACCGCGCCATGTTCCACGCCGACAATGCGTATTACCTGGGCGACGCCACCATCAACGGCCACCGCTGCAAGACCAACACCGCGTCCAACACGGCGTATCGAGGTTTCGGCGGCCCGCAAGGCATGGTCGCCATCGAGGAAGTGATGGACGCCATTGCCCGGCATCTGGGCAAGGATCCGCTGGCGGTACGCAAAGCCAATTATTACGGCAAGACCGAACGCAACGTCACCCACTATTACCAGGAAGTCGAGCACAACTTGCTGGAAGAAATGACGGCCGAGCTGGAGGAAAGCAGCCAATATGCCGAGCGTCGGAAGGCGATCATGGCCTACAACGCCAACAGTCCGATTCTGAAGAAGGGCCTGGCGTTGACCCCGGTGAAATTCGGCATTTCCTTCACCGCGAGCTTTCTCAATCAGGCCGGCGCGCTGATTCACATCTACACCGACGGCAGCATTCACTTGAACCATGGCGGCACCGAGATGGGCCAGGGTTTGAACACCAAGGTCGCACAGGTGGTGGCCGAGGTGTTTCAGGTCGACATCAGCCGCGTGCAAATCACTGCAACCAACACCGACAAGGTGCCGAACACGTCGCCCACCGCGGCTTCCAGCGGCGCGGATTTGAACGGCAAGGCGGCGCAGAATGCGGCCGAAACCCTCAAAAAGCGGCTGACCGAATTTGCGGCAAGCCACTACCAGTGCGAACCGTCTCAGGTTGAGTTCCGCAATGGCCACGTGCGCGTAGGCGAGCAGGTGATCAGCTTCGACACTTTGGCGCAGCAGGCGTGGATGGGCCAGGTCTCGCTGTCGAGCACTGGCTATTACAAGACGCCGAAGATTTATTACGACCGCAGCCAGGCCCGAGGGCGTCCGTTTTATTACTTCGCTTTTGGCGCAGCCTGCACCGAAGTGGTGGTCGATACCCTGACCGGTGAGTACAAGATGCTGCGAACTGACATCCTGCACGACGTCGGCGCGTCACTGAACCCGGCGATCGACATCGGCCAGGTCGAGGGCGGCTACATTCAAGGCATGGGCTGGCTGACCACCGAAGAGCTGGTATGGAATGCCAAAGGCAAGCTGATGACCAATGGCCCCGCCGGTTACAAGATCCCGGCGGTGGCCGACATGCCGGCCGATCTGCGGGTGAAACTGGTGGAAAACCGCAAGAACCCCGAAGACACAGTGTTCCATTCCAAAGCGGTGGGCGAACCTCCCTTCATGCTGGGCATCGCAGCCTGGTGCGCGATCAAGGACGCGGTGGCTAGCCTCGGCGATTACCGGCATCAGCCGAAGATCGACGCCCCTGCGACCCCGGAACGGGTGCTCTGGGGTTGTGAGCAGATGCGCAAGTTGAAGGCCGCCAGCCCGGACGCCGTAGGTGTGGCCCATGAGTTGACGGTGTCACCGGTTTGATTTGAGGTGTCTGGAAGACCGTGGTCGCGGGCAAGCGCGCTCCTACGGAGGATCGCGTTTCAATTGTAGGAGCGCGCTTGCCCGCGACGACCTCTGGAAAAGCATCCCCCTATGTTTGATCTGCCATTTGGGTGATCGGGAGAAACACATGAACAACTGGATCAGCGCCCTCGCCGAATTGCAAACCCAGGGGGAGGCCTGCGTGCTGGTGACCATCATCGAAGAGCGTGGCTCGACGCCGCGCAACGCGGGTTCGAAGATGGTGGTCACCGCCGAGCGGATCTACGACACCATCGGCGGCGGCCATCTGGAATACAAGGCCATGGCCATCGCTCGCGAGATGCTGGCCGCTGGTACTCAGCAGACGCGCCTGGAACGTTTTAGCCTGGGCGCCAGCTTGGGCCAATGCTGCGGCGGCGTGAATGTGCTGCTGTTCGAGCCGATGGGGCAGCCTCAAGCGCACATCGCGGTGTTTGGCGCTGGCCATGTAGGCCGTGCGCTCGTGCCATTGCTGGCCAGCCTGCCCTGCCGCGTGCGTTGGATCGACTCGCGTGAAGGCGAATTTCCCGCGCACTTGCCCGAAGGCGTCAACCGGATCGTCAATGAGGAGGTCGTCGACGAAGTGGATCATCTGCCGCCCGGCAGTTACTGCATCGTAATGACCCACAACCACGCACTGGACCTGGAATTGACCGCCGCAATACTCGAGCGCGGTGATTTCACCTGGTTCGGACTGATTGGCTCCAAGAGCAAGCGCATGAAGTTCGAGCACCGCCTGCGGGATCGCGGTTTCGATCCGGCATTGGTACAGCGCATGCGCTGCCCCATGGGGCTGGCCGACGTGAAAGGCAAACTGCCGATGGAGATCGCCATCTCCGTCGCCGCCGAAGTGATCGCCACCTACAACTTGAATTTTGGTGAGCAGGGCACCCCCGCCACCGCTGAACCCATCGCCAGGCTGACGCCGGCTTCGCGCCGCAGCCAGGCTCAATAAATCCTTGAAGAACGACTTTCGACCATGACCTCTACCACCAAAGCTTACCGCGCTGCCATCGTTCACAGCCTCGCCGACCCGGCGCAGGTGGGGATCGAAGCCTCCTACGAGTATTTTGACGACGGCCTGATGGTGGTCGAAAACGGCACCATTACCGCTGTCGGGCATGCCGATGAACTGTTGGGTACGCTGGCCAAAGACGTGGAAGTGGTCACCTACACCGACGCGCTGATCACCGCCGGTTTCGTCGACACCCATATTCATCTGCCGCAGACCGGCATGGTCGGTTCCTACGGCGAACAGTTACTCGATTGGCTCAATACTTATGTGTTCCCGGTCGAACGCCAGTTCGCCGATCCCGCCCACGCTGCGCAGGTGTCCGACATCTTCATCAAGGAACTGCTGCGCAACGGCACCACCACCGCATTGGTGTTCGGCAGTCGGCACAAGGAATCGGTCGACGCCTTTTTCACCGCCGCCGAAAAGCTCAACCTGCGCATGATCGCGGGCAAGGTGATGATGGATCGAAACGCCCCCGATTATCTGGTGGACACGGCGGAGTCGAGCTACCTGGACAGCAAGGCACTGATCGAGCGCTGGCACGGCAAAGGCCGCCTGCATTACGCGGTGACGCCACGCTTTGCGCCGACCAGCACGCCCGAGCAACTGCAACTGGCGGGTCAGTTGCTCGGCGAATACCCCGACCTCTACCTGCAGACCCATATCAGCGAAAACCTCAAGGAGGTCGAGTGGGTCAAGGCGCTGTTCCCGGAACGCAAGAACTACCTGGACGTCTATGACCACTTCAAGCTGCTCGGCGAGCGCTCGGTGTTCGCCCATGGTGTTCATCTTTGCGAGCAGGAGTGCCAGCGCCTGGCAGAGACCGGCTCGGCCATCGCCTTCTGCCCCACCTCGAATTTCTTCTTGGGCAGTGGCCTGTTCAACTTGCCGATGGCGGAAAAGCACAAGGTGAACGTCGGACTGGGCACAGACGTGGGTGGCGGTACCAGCTTCTCGCTGCTCCAGACCCTGAACGAAGCGTATAAGGTGATGCAATTGCAGGGGGCCAAGCTCAGTCCATTCAAGTCGCTTTACCTGGCGACCCTGGGCGGGGCCCGGGCACTGCGCCTGGAAGACAGGATCGGGAACCTGCAGGAAGGGTCCGAAGCGGACTTCGTGGTCTTGGATTTCAACGCCACGCCGCTGCTTTCGTACCGGATGAAGCAGGCGACCAGCATTGAAGAGAAGCTGTTCGTGCTGATGACGCTGGGCGACGACCGGACCGTCAGCGAAACCTATTCGGCGGGAGCCCTCGTGCACAAACGCTGAGTGGGCGAAGGCGAGGCGCCCGTCACGACACAACGGTTCTGACAAACCGCAACGCAACCGCGCCCTCGTTACGATAAGCATGGGGACGGTTGCTGGCGAACATGTAGAACGCCCCCGCCTGGACCTGCTGCGTCTGATCCGGCAGGTCCACCGTCAGGCATCCTTCGATGACATACACCTGCTCGCTCCAGCCGTCAGGGTCGGCTTGCGACGCGTACGCCTCGCCGGGTGCCAGGCTGAATTCCCAGAGTTCCACCCCGCGGCGCGCGGACGCCCTGGCCAAGAGCACCGCTTGGCTGCCCACGTGTAACCCCGCCCACGCCAACTCGTTGATGCGACTGGGATCACGCTCCTCAGGCCCCTGGATCAGGTCGCTGAACGCCACGTCCAGTGCCTCGGCCAGCCTGTCTAAGGTCGCCAGGCTCACGTTCCGCTCCCCCGCTTCGATGGCCACCAACATGCGCCGGCTGACCCCTGACTTTTCGGCGAGGGCGGCCTGGCTCATGTCAGCCTCATGGCGCAGGCGCCGGACATTGACGCTGACATGCTGCAGTACCGATGCGCGGGAGGAAGTGTCCTTCTGCATGGAGTCATTCCTGAATGGCGATGTAATGTTCGGGTGACGGCTGCGCGCCAGATAGGCTTGCCTCGCGCTCGGGGTCCATCAAGCCTTGGGCTTCAGATCCAGCCTGCGCAGGTGGCAGGTGACTTCTTCACGGTCGTGGTAGAGCTGCTTGCAACCAATCGACACCTTCACCCCACGTGCCTTGAAACCCTCCTCGATGCGGTCCAGCAATCGCCGTACTTCGGCGTAGCGTTGTTTCATCGGCAATTTGAGGTTCACCACTGCCTCGCGGCACAGCCCCTCCCCCAGCCAGGTTTCCAGCAACGCCGCGCTGCGTGCGGGCTTTTCGACGATGTCGCACACCATCCAATCCACAATCTGGCGCGGTTTGTAGGTGAAACCGTCGGCCATCAAATGCTGGACCAACCCCGTATCCATCAGGCTTTCCGCCATCGGGCCGTTGTCGATGGCGGTGACCAGCATGCCCCGCTTGACCAGTTGGTACGTCCAGCCACCGGGCGCCGCGCCAAGATCGACACCGGTCATGTCCTCCGACAGCCGTTGCGGCCATTGGTCGCGCGGGATGAAGTGGTGCCACGCCTCTTCCAGCTTGAGCGTCGAGCGGCTCGGGGCCTCGCGCGGAAATTTCAGGCGCGGAATACCCATGGGCCACATCGCTGAATTGCCCGCATCGGCCAACCCGAGAAAGACTTCCCGGCCGCTTTTGAACGTCAGCAGCAAACGCGGCAGGCGCGGGTCGTCCACCAGTCTCCCGGCTTTTTCCAAGGCTTTGCGCAAGGGGCCCTCGAATTTGCGACAAAAGGTCGAAAGCTCTTTGCCATCGTTTGTGTCGACCACCTCCAGCCACAGGCTGCCACAGGTCGCAAAATCGGCCATGTGCTCCAGGATCACGCTCACCCGGTCGGTTTCCGGCAACGCCACAAAGACGCCACGCGCCCATTGCCGAGGAAAAATCAGGTCGGTGAAGCGCAGCCCGTTCATCAGGCGTTCAGCGCCGTGGGGCTCGGTGCAGATGAATTCGGCGCAGGCCGTGTCAGGCTTGGCCCGCGCATAGCCGGATACGCCCAGCCTGGCGGCGTGCTCGCTGATTTCCGAGCAGACTTCGCCTTCGAAACCGGGGCGGCAATGCATGAAAAGGGTGTTCACGGGGTGGGCTCCATGGCGTGCCAGAGGTTTTGCCGGCGCGACCTATACTCGAGGATAAATCTCAACGACACCAAAGCCGCGCATGATAGCGGAATCAGGAACCACTGGCTCGGCCAGGGGGTCCAGTACTCATTGGCATCAATGAAAGGCGCCCCGCAGAGCGCTCTGAAGCACCTCGTCTTACCGACCCGATTCGTGTGCCCCGTTCATACCGTGCGCAACCGTCAAGGAGTTAGTTCATGCCCTCCCTCGATAGCCTGAAAAGCCTCAAGACACTCGATGTCAGCAACAAGACCTACCACTACTTCAGCTTGCCCGAAGCGGCGAAGACCCTGGGTAATCTGGACACATTGCCCATGTCGCTGAAGGTCCTGCTGGAGAACCTCCTGCGCTGGGAAGACAACCAGACGGTGACCGGAGAAGACCTGAAGTCGCTGGCGGCCTGGCTCGCCGAGCGCAAGTCCGATCGTGAAATCCAATACCGCCCCGCCCGCGTGCTGATGCAGGACTTCACGGGCGTGCCCGCCGTGGTTGACCTCGCGGCCATGCGCGCCGCGGTGGCCAAGGCCGGTGGCGATCCCCAGCGCATCAATCCACTGTCCCCGGTGGATCTGGTGATCGACCACTCAGTGATGGTGGACAAATTCGGGGATGACCGCGCATTCAGCGAAAACGTCGACATCGAAATGCAGCGCAATGGCGAGCGCTACGCCTTCCTGCGTTGGGGCCAGAGCGCCTTCGACAACTTCAGCGTGGTGCCGCCGGGCACCGGCATCTGCCACCAGGTCAACCTCGAATACCTGGGCCGCACGGTGTGGACCAAGGAAGAAGACGGCCGTACCTACGCCTTCCCGGATACGCTGGTCGGTACCGATTCCCACACCACCATGATCAATGGCCTCGGCGTATTGGGTTGGGGCGTTGGCGGCATCGAAGCGGAAGCCGCGATGCTCGGCCAGCCCGTGTCGATGCTCATTCCTGAAGTGATCGGCTTCAAGCTCACCGGCAAGCTGAAAGAAGGGATCACCGCGACCGACTTGGTGCTCACCGTGACCCAGATGCTGCGCAAGAAAGGCGTGGTGGGGAAGTTCGTCGAATTCTACGGCGACGGGCTCGCCGATCTGCCATTGGCAGACCGGGCAACCATCGCCAACATGGCGCCGGAATACGGCGCGACCTGTGGCTTTTTTCCAGTCGACGAGGTCACCCTCGAGTACCTGCGCCTATCCGGTCGGCCGGAAGCGACCGTGGAACTGGTCGAGGCGTATACCAAGGCCCAAGGGCTGTGGCGCCTTCCCGGTCAGGAGCCGGTTTTCACCGACGCGCTCGAGCTGGACATGGGCTCGGTGGTCGCCAGCCTCGCCGGGCCCAAACGGCCACAGGACCGAGTTGCACTGCCGGATGTTTCCCAAGCGTTCAGCGATTTCCTTGGCCTGGCGCTCAAGCCCAGCAAGCATGAGGAAGGCCGCCTGGAGAGTGAGGGTGGCGGGGGTGTGGCGGTGGGCAATGCCGAACTGGTCGGCGAAGCGGAATACGAGTATGAAGGCGCTCGCTACCGTTTGAAGAACGGTGCGGTGGTCATTGCCGCGATCACCTCGTGCACCAACACGTCAAACCCCAGCGTGATGATGGCAGCGGGCCTGCTGGCAAAAAAAGCCGTGGAGAAAGGCCTTCAACGCAAGCCCTGGGTCAAGAGTTCGCTGGCGCCTGGCTCGAAAGTGGTCACCGATTACTACCATGCCGCCGGTTTGACCGAGTACCTGGACGCACTCGGGTTCGACCTGGTGGGCTACGGCTGCACCACCTGTATCGGCAACTCGGGGCCGCTGCCCGACCCTATCGAGAAAGCCATTCAGCAGTCGGACCTCACAGTGGCGTCTGTGCTCTCGGGCAATCGCAACTTCGAAGGCCGCGTCCACCCGCTGGTGAAGACCAACTGGCTGGCGTCCCCGCCACTGGTGGTGGCCTATGCCTTGGCAGGCAGTGTGCGAATCGACCTGAGCAGCGAGCCGCTCGGCGAAGGCAGCGACGGCCAGCCCGTCTACCTGCGGGACATCTGGCCAACACAGCAGGAGATTGCCGAGGCCGTGATGAAAGTCAGCACCGGCATGTTCCACAAGGAATACGCCGAGGTGTTCGCCGGTGATGAGCAATGGCAAGCCATTCAGGTGCCTGAGGCCGCGACGTATGTCTGGCAGGATGACTCGACCTATATTCAGCACCCGCCCTTCTTCGACGATGTCGCCGGGCCGCTTCCCGTAGTGGCCGACATTCACGCAGCGCGCGTGTTGGCCATCCTCGGCGACTCGGTCACCACCGACCACATCTCCCCGGCGGGCAATATCAAGGCAGACAGCCCGGCAGGCCGTTACCTGCGCAGCAAAGGCGTCGAACCCAAAGATTTCAACTCCTACGGCTCGCGCCGGGGCAATCATGAAGTAATGATGCGCGGCACCTTCGCCAATATCCGCATACGCAACGAAATGCTGGGCAACGAAGAAGGCGGCTTTACGTTGCACGTCCCCACCGATGAGAAGCTGCCGATTTACGACGCAGCCATGCGCTATCAACAGGAAGGCACGCCTCTGGTGATCGTGGCAGGGCAAGAGTACGGCACTGGCTCCAGCCGTGACTGGGCGGCGAAAGGCACCAATCTGCTAGGCGTCAAGGCGGTGATCGCTGAAAGCTTCGAACGAATCCACCGCTCCAATCTGGTCGGCATGGGGGTATTGCCCCTGCAGTTCAAGAATGGCCAGAGTCGTAAGACGTTGGAGTTGACCGGTAAAGAAGTGCTCGACATCGCCGGTCTGACCGGGGCTACCCTGCAGCCGGGCATGACCTTGACGTTGCACATCACCCGGGAAAACGGCGAACAGGAACGCGTGGACGTGCTGTGCCGCATCGATACGCTCAACGAAGTGGAATACTTCAAGGCCGGAGGCATTCTGCATTACGTGTTGCGGCAGTTGATTGCGTCATGAAAATCACCGCTAAGTGCCCCTCCTTCACCGACGCCGCGTCTAGCCCCAGGTAGCGCGTCCGATTGAAGGCGGATGAAGCCGGGGCTCGTCTGCGACCGTCCGCAGCGCGGTCGATCGTAGGCTTGCCCCGTTCAGCGCGGTATGGGACTTGAGCTCCCTACCGCAATTGCTGACCACCCGGTGCCGCTGTAACGCTCCGCGTTGGGAAGCTCCCTACATCCTTTGGCGAATTCTCGCTGAGATATTCAGAACAGCTTCATCCCCTTCCCCATGCAGGCCTGTTTAATCAACGTTAAAATCGCCGACCTCTTCCGACATCCAGGAACGACATCATGTCGGCGCTACGCTGGGGCACGTTGACGCTGCTCGCGCTCGGTTACTGCATCGCACTGGTTTATGGGCAACTGAGCCTGCCGGTGATCATCACCTTTGGTCTGTTGATCATGGCAGGCATTTGCGTCAGACATTTCCGACACATTGCAGTGCGCGCGTTTGGCCATGGGCTGTTCATCGCGCTGGCCGTTGGGCTCGCGGTTCACTGGTTACCCGGTTTTTTCAGCGCGAGGGTGATCACCGGCGTGCGCTTGACCCCGGAAGCGGCGCCTTATTCGATGTACTTGCATCTCGACAAGCCGCTGATCGGCGTGTGGGTGGTGCTGGCCTGCCCCTGGGCGTTCACCGCCCTCACTTGGCGCCGCGGACTGGGCGTGGGCATGGCGATCCTGCCGTTGATCGCGGTCACGTGCCTGACGACTGCCATCAGCATGGGGCTCGTGAGCTGGGCGCCCAAATGGCCCGAGCAGAGCGCCCTCTGGGTACTCAACAATTTGCTTTTGGTGACGCTTACCGAGGAGCTGCTGTTTCGCGGCTATATCCAGGGCGGCCTCTCTCGCCTGCTGCACCGCGTGCCCGGCCACCAGACACTGGCGCTGCTCGTCGCCTCCGCCCTGTTCGGGTGCGCCCATCTGGGCGCAGGCTGGCAGTGGACGATCCTGGCTGGCATGGCCGGCGTCGGCTACGGCCTGGCGTGGCGCTACGGCGGCCTGCCGGCTGCAGTCATCACCCACTTCGGGCTCAATCTGGCGCATTTCAGCCTGTTCACCTATCCCCTGTTCGATCACTGAACGGCGGCCAGCGAATGGCCGCCCGTGACGCTGTTCACAAATGGCTTAATTTTACCGGCAGCGCGCCGATACATCTTCAAAGCCTTCCCGGATTGAACAGCTTATGCGCAATAACCAGCCTATCACCCAACGCGAACGGACCTTCCCAGCACAGCAACGGTTGATATCGACCACCGACGCACGAGGCGTGATCACTTATTGCAACGACGCCTTCGTCGAGATCAGTGGTTTTTCCCACGAAGAACTGCTCAAGGCACCGCACAACACCGTACGCCACCCCGACGTACCGCCCGCGGTGTTCGAACACATGTGGGGCACGCTCAAACAGGGGCTGCCGTGGATGGGCATCGTGAAGAACCGTTGCAAGAACGGCGATCACTACTGGGTCAACGCTTACGTCACGCCCATCTTCGACAAGCAGCAGGTGGTGGGTTTCGAGTCCGTGCGGATCAAACCCACCGCCGAACAGGTACGCCGTGCCGAAGCGCTGTACAAGCGTCTGAACAGCGGCAAATCCGCGGTGCCTGGCCGTGATAAATGGCTGCCTATCATGCAAGACTGGCTGCCCTTCATCATGGTCAGCCAACTGAGCTTTCTGATAGGCGTCTGGCTCAACTCCCATTGGGGGTTCGCGCTTGCCGCGGCCCTGTCCGTGCCATTGGGCCTGCTCGGCCTGACCTGGCAGCAACGGGGGATCAAACGCCTACTGCGGCTGGCCGAACAGACCACCTCCGACCCGCTGATCGCCCAGATGTACACCGACAGCCGGGGTGCTCAGGCACGCTTGGAAATGTCCATTCTCAGCCAGGAAGCGCGGCTGAAAACCTGCCTCACCCGCTTGCAGGACACCGCAGAGCACCTCAACGCTCAGGCCAGGCAATCCGACAGCCTGGCTCAGGCCAGTTCCAGCGGCCTGGAGCGCCAGCGGGTAGAAACCGAACAGGTGGCCACCGCTATCAATCAGATGGCATCGACCACTCAGGAAGTCGCCAGCCATGTGCAGCGCACCGCCGACGCCACGCAACAGGCCAATGAACTGACCCGCCGTGGCCGTGACATTGCCAGCGAAACCCGCGAAGCCATACAACGCCTGTCGAACTCTGTGGGCGAGACCGGCCTGACCGTGACCCAACTGGCCAAGGACAGCGATGAAATCGGCGGCGTGGTGGACGTGATCAAAGGTATCGCCGACCAGACCAACCTGCTGGCCCTCAACGCCGCGATCGAGGCTGCCCGCGCGGGCGAAATGGGTCGTGGCTTCGCCGTGGTCGCCGATGAGGTCCGCCAATTGGCACAGCGCACCGCCGAGTCCACCGGCCAGATTCACTCGCTGATCGCCAAGTTGCAGAGCACCGCGAACACCGCCGTGCAAACCATGGAAACCGGGCGTCGTCAGGCCGAAGAAGGCGTCGAACAAGTGATGGAGGCCGACAAGGCACTCATCGGTATCAGCGATGCGGTGGCCAACATCACCGACATGACCACCCAGATCGCCGCCGCCACGGAAGAACAGAGCTCGGTGGCCGAAGAGGTCAGCCGCAACATCAGCACCATCGCCCACCTGGCCGATCAGACCTCCGACGAAGCGCGTCGGTCGGCGAATCTCAGCGCTGAACTCACCAGCACGGCCAACAGCCAGTACTCCCTGGTGGAACGCTTCAACCGTTAACCATCGAACGTAAGAAACACGCCCTGACCGGAAACGATCAGGGCTTTTTTTTGCGCCTGAAAAGTAGGACATTTCTGAAGTTACTGCATTTGGCGTTATTTAAGGCGTGTCGGATTGACAAGAATTCGAGATCACTATTAGTTGTGCTCCAGACAGCGATATATAGATACCACCACTCGGGTGTTTTCGTTGATCTCATTGACATAAAAACAATTTAGAACTCAACAGTAGAAGAGATGCATGACATGAATCATACTTCACTCGCCTCCCCCACCATTCCAGTTGCTGACCACGACGGACTGATTCCCGTTGCAAGCTTATCTCAGGACATTGAGGTGCATGTCCCGGTTTGGAGCTATTCCAATCCAGGGGACACATTTCAATTATTGCTAAACGGACAATTGACTGGAGCGACACAGCAACTGCCTAGCCCCATTCCCCCTATTGGCACTGAGCTACGTATCACGCTCAATCGGCAAGCGCTGGCAGAAGATGGACTTTACGAGGTGTCGTATCGAGCGACGAACGTTTTAGGTGGAATCTCGGCGGACTCTCCGCCGAGGCAGATTCGCATTGACCGAACATCTCCCGGCGGCGCCCTGCTCGCACCCATGATTTTCCCCGGCGCGACCTTCGGCCATCACCTCATCGGTTTACTGCCCGGTTATGCGGGCATGGAGCCCGGGGACACGATTCAGACGCTGTGCAACGGCGTGCCGGGCCCGCAGCATGTGGTTCAGCCGGACGAACTGACGCTGCGCCCCATCGAAATCGTATTTGATCGTGAAGCGCTAAAGGACCTCGGGACCGACAACGTCTCCATGTCCTACACCGTGACCGACCGAGCCGGCAATGAGTCGATTTCGTCGATGGCCTTGGTGATGTCGTTAACCCTGTAAAGGGCGTATACAACACTCAATTGAATAGCGTACGGTTAATCTTCCACGCATCCGCGTGAGCGATTAACCGTGCGCATAAAAAAGCAGAAAGGATTCCAATTAAATTTCACCGCTTAATTCCTTTTTTCCTACATAAATTTGGTATCGCTCCCCGTTGAAATAAATTTTTTTTTGCTGATCTTCATTGTCGATGCGTGACTCGACCCCGAAAACACGGCTGTAACTACGAACCCAACCGGAGGAAGTTTCAAAGCCATACCGATGAAATCGTATTCCCCTCATTGCAACCTTTGCACACGGCATGATTGACACGGAAAGAATTAAAATTAAACATGTATAACTTAGCTGCCTTTCCCTACTAAGCCCATTGCAGTGCGCATCTCATAGACGTTGACTTCCCTCAATGCCCCAGGAGCTTCCATGGAAGACGAAAAGGATATCCCTTCATCCGCTCAGCCACAGCAAAACAAATCACAACACTCTACTGAATCGACGGAACGGGATGCCGTGGATAGGGAACCTACTGCCCCCAACGAACAGGTTTGGTCTGTTCCGCACTATGAAGAATTCCATGCAGGGCCCAGGTCTCTCTCGACACAGGATCAAATTCCAGCCGAGTACTCCCGTGGTTTGAACAGTATTCTGGACATGGCCTGGCGTTTGGACGAAGCGATCAAGACCGCAAACCCGACGCTGGCAGCCCCATCCATCGAAGGGCATCCTTCGAGCGTGCTGACCCAGGAGCAACTGATGGCTGGCGTTTACGTGAATATCCCTCGCTCTTCCAGGATCTGGAGCGGGGACCATCTGAAGATGCGCTGGGGGAGCAACACCCTTTTCACTGTCGTGCCTGTAGCGGACGATCGTCACGGTCCGCGTATGCGCCAGTTCGTCTGCCTCGACCGCCTGGCCAAGTATGAAACCGGGGAGATCGACGTGCGCTATGAGGTGGTCCGACGGGCTCGATTGGTCGGGATTTCCGAGACCCTCACCATCAAGGTATACGGCAGCAAGACAAGGCCAAGATCGGCTCATCCCATGCGCGCCATTCGTCGACGCAGGTTGAGGCCGTAACCTGTCCATGGGTGCGTCCATACGCCTCCTATCGGGATGGCACCCAACACAAAGCCCCGACGAGGGTATGTCGTCGGGGCTCATGGGTAACCGCTAGGAACAGCGCTTAGAAGGCCAGCCGGAGACCCAGGTTCGCGCCCCATGGCTGCTCGACATGTTGACCCTTCATGTAGTCGAAATCAGCGTGCACCTGCAAGCGCTCCGACAACGACACCGAAAGTCCCGCTCCGAGCTCCGCTCGGGAGCCGAATGTATCGCTGTCGAAACCTTGGTCGTTGACGCGGACACCATTGCCTCTGGAGAACTCATGGGCTGCTGCGACACGGACATAAGGTTGAACGACACCCCCATCATCCAGCGAATATTGACGCCCGAGCGTCGCGCCCACTTTGCCCAGCACGGATTGTGTCTGATCGGTCTTCGCCTTCAGTCCGTTATCCAACGTATAACGGTTGCCCTCGATCCAGACACTCGAGATTTGCGCGAACGGCTCCACAAAATACGCGTCCGGCAGCTTGATGTGCTTCCCGAACTCCAGCGAACCACCGACTGCTTTGTTGCTGTAGTCACCCTTCGCTTTGCTGCCGTCGCTCATTGCCACCTTGGACTGGTTGTGGAACTGGTTCACCTTCATCACGCCATCGAGGTAGTAGCCATCATCGGAAAGCCAAGTGCCGTAAGCGCCCAGATAATAGCTGTCCACTTCACCCGACGTGCCTTGGCCCATGTTCAGATCGGACGTGCTGTAGCCCCCCATCAGACCAACGAGCAAATGCCCATCGCTCACCGGAAGCGGCGCATCGGCTCCGAACGACAAGCCTCGCTGTTTCTGTTGATAGCTCACTCCGGAGCCCAGCGACGCATTGAAACGGCTGCCATAGCTGCGCAACCAGCCACCGCCCACCTCACGCCCCCGCACCTCACCCATGCGACTGCGCAACGTGCTCAACTCGCCGTTCCAGATGGTCGGGCCGACATTGAACAGTGCCAACGCACTCTGCGTTGAAGGGCTGATGGTCTTGCCTGAACCAACGATGAACCAGTCAGTGCCTTGTTGTTCGAGCGCATAGGAGTATGCACCGAGGTCGACGCGTTCGCCGACCAGACCAAAGCGTGCATCACCACTCTCTGTATGAACGACTCGTAATGCTTCGAACTCTTCGGGTACGGCCTCCACGCCGGTGTTCCGAATGTTCAACAGGTGATCTCCGGAAGCAGCGCCCGCAACATTAAGAAAATCACCAACGCCCGCGCTCAAATCGATGCGCATATCGAACACGCCCCGTCCAGATAGCCGACCCAAGGTCAGGGTATGGTAGCTGTCGGTCGAAAAACCGACACTGCCTCCGTCAATGCTCAACGAATTCAGCGTGTTATCCGCTGCTAGCTGCCAGCGACCGCTGGAGTCAATGGTCAACTCGTTACCGTTCACAATGTTGCCGTCCAAGCGAGCATGATTGCCGAGTGCGACGTTGAGGGTGCTGCCGTCATCGGCCACGAGATCGCCGGTGAGATTGCTGTTATTGATTTGTACCTTCGCAGTGCTCTGACCGCTCACTTCAACAAGATGATTATTTCCAGCCTCAAGAATCGAATGATCAGCGATCGTAATGTCGGCATTGGTAACTTCATTAGTATTGTCTGGATTCTTGATGACTTCTATAGTTGCGCCTTCGCGTGCAATGAGCGTCGAACCACTCACTTCAAGTCGATTTTTCTCTTCGAAATCGCTCGTCGTACCATCAAAAATTCTGACGGCGCTCGTATCCCCTGCAACACGGCTACCCTTTCTGATTTGCACGATGCCGCCCGCGAGCGAAATCCCGCCCGCTTTCGTTCTTACTTCGTTAGCAACGCCCTCGACATTCGACCCCTCAAGCGTCAATTTCCCCATGGGTGAAACCAAGATGCCGTAGCCCACGCCTCGGATCTCGCTATCAATGACATGACCGATGGCGTGGGACGCGGGGTCCCGCCGGTATGCATTTAGCGCTAGACCTTCATTGGTGTCGCTGGCAATCCGAGCGCCCCGGACGTTCAATTCGCCCATATAAACCTCAATGCCTTCGCGAACTACTCCACTAACGGATGCCGAGGATCGATCGAGGGTTATATGATTGACAACGGCGCCGCTTTGTACAATCAGAGTGCCCTGATTCCTTACTAAATAACTTTCAGCAGGCTTTGAGCCGTCTACGGTATGGGTCACACCATCAACCACTACGTATCGTAAGGGGTTGCCGTTAACGATGATTTCCTCCACGCCCGCCTTGTCTACTACCTCCCCAACCTCTTTAGAACCTTGTCCTTCACCCCAAGCAATCGGTGAAAAGGTACTGACAGCCATCGCAAGCAAGCTGTATCTGAATTGAATGGACGACACGTTCCGAATGAACACCCTTAGCGCTCCATGAGATAAAAGTCGATTTTTGAAAAAAAAAGAAATATTGCGGAAGGGAAAACAAAAAAATGTCGAGTAGGAAACTTCCTAGAAGAGCGGGGGTTTTTCCTACTTTAAAAAATACTTGGAGCCGGGGAGACAAGGGTTCAGGCGTAAATCAACGCAGGACTATTCTGCGGGTCGCTTGGAATTTCCTACATAGTCGAAAATTTTCCTACAAATTGAAATTTCCCCGCATTGACCTCTTAAGAATTATGGGATTAGTTTATTTACAGCGCAGGGACATCCCGCCTATATAAAATCACGAAATATCTGATTGACTTCAATACTAAAACATACCAAGGACAACCATGAGCACTATTAAGCAAAAACCAACCATTCTCCGTATTGATAATGATCGCGAACCCATCCCGATTGAAGCGCCTGACATTCCAGTAGCCTTTCACGACGCGGACAATTTTGGTTTGATTCCAGTCAGCGCACTGGATGCACCGATAACTGTAAATTTAAAGGTCTGGGAAGGCGCGGGTCCTGGTTACACCTACCAACTTGTCTGGGATGGTAAGGCACACGGCCCCGCCAAGCCGATCAACGCATCGGAAAACCCCGGAGACCCGCTCACGCTAGAACTCGAAGTAGAACTCCAAACGGAGGGAGTCCACGCACTTGGGTTTGTAACCTTCAGCCCTAATACAGGTGTGAGTGATTATTCTGCCGTGATGCCTATTGTTATTGACAGAACAGCACCTGGCAAACCGCACCTGGGGATGATCCACTTCCCTGTAGAAGTTCAAAATGGTTTGACGCTGGCGGAACTGGAGCGACTTGGAAACAAGCTAACCGTCGAGGTCGCAGGTTATAACGGCATGGCCAAACATGATGTCATCCAGACCTACTGGGGGCTTAAACAAGGTCCGACCGCAACCGTCACTGAAGATGACATGGGCTTTAACAAGGTTATCTTTGACTTCAAGAGAGAGTTTCTTGAAACAATTGAATCCGGCCCGCAACAAGTGTATTACACCGTTTCCGATCGTGCTGGCAATGTGTCCGACAATTCACTAACCGCCGAAATCCTGCTCCTCTTGGAAGAGATTCCTAACAACTTTCCCGCACCGATCCTCGATCCAGAGACTGGAGATCTGATCGATTATGCAGAGGCTCGGGCAGGCGTCCAAGTGGACATCCCTCACTATCCGGGCGCCGCTGCATTCGACCAGATTACGCTCTACTGGGGAGCGGACCGTCCTATGTATCCAGTTGAACTCCCCGCCGGCAATGAAGATGAAAGCATCGTCCTGTCGCTGCGCGTACCCTACGAGACCATTGCAGCTGTGCCTATTGGTCAGGTGTCCTTGAGTTACAGCGTTAGTCGTCAAAACCAGTTGAGCGGCTCCTCCCTCCCTGCGGTTGCGAATGTCTATATCTCTCTGCCGATTCCAGTGCCTAGCGCTCCTCCTATCATTCAGGGCACTAGCATTGAGAATCCCAATAAGGAAGATAACTTTATCGATGAGGACGACTACCAATTGAATAGTCGAGCCATCGTGGCTTGGAGCGATGATTTCCGAATTAACGATGACTTGAATCTTTATTGGGGCGATCAACAGCGTCTTCAGTGGCACCAAATTAGCGAAGAAGACGTTGCAGCAAAGCGTGACCTCGTCATCCCGATTGCCAATTCAATAATGAAGGCGCAAGGAACTGGTGCCGAAATCCCCGTGCACTACTCAGTGACACGCAGCGGAAATCCTAATGCTACGTCTTCGCCTGTACAAACAGTAACGGTCCGTTCAAAAGAAGAATTGCCAGGAGGCGCGGAGGGTATAGAAGGCCCACTTTTCGAGCTAACCCCAGCCGGCTATATCTCATTAATCGTAGCGCCCGACGGGACGGAGGGTTTGATCAAGCCTTATAAAAATATCGCAGAGAATCAAAAACTTTTCTTTACATTCAAGGGGTTTGATATCGACAACAACATTATCGAAGCAGCCACTTTGACAGCAACCCGCGTTCTGGATGACATCGACATTGTCAATGGCTATAAATTTTCTGTTCCATACAACACATTAAGAACAATTTGCAATGGATATTGTGAAGCTTATGTACGTGTCGAACCTGCCGCCGGGAGTAACCAAAGCGCAGTGACTTCCAAAACGACACGAGTGCCAGTCGACATGCGCCGCACCAATGAAAACGTTTGCAGCCTTCGCCCCTAAATCAACATCATAAAATCCAAGTTGGAATGCTGCTCTTAGCTGTCATTCCAACTATTGGATACGTGGAGTCCCAAAATTGAATACGATAGACAACAGTGTTTCCCGCGACCCCATTCCATTGGAATTGCCGGTAATCCCAGTAGCTTTAGAAAATGGGTTGGTCCACATCGAGCACCTGCTGACACCTATTGTGGTTAACTTTCCGGTCTGGCCAGCAGCGCAAGCCAAATACACTTACCAATTGATGTTCGATGGTCAGCGAGTGCCCCCGGAAAAAGAGATTCTTGCGTCAGACAAGCCCGGCGACCTATTAGCCGTGCATATCCCCGTGGACATGCTGACCCAAGGCACGCATACCGTGTCGTATCGAGTTTACAGCCCAAACACGCTAGTCGAAGACTACTCTGGCAGCATCCCCTTGATCGTGGATCTGAGCGCACCAGGAAGTCCAGAACTCGCCCCCATCAGCTTCCCAACCGTAATTCAGGAAGGACTGACGTCGGACGAACTCGAAGCCATCAATAACTTACTGCCCGGTCGGATTGCCAGCTACAGCGGGATGGCCGAAGGGGACGTCATTCGCACTTACTGGGGAACCCTCGAAGGTCCGCTCGTTACTGTGACTCCCAATGATATGGGCCTGAATCGCGTGATGGTTGACTTCTCCCGCGCCTTCCTGGCGCAGGCGGACGGAAAGCGCTCGGAGGTTTACTACACCGTCACCGACCTGGCCGGTAACGTGTCGATGCACTCTGAACCTATTTCGGTGGAGCTGCAGTTGTCAGTGGTGACGCCCCTCCCCACCCCCACCGTAAAAGAAGCCCAAAACGGCATCCTCGACCCCGCGAATACCACGGCTGGCGCGACGGTAGTGATTGATGCGACCGCCCGCCTGCGCGAAGGTGAAAAGGTCGTGGTGCGTTGGAATGGGCCTAAAGGGTCCGACAGCAAAGAACGACTGATCAGCGCCGCACAGGCGGGGCAACCCGTCTCGCTGGTGTTCGCCAGCGCCTTGGTGTCGGTCAACGACGGCCAGACGGTGGAGGTGGCGTACAGCGTGACCCGCCGCAGCGGGGTGGTTCAGGACGCCGAGCCGGTGACGGTGAAGGTGCTGAGTGCGACGCTGGATCTGCCTGCGCCCACCGTGGATACCGTGGGCCCCGATGGTGTGTTGCGGCCTTCACTGATCACTGGCCCGGACGCGATTGCGCGCGCGAGTTATCGGGGCATGCTGCCGACAGACAGGGTAAAGGTGCGCTGGGACGGCACCTCCACGTTCATTGGCGAAGCTCAGACCGTCGGTGACAGCACACACCTGAGGTTCGGCATTCCGAAGGCTTACATCGAGGCAGCCGAAGGCGGAACCGCGACGGTGTCTTATCTGGTCGAGCGTAACGGGCAGGAAACGCAATCTCATCGTCTGGAGCTGGCCGTGCGCGAGGGCATGAAGCTCGACACCACGCCCGTCGCGCTGGCAGGCAAGGTGTATCTGATTCCAGGGCGGCCAGACGTGTTGCCCACGTTCCCTGCCGGCACGACGGTGACGCGGATCCCCACCGCAGGCCAGCCTCCTTATAACTACGCGAGCAGCAACCCGGGCGTCGCCGTGGTGGATGGAAACGGTTTGACGTCGGTTCGCGACAATGGCTCGGCGACAATCACCGTGACCGATGCTGCGGGTGAAAGTAAAAGCTATGACGTAACGGTCAGCGGGGTCATCAATTGCGTAGGCGTCGGCTCCGGCAGTCTGGCACAAATGTCGGCAGCCGCCGCCCAAGCCAATTGCCGCATTCCATCGGTCCATGAGCTGATCGAGATCTTTAACGCGTATGGCAACCGATGGCCGATGGGCATGGGCAATTACTGGTCCTCGACTGTGGCGAAGAACGTCTTTGGGGCCAAGTGGTATTACGTCAAAAACCTGAACACCGGCAAAGACTTCATGCTGTTGCACCATAACGCCAGCCTGGGCGTAGCGATCCGCTGATCGACGCCTTTCAGGTTGCCCCTCGTGACCTGATGGCCCTTGTCGAAGGCATCGTGACTCGTCACGGCCTTCGACTGCAGCCCAAGGCCCTTGCCCTGAATAAGATGAAAGACCATGGAAAATAACAGACGTACCCGCCCATTCGACGCGACGGATTTGGGGCCCGCCAACCGGTTCCAGGCTTTGGTGAACGGCAAGCCGTTTCAGGCACAGAGCCTCAGCGGCCTGGCCTGCCTGCAGACTGAACTGGAAGGGGTCCGCACGCGCAACATCTGGAAAATCCACGCTGTTGGCAAGGTCGGCTGCCGTCGAACCCTGTTCGGGCTGTTCCTGGACCGATCACTGGAACCTGGTACCTATGATTTGCTACGCAATGACCGTTTGACGGTGATCTACCACCTCACCCCAAAGCAGTCCTCGCAGGTCTACCACTCGCGAGACTTCCAGCAAGGGTCGCTGAACCTGATCGAGTGCCCGGGTGCTACAGGTCGTCTGCGCGGTGCCTTCGAGTTTGCGATTCCGGCAGTAGGCTTCGCCGTCACCCGTGGCGAGTTCGATGTGCTGTGCCCACCGGAATCAGCGCGCTCCGGGCATCAGAAACCGGGCAATGCAATCGGCTGCGTGCTGTAGGCACGCGGCCTGACCGATGCCCGCCGACTTCAATGGCTTGAGGTCATGGTTGGCGGTGGGCAACCATTCAAGGGTGATCTGCGAAGAAAGCGTATACCCCTCGACCGTTTCGCGATTACCCAATGCATCACGCTCACCCTGGACGATCAGGGTGGGCGTCTGCAGGTCGGCGAGGTGCGCGACGCGAGGTTTTTCGGGTTTGCCGACGGCGTAGAAGGGATACCCCAGACAGACGAGCCCATCGGCCTGCAATGAGTCCGCGATCAGACTGGCCATGCGCCCTCCCATGGATTTTCCGCCAATGGCGAGCCGACCGCCGAGGGTTGAACGCACCGCCGAATAGACTTCGTCCCAGCACTCGAGCAGCACGGACTGCGGGTTGGGCGGTCGCTTTCCGCCACCCGCACGCCGTTGGGCCATATAAGGGAATTCGAACCGCAGCACCCCGATGCCTGACAAGGCAATGCGTTCGGCCATGTCGTTCATGAACTCGCTGTCCATCGGCGCGCCCGCCCCGTGGGCGAGTATCAGCGTGGTCGCGTGCCCCTCTATGCGCTGTGCAGGTGCATTCCAAAGCCAGCCGCGGGCACGTGCCAGATCCTGGATTGAAGCGGCGTCAATGCGCTGAACGTCGTTGGCCATCGGTGTCTCCGCGGTCGCGATCTTCATCGATAAAGGTTGAGTAGAGCCATTATGCCGAGGTCGTCCTGCCAATGCAGCGCAAGCGGTGTTCGGCCTCCTCTCAGCCCCTCAGGCTCTGTATGAAAAGTCTCGAGACGAAGGTCAGGCAAGGCGATAACAGCCGACGAAGCGGAGTTTACGGTGTGTGAATGAGCATTCCGAGGCTGGTTTCAACGCAGCATCACCGAGTATCAGGGCTTTTCGTACAGAGCCTAGGCACACTCCGCCGTTGCAGCAGCAAATACCCGCCGCGACAGCCTCGGTTCAGCTTTGCCTGTTTACCCTGTTCCCTGACACTTCGGCCAACCTGCGCCGACGCCATGAGCGCCCCAACCCGCACACAACCGGGCGGATTCATCGTCGACCCCAAGGCTGACCGGTGCCGGTCGATTCACCGTGACGATCGCCAGCCTTCCTGCCAGCTCGGGCCAGATAACTGGGCAGAAAAGTGAAAATGTCTACGGCTTTTGTATACAGAATTGATCTGAAATGCACTGCAAAAGCGCAAGGAACGCCCGCAGAGAATCGTTTCAGTAGCCAGTCAACCTCTGTGATCGCCGCGTCCCGCAACGGGGCGCGGCAGCCGCACCTGTGACGTGACGAAGTGTCGCACCTCTCTGAAATACGGCTTCCATCTCAGATGAAACGCGTCTAAGCTACGCCTCACAGTGGTCCGGCGACAGCTGGCCACAGGCTCAGTGACAGGATTGTGCACGACCCGTCAGCCCTCTTGCAGATCGACAGCGCAGCCCTGTCGTCACCCGCAGGGTTGTATCCAATTTCTCCCACCCTCCGCGCGCTGCCTCACCGACCTGTTCCCGAACCTTTCGGCCCACTTTGGGCAGATGGCCATGACGCGCGTGCGCGCAGCCGACTGCCGGAATCCGCAAGTCGACCGTTGACCCTGATGCATGCCCTCGGCGCCCCCGAAAGGTCTACGCTTATTCGATATTGCGGCCGTTACCACACTAATAAAACTCCAAACCGTGGGACCTAGCATGAGCACAGCAATCAGTCCGACTGCTTATAACTATAAGGTCGTTCGCCAGTTCGCCATCATGACGGTGGTGTGGGGAATCATTGGCATGGGGCTCGGTGTCTTCATCGCCTCGCAACTGGTCTGGCCCGACCTCAACTTCGGCCTCCCTTGGACCACCTTCGGACGCCTTCGCCCGCTGCACACCAACCTCGTGATTTTCGCCTTCGGGGGCTGCGCCCTGTTCGGCACGTCCTATTACGTCGTGCAGCGCACCTGCCAGACGCGGCTGATTTCCGACGGCATGGCGGCCTTCCACTTCTGGGGCTGGCAAGCGGTGATCATCGGCGCCATCGTCACCCTTCCAATGGGCTACACCACCACCAAGGAATACGCCGAACTGGAATGGCCCATCGCGATCCTGCTGGCCATCGTCTGGATCACCTACGCGGCGGTATTCTTCGGCACCATCGTCAAGCGCAAGACCAAACACATCTACGTCGGCAACTGGTTCTACGGCGCATTCATCGTCGTGACCGCGATGCTGCACATCGTCAACCACATGTCACTGCCGGTCAGCCTGTTCAAGTCCTATTCGGCTTACTCGGGGGCGACGGACGCGATGATCCAGTGGTGGTATGGCCACAATGCCGTGGGCTTTTTCCTGACCACCGGCTTTCTCGGGATGATGTACTACTTCGTCCCCAAACAGGCCGAACGCCCCATCTATTCCTACCGGCTTTCGATCGTGCATTTCTGGGCGCTGATCACGCTTTACATCTGGGCCGGTCCGCACCACTTGCACTACACCGCGCTGCCCGATTGGGCACAATCGTTGGGCATGGTGATGTCGATCATCCTGTTGGCACCGAGCTGGGGCGGCATGATCAACGGCATGATGACCCTCTCGGGCGCCTGGCATAAATTGCGCACTGACCCGATCCTGCGCTTCCTGGTGGTCTCACTGGCCTTTTACGGCATGTCCACTTTCGAAGGGCCCATGATGGCCATCAAGACGGTGAATTCGCTTTCCCATTACACCGACTGGACCATCGGCCACGTTCATGCCGGCGCGCTGGGCTGGGTCGCGATGATTTCCATCGGCGCGGTGTACCACATGATTCCGCGGCTGTACGGGCGCCCGCAGATGCACAGCATGGGTCTGATCAACGCCCACTTCTGGCTGGCAACCATCGGTACCGTGCTGTACATCGCCTCGATGTGGGTCAATGGCATTACCCAAGGCCTGATGTGGCGCGCGATCAATGATGACGGCACCCTCACCTATTCCTTCGTCGAAGCCCTCCAAGCCAGCCACCCCGGCTATATGGTGCGCGCATTGGGCGGTGCCTTTTTTGCCAGCGGCATGCTCTTGATGGCCTACAACGTCTTTCGCACCGTGCGTGCCGCCGACGCCGAAGAAGCCGATCAGGCAGCCCGAATCGCCGTGGTGGGAGCGCACTGATGATCAAGCACGAAATGCTCGAGAAAAATATCGGTCTGCTGTCCATCTTCATGGTCATCGCCGTGGCAGTGGGCGGCCTGACGCAGATCGTTCCTCTGTTCTTTCAAGACGTGACCACTTTGCCCATCGAAGGGATGAAGCCGCGGCCAGCGCTGGAGGTCGAAGGCCGCGACGTGTTCATCGCCAACGGATGCGTGGGCTGTCATTCGCAGATGATCCGGCCTTTCCGCGCCGAAACCGAGCGCTACGGGCATTATTCGGTGGCCGGCGAGAGCGTCTGGGATCATCCGTTCCTGTGGGGTTCCAAGCGCACCGGGCCAGACCTGGCGCGGGTCGGCGGTCGCTACTCCGATGACTGGCACCGCGCGCACCTGTACAACCCGCGCAACGTGGTGCCGGAATCGATCATGCCGGCGTACCCGTTTCTGGTGGAGAACAAGCTCGACGGCAAATTGACCGGTCGCAAACTGGAAGTCCTGCGCAGCCTGGGCGTGCCCTACACCGACGCCGACATTGCTGGCGCAGCGGAAGCGGTCAAGGGCAAAACTGAAATGGACGCGCTCGTGGCCTACCTGCAAGGCCTGGGCACGCTCATCAAAAGCAAACGGTGATCGCCATGGATATCGGAACGATTCGCGGCCTGGGCACCGTCGTGGTGATGGTGGCCTTCATCGGTCTGACGCTGTGGGTATTCAGCCCCAGACGTAAAGCCGAATTCGACGACGCGACCCTATTGCCCTTTGCAGACGATCCCGAGGCGATCAAGCACCTCGAGCAAACGTCCGCTGCCCGGAGCCATGAAAAATGAGCACGTTTTGGAGCCTGTACGTCACCGTACTGTCGTTGGGCACGCTCTTCTGCCTGACCTGGCTGTTGCTGGCGACCCGCAAGGGCCAGCGCCACGACACCACCGAGGAAACCGTCGGTCACGCCTTCGACGGCATCGAGGAATACGACAACCCGCTGCCCAAGTGGTGGTTCATGCTGTTCGTGGGCACCATTGTCTTTGCCTTGGGCTACTTGGCCCTCTACCCCGGTCTCGGCAATTGGACCGGCCTACTGCCAGGCTATGGCTACGCCGACAACGACAAGCAGATCGCGTTTTCCGATGGCAAGACCGGCTGGACCGGCGTGCACGAATGGGAGAAGGAGATGATCCGGGCCGACGCCCGCTTCGGCCCGATTTTCGCGAAATACGCGGCGATGCCCATTGAGGAGGTGGCCAAGGATCCACAAGCCCTGAAGATGGGTGGCCGACTGTTCGCTTCCAATTGCTCGGTCTGCCACGGCTCCGACGCCAAGGGGGCTTATGGCTTCCCCAACCTGACCGACGCCGACTGGCGCTGGGGCGGCGATGCGCAGACGATCAAAGCCACCATCATGGGCGGCCGTCACGCGGTCATGCCTGCGTGGGGTGAGGTGGTCGGCGACCAGGGCGTGCGCGACGTCGCCGCCTACGTCCTGACCCAACTGGACGGTCGCAAGCTGCCAGCCGACGCCAAGGCCGATCCGATTGCCGGGCAGAAAATCTTCGCCACCAACTGCGTCGCCTGCCACGGCCCAGAGGGCAAAGGCACCGCGGCACTGGGTGCGCCCGACCTGACCCACCCGGGCGCGTTCATTTACGGTTCGAGCTTCGCGCAACTGCAGCAGACCATCCGCTATGGCCGTCAGGGCCAGATGCCTGCGCAGGAAGTCACCCAAGGCAATGACAGGGTGCATTTGCTTGCAGCGTACGTGTACAGCTTGTCCCACGGTGACAAGGCTGCCAGTGAGCAGGAGTGAAGCAAGGTGCCGAGCCCTCGCCACCCGAGGTGCGCACGTTCCGGCGCCTCGCAGCGGATACAATGCGCTGATCGCCGCGAGGGCGCTGGTGCATGGCCTGGCGGTCTTACCCGACCGACGCCGATTGGCCGGGACCACTCCCCCGCGCCGAGGGACGCTTCGATGAGCACACGCCGATGAGCAACCAGATTCCGGTCCACAATGTGCCCCCTTCGAACGAGGGGGATACCGTTGACCTCTACGCTTCGCGAGAGAAGATCTACACGCGGGCCTTCACCGGTGTCTTTCGCAACCTGCGCATCGGCGGCGGGATCGTGCTCTTTGTCCTGTATTTCGGCACCGTCTGGCTCGACTGGGGCGGCCATCAGGCGGTCTGGTGGAATTTACCCGAGCGCAAGTTCTACATCTTCGGCGCGACCTTCTGGCCGCAGGACTTCATCCTGCTGTCAGGCATCCTGATCGTCGCGGCTTTCGGCCTGTTCTTCATCACCGTCTTCGCCGGCCGTGTCTGGTGCGGCTACACCTGCCCTCAGAGCGTGTGGACCTGGGTATTCATGTGGTGTGAAAAGGTCACGGAAGGTGACCGCAACCAGCGCATCAAACTGGACAAGGCACCGATGAGCGCCAACAAGCTGCTGCGCAAATCGGCCAAGCACGGGCTGTGGCTAGTGATCGGCCTGCTGACGGGCCTGACCTTTGTCGGCTATTTTTCGCCCATTCGCGAGCTGGTGGTGGACTTTTTCACTGGCCAGGCAGACGGCTGGGCTTACTTCTGGGTGGGTTTCTTTACCCTGGCCACCTACGGCAATGCCGGCTGGCTGCGGGAGCAAGTCTGCATTTACATGTGCCCCTATGCCCGCTTTCAGAGTGTGATGTTCGACAAGGACACCCTGATCGTTTCCTACGACCCACGTCGCGGCGAGCAGCGTGGTACGCGAAAAAAGGACGCCGACTACAAGGCTCAAGGTCTGGGGGACTGTATCGATTGCACCCTGTGCGTTCAGGTCTGTCCCACAGGCATCGACATCCGCGATGGCCTGCAAATCGAATGCATCGGCTGCGCCGCCTGTATCGATGCCTGTGATGCGGTCATGGACAAGATGCATTACCCCCGCGGCTTGATCAGTTACACCACCGAGCACGCGCTTTCCGGGCAGGTCCCCCATACCTGGCGTCCTCGGCTGATGGGCTATGCCGTGGTGTTGCTGGTGATGATCGCAGCGCTCACCAGTGCGTTTTTCATGCGCTCGCTGGTGGGTTTCGACGTCAGCAAGGACCGGATGCTGTACCGCGAAAACGCGGAGGGCCGGATTGAAAACGTCTACAGCGTGAAAGTGATGAACAAGGACCAGAAAGACCACACCTATGTCATCGACGCCACTGGCCTCCCGGATCTGAAGCTGCACGCTCGCCGGGAAATCAGGGTGGCGGCAGGCGAAATTGTCACGATGCCGGTGGAGTTGTCGGTCGACCCCGAACAGTTGCCATCGAGCACCAATGAGGTCCACTTCACCCTCAGGGACGCCGAAAGCAGCGACACCGAGGTCCACGCCAAGAGCCGATTCATCGGCCCCCAGGTTCGTTGAGAGATGCGCCCCATGACTGCAGCCACCGCGTCGAGCCCTTGGTACAAGCACCTTTGGCCATGGATACTCATTGGCATCCTGATCTGCTCGGTCACGTTGACCCTGTCGATGGTGACGATCGCCGTCAACCATCCGGACAACCTGGTCAGCGACCATTATTACGAGGCGGGTAAAGGCATCAATCGGTCGCTGGATCGCGAGCTGCTGGCGCAGCATCTGGGACTGCGCGCCACGGTGACCCTGGACGGCACCAAGGGGGAGGCCAGTCTGCGCCTGACCGGCGACAGCCAGCCGGAAACCCTGGTGCTGAACCTGATCTCGCCCACTCAACCGGAGAAGGATCGCAACGTCATCCTCGCCCGCGAACCCGCGCAACCGGGGCGCTACATCGGGCCGCTGGCCGACGGTGTCGAAGGCCGCCGCTTCGTCGAACTGCTCGGGGTGGAGGACAGCCGGACCTGGCGCTTGTTCGAGGAGGAAACGCTGCGCAGCGACCAGGACCTGATATTGGGCGACGAGCCCCTCCAGGGCGCAGAAGCCCATAAGAGATGAAGCCGTGAATGCCGCCCGCCTCGCCCCCGTCCCCTGCTTTCATTGCGCCCTGCCCAGTGCCTCCGGGAGTCGGTTCAGCGCAGTGGTGCTCGGCGAAACCCGCACGTTCTGCTGCCCGGGCTGCCAAGCAGTGGCACAAGCCATCATCGCCGGCGGGCTGGAAAGTTATTACAGCCATCGCAGCGAAGCCTCGACCAATCCGCAGACTTTGCCAACGTACCTGGCGGACGAACAGGCGTTGTACGACCGGCCGGATGTCCAGGCCTCCTTCGTCCATCGTGAGACGGACCTCGCCGAGACCACGCTGCTGATAGAAGGGATCACCTGTGCGGCGTGCGGCTGGCTGATCGAACGTCATCTGCGCACACTGCCCGCGGTGACCGAGGCTCGGCTGAACCTGTCCAGCCATCGTCTGCAGGTGAGCTGGGATGATGGACAACTGCCGCTCAGCCAACTGCTCGACGAGGTCCGCAGCATCGGTTATGCCGCTTACCCCTACCAACCGGATGACGCCTCCGAGCGGCTGGCGCAGGATAACCGACGCAGCCTTCGCCAACTGGGTGTCGCCGGGCTGCTGTGGTTTCAGGCCATGATGGCCACCATGGCCACCTGGCCGGAGTTCAATATCGACCTCAGCCCGCAGATGCACACCATCCTGCGCTGGGTCGCGATGTTTCTGACCACGCCCATCGTGTTCTACAGTTGTGCGCCGTTCTTCAAAGGCGCATTGAGGGACCTTCGCACCCCGCATCTGACGATGGACGTGTCCGTTTCGCTGGCGATCGGGATGGCTTACGTGGCGGGAATCTGGACCGCGATCACCGGGAACGGCGAACTGTATTTCGACGCCGTCGGCATGTTCGCTCTGTTTCTGCTGGCCGGGCGCTATCTGGAACGGCGCGCCCGCGAGCGCACGGCGGTGGCGACGGCGCGGCTGGTCAATCTGCTGCCTGCCTCGTGCCTGCGGGTCAACGAAGACGGTCGCAGCGAACGTGTCCTGCTCAGCGAGCTTCGCCTCAACGACCGGGTGTGGGTGCAGCCAGGCGCCGTAATCCCCGCCGATGGGCGGATCGTCTCGGGCCGTTCGAGCGTCGACGAGTCGCTGCTGACCGGCGAATACCTGCCGCAACCTCGCCTCCCAGGCGACCGCGTGACGGCCGGCACCTTGAACGTCGAAAGCCCGTTGACCGTCGACGTCCTCGCCCTTGGCAACGAAACCCGTTTATCCGCCATCGTGCGCCTGCTCGATCGGGCGCAATCGGACAAGCCTCCGATGGCGCTCATGGCAGATCGCGCGGCCCAGTGCTTTCTGCTGGTCTCGCTGGTGAGCGCTGTAGCGATCGGTCTGCTGTGGTGGCACCTGGAACCGCAACGTGCCTTCTGGATCGTCCTCGCGATGCTGGTTGCCACCTGCCCCTGTGCGCTGTCGCTGGCAACCCCCACCGCACTGACCAGCGCCACCGGGACGTTACACGGCCTCGGCTTGCTGTTGACCCGAGGGCATGTGCTCGAAGGGTTGAGCCAGATCGACACGGTGATTTTCGACAAAACCGGCACGCTGACGGAAGGCCGTCTGACGCTCAGGGCTGTCCATCCGCTGGGGAGTATGAACAGCGACGACTGCCTGAGCCTCGCCGCGGCCTTGGAGCATCACTCCGAACACCCTATCGCTCGCGCGTTCGGCACGGCATCACGGTCAGCCGAGCACGTCGTCGCTACGCCAGGGTCAGGGCTTGAAGGCGTGATCGACACGCGTCGGGTCCGCATCGGCACGCCTGCCTTTGTCAGCGCGTTGAGCGGCCATCAATCGCCCGATCTGCCCGATCGAGCGGGTCAGTGGCTGCTGTTGGGCGATGAACGGGAAATCCTTGCGTGGCTGGTACTGGACGATCGGCTGCGGGATGACGCGGCGACACTCATCGACGCCTGCAAAGCGCGCGGCTGGAAAACACTTCTGTTGTCAGGGGACAGCTCGCCGATGGTTGGCCGCCTCGCGACACAGCTGAAGATCGATGAAGCCCAGGGCAGCCTGCGTCCGGAGGAAAAGCTGCACGTCCTTCAGACAATGAGAGCGCAAGGTCGCAAGGTACTGATGATCGGCGACGGCGTGAATGACGTGCCGGTCCTGGCCGCTGCGGACATCAGTGTGGCCATGGGTTCGGCCACCGATCTGGCCAAGACCAGCGCGGACGCCGTCTTGTTGTCCAACCGTCTGCAAACCCTGGTACAGGCTTTCACCCTCGCTCGGCGAACCCGGCGCATCATTGTCGAGAATCTTGTCTGGGCCGGGCTGTACAATGGCGTCATGCTGCCCTTCGCCGCCCTGGGCTGGATCACCCCGCTCTGGGCGGCGGCGGGCATGTCGGTGAGTTCGCTGGTCGTGGTGCTCAATGCACTGCGCCTGATCCGCATGCCGTCAACCGGAAACACACCCGCCCGCTCACCTTCGGAGGCCGGATGCCTGCGCTCTACATCATGATTCCGGTGGCCGTGGTGATCGTGCTTGTCGCGATCTACGTGCTCTTCTGGGCCGTGGACAGCGGCCAGTACGATGACATGGAGGGCCCGGCTCACAGCATTCTGTTTGACGATCAGGACCCTAACCACAAGGCGGGCGTTGATGAAGCATCGGGCAGAGAAGTGCCGACACCGCACGAGAAAAAAGCATGATCAGGCTCAGCAGCCGAGGCGTATTCACTGACCTGAAACGGACAAGGGAAGGCCTGAACGCGAACGAAAACACCTGCCGGCGTCAGCAAGCGCGCCGACACGTTGCCCTCCTTTCCCCAGACTGACCCCATGCCCGATCTGCTGCCTCAAATCCTCTGCGCCTTCATTCTCGGCCTGCTCGGCGGAGGGCATTGCCTGGGCATGTGCGGCGGGCTGATGGGCGCCTTGACGCTGGCCATACCCAACGAACAGCGCAGCCGACGCTTTCGCTTGCTGTTGGGGTATAACCTGGGCCGTGTCTTCAGCTACGCCTGTGCCGGGTTATTGATCGGGCTGGCGGGCTGGGCAGTGGCCAACAGCCCCGGGGCGATGATGCTTCGGGTCGTCGCTGCGTTCCTGATGATTGGCATGGGGCTTTACCTGGCGGGCTGGTGGAATGGGCTGACCCATATCGAGCGGCCAGGGCGCTGGCTATGGCGCCACCTTCAACCCGTGGCCTCCCGCTTGCTGCCGGTGTCGAGCGTTCCCCGGGCCATGATGCTCGGTGGGGTGTGGGGCTGGCTGCCCTGCGGATTGGTTTACAGCACCTTGTTGTGGTCGGCGAACCAAGGCAACGCTCTTCACAGCGCGTTACTGATGATGGCGTTCGGAATTGGCACTTGGCCGGTGCTGCTGGCCACCGGGCTGGCCGCAGAGCGCGTGACGGCAGTCTTGCGCCAGCGACGTGTAAGGGTGGCGGCCGGTGTGCTGGTGATGCTGTTCGGCCTATGGACTTTGCCAGGCCCCCACCAACACTGGCTGATGGGGCATTGAAGCGCCGCCTATCGCGCGGAAACATCTTTTAAAACTCGCGCTCACCGCCGGTCTGCCCGGCAATTGCCGATTCGAGTGCACATCCGTACACTGCGCAACCTTTTGTTACGGGGTGCTCCTCATGCTGTTCGTGCTGCGTATGTCGTTGATGATCGTGCATTTCGTTGCTGCGGGCATGCTGGGCCTGGTAGTGGGCATCTGTCGCCCGTTCAACCCTGACAACAGTCGTCTGTGCGCCCGCCTCTATGCGTTGCCAGCGATGTGGATTCTGCGGTTGCGCCTGAAGGCCGACATGGGGCCGCGTTTCGATCGCACGCGCCCGTGTGTGATCGTTGCCAATCATCAGTCCAACTATGACCTGTTCATCCTCGGCAACATCGTGCCACCCCGGACGGTGTGTATCGGCAAGAAAAGCCTGAAATGGGTGCCGTTCTTCGGGCAACTGTTCTGGCTCGCGGGCAATGTGCTCATCGACCGTGGCAACCCGCTGCGCGCTCGGCACTCCATTCGGCAGACCACCGAGACCCTGCAGCACAAGGACACCTCCATCTGGGTCTTCCCGGAGGGCACGCGCAATCAGGGCAAGGGGCTGTTGCCGTTCAAACGCGGCGCGTTCCAGATGGCCATCGACGCAGGCGTGCCCATCGTCCCGGTATGCGTGAGCACCTATGTGCGCGACATGTCCCTGAACCGCTGGGACAGTGGCCAGGTCATGATCCGTGCTTTGCCCGCGCTCTCGACCGAAGGCTTGAGCCAGGCAGATATTCCCGAGCTGATCGCGCGCTGTCACAGCCAGATGCATACCTGCATCCAGCAGATGGACGCTGAACTGCACGCGCTGAAAGCGGCTGACCAAACCGCAACTGAACGGGTCGCATAAAAGCCTTAGAACTCGCCCGAATCCGCCGACTCTGAAGGGGATCACGCGCTAAGCTGCGCATGAATCCCCAAGATCAGAAGAAGCGAATCACCATGGGCCGAGTTGTCGCTGCCGCCGTTTACAGTGCCGGAAAGAAAGTCACCAATATCACCCTCGACGAAGGCGCCGCGTGGGCCGCTAAGCCGGGGCATTTCGTGTGGATCGGCCTTGAGCAGCCCAACGCCGAAGAGTTGGCGTCGCTGCAAAAGCAGTTCAACCTGCACGAACTCGCCATCGAGGATGCCCTGGAAGTTCACAGCCGACCAAAGCTGGAGACGTTCGGCGATGCGCTGTTCATCGTCACTTACGCGCCAATCCGCGAAAACGGCAAGCTGATCTTCATCGAAACCCATATCTTCGCGGGCAAGGGCTACGTCATCACCTCGCGCAACGGCGATTCCAAATCTTACGGCCTGGTGCGCCAACGCTGCGAGGCTCGACCCTTGCTGCTGGAGCATGGCGAGGATTTCGTGCTGTATGCGCTGCTGGATTTCGTCACCGAAAACTACCAACCCGTCACCGAAGCCATCCATTGCGAACTCGAGGAGCTGGAACACAGCGTGCTGAGCACCGACCTCAACGAGGCCGACATTCACCGAATCCACAGCCTGCGGCGTGACCTGCTGCGTCTGCGGCGTTACGTGGCGCCAATGGTGGAGATCGGTGAAGAATTGCAGAAGTTGAGCTTTCCCTTCATCGACAAAAACATGCGTCCCTACTTCCGCGACGTAGAAATCCACGTGAAACGGCAGATGGAGGATTTGGCCAATCTGCGCGACATTGCCAGCCAGACCATCGAAATCGGGCTGCTGCTGGAGTCGTCACGGCAAAGCCTGACCCAGCGCAAATTCGCTGCCTGGGCGGCCATTCTCGCTTTTCCCACTGCCATTGCGGGGATCTACGGGATGAACTTCCAGAACATGCCGGAACTGAGCTGGCACTACGGCTACTTCATCGTGCTGGGCGTCATTCTGGGCGGCTGCGGCATTCTGTTCGCCAGCTTCAAACGCTCCGGCTGGCTCTGACTGCGCCATGCCTGTAGGCGCGCTTGCCCGCGAAGGCGTCGCGTCATTCAACGGGCGTTATGTACTGCGCCATAACCGTAGGAGCGCGCCTGCCCGCGACGGCGTCGCGTCATTCAACGAGGGGTGGACTGTGCCGACACCTTCGCGGGCAAGCGCGCTCCTACAGCAATGATGCGATACCCAATGATTCAAGCCGCCGCGGGCTTATTCGCCACAAACCGCATCATCCACTCCGCCACCGTCGTGCCGTGGTGTTCTTCTTCAAGGCTGGCAATGCCCTTGCTGTACACCTGCTCGCCCAGTGCCTCCTGGCGAATGTCGAGCAAGGTGCGCGAGTAGTCGTGGATGAACTCGGGGTGACCCTGGAAGCAAAGCACCTGATCATTGATGTGATAGGCGGCGTACGGGCAGAAATCGCTGGATGCGATGACCGTAGCGCCTTCCGGCAAGGCGGTGACCTGATCCTGATGGCTGATCAGCAGCGTCAGGTTTTCCATCGAAGGCGTCATCCACGGTTGAGACGCAGCCAACTGGTAGTGGTGAATGCCGACGCCCCAGCCTTGGGTCGCTCGTTCGGTCTTGCCGCCCAGAAGCAACGCCAGCAGCTGATGCCCGAAGCACACGCCCAGCAATTTGTCGCCGCGCTTGTAGCGCTCCAGCAGGTAGGTCTTGAGGGTTTGAATCCAAGGGTCGGAGCCGAAGGAGTCAGCCTTGGAACCGGTGATCAGGTACGCATCGAAGCGCTCTTCATCTGGCGGGTAATCGCCCTGCATGACGTTGTAGACGACGAATTCCGCGGGGATCGGCTGGCGGGCGAACAGCGATTCGAACATCCGGCCATACCCTTTGTATTGGTCGACCAATTCCGGGCGAAGCACGTCGGTTTCCAGAATGCAGATGCGTAACGACATAAAAATACCTGAAGCGACAAGGCGAAAATGCACACGACCAAGCCTGCCTCGAAGCCCGAATCAAGGCAAGGCCCGTGTGTGCATGCCCATGGCGATCGTCCTGACGCACCGAGAAGGTTTTAAAACACCTCTTCCCCCAGTGCCTTCTCCAACAGCAGCGCAGGCGGATCGAAACGCTCCCCATATCGCTGCGCCAACACCCGGGCGCGGGCAACGAATGCCTTCAAGCCGTATTGATTGATGTACTGCAAGGCTCCGCCGGTCCAGGCGGGAAAGCCAATGCCGTACATCGAGCCGATGTTGGCGTCGGTGGTCGAACGCAACACCCCTTCTTCCACGCAACGCACGGTTTCGATGGCCTGAATGAATAACAGGCGGTCCTGAATATCGCGTCCCGTGACCTGAACCTCAGGCTTTTCGAAACGTGCCTTGAGCCCTGGCCACAGGCGTTTCGGTGCCCCCTCCGGGTAGTCATAAAAGCCCCCCCCCGCTGCCTTGCCCGCCCGGTCGTATTCGTGAAGCAGCACATCGATGATCGCCGCTCCCGGACGCTCCGGCGCCGTCTCACCCTGAGCGGCCAGATCTTCGCGAGCCTGCCTGCGAATGTGGCTCATCAGGCTCAGCGACACTTCATCCGACACGGCCAGAGGCCCTACTGGCATGCCCGCCTTGCGCGCTTCGGTCTCGATCATCACCGCCGATACGCCCTCGCCCAGCATCGCGATACCTTCATGGGTAAAGGTTGCGAACACACGCGAGGTGAAGAAGCCTCGCGCGTCGTTGACGACGATGGGGGTCTTGTTGATCTGCTGCACGAAATCGAAGGCCCGGGCGAGCGTCATGTCGTTGGTCCGCGCGCCCTTGATGATCTCCACCAACCGCATCTTGTCCACGGGACTGAAGAAATGCATGCCGATGAAACGCTCTTGCCGGCTGACCGCCGTGGCCAGCCCGGTGATCGGCAGGGTCGAAGTGTTGGACGCGATCACCGCATAGGGCACGACCACCTGTTCGGCGGCGGCGGTGACCTGACCCTTGAGTTCACGGTTTTCGAACACGGCCTCGATGATCAGGTCGCAGCCTTCCAGATCACTGTCGCGACCTGTGGGCTTGATCCGCCCGAGGATCGCGTCTCGCTGCTCGGGCTTCATACGCCCCTTGGCGACCTGTTCCTCCAGCAACCTGACCGAGTAGTCCTTGCCCTTCTGCGCGACAGCGAAGTTGATGTCTTTGAGCACCACCTGAACGCCAGCCAGGGCGGTGACGTAGGCGATCCCGCCGCCCATCATTCCCGCCCCGAGGATGCCGACCTTGCGCATGTGGTACACCGGCGGCGCCGCAGGCCTGGAGCTGCCGGCCTTGAGTGCGTTCAGTTGGAACCAGGTGCCCATCATGTTCTTGGCAATTTGGCCGGTGGTCAGTTCAGTGAAGTACCGCGCCTCGATTTTCTCGGCGGTGGCGAAATCCACCTGCGCGCCTTCCACCGCAGCCGCCAGGATTTTTTCCGGTGCCGGATAACAACCCTGAGTTTTGCTGCGCAGCATTGCCGGAGCGATGGCCAGCATTTGAGCGACCTTGGGGTGCGACGGACCGCCTCCTGGAATCTCAAAGCCGGGCTGGTCCCACGGTTTGACTGGCGAAGGATTGGCCAGAATCCATGTGCGGGCTTTATTCGAAAGGTCGTCCTCATCGCTGGCCAATTGATCGAGCAAGCCGGCATTGAGGGCCTGTCGGGCGCTCAGGGTGCGGCCGTCCATCAGCAGCGGCAGCGCCTTCTCCAAGCCCAGCATGCGCACCAGTCTAACCGTGCCTCCGCCGCCGGGCAGCAGCCCGAGCGTCACCTCCGGTAAGCCGAGGCGAACCTGTTTTTCATCAAGGGCGATGCGATGGTGACACGCCAGGCTCAATTCAAGCCCTCCCCCCAGCGCGGCGCCATTGATCAGGGCGACCACCGGCCTGCTGTAGGTTTCCAGTGCCCTCAACTGGGCTTTTATGCCCAGGGTCATCCGGTAAAACCACTCGGCGCGGGAAGGCTCGACATTGATCAGCTCATGCAGATCGCCACCCGAAAAGAACGTCTGCTTGGCCGAACGAATGATGACCCCGACGACGCGCTCCTTATCCGCCTGCAACCGGGCAAGCGTTTCGTCCATCGCCAAGCGGTAGGTTTCATTCATGGTATTGGTCCGCTGGCCGGGCAGGTCCAGCGTGAGTGTGACAATCTGGTCGGAGTCGATTGCATACTGGATGGCGTCACTCATGCGGTCGTTCTTCCTGAAGCTGTTTTTATAAGAGAGGGCAGCCAGGCTGCCAGGACGGGTGACGCTCAGCGGTCATGTCCGTTCGATGATGGTGGCAATCCCCATCCCCCCACCCACACACAGCGTCGCGAGGCCATAGCGCAGTTGTCGAGTCTCCAATTCGTCGAGCAACGTCCCCAGGATCATGCAGCCGGTGGCCCCCAAGGGGTGGCCCAAGGCGATCGCCCCTCCGTTGACGTTGACCTTCTGCGGATCGACATTCAAATCCTTGATGAATTTGAGCACCACCGAGGCGAAGGCTTCGTTGACTTCGAACAGGTCGATTGCCTCGATCCCGAGACCCGCACGCGCCAGGGCCTTGCGTGTGGCGGGCCCTGGACCGGTGAGCATGATCGTCGGATCGGTACTGGTGACGGCAGTGGCGACGATCCTGGCCCGAGGCCGCAGCCCCAACTCCCGCCCCTTGTCTTCCGACCCCAGCAACATCAAGGCGGCGCCGTCGACGATGCCCGAACTGTTACCGGGGGTGTGCACGTGATCGATACGCTCGACGTGGCTGTAGACCCGTAACGCAGTGGCGTCATAGCCTTTCTGGCCAATAGCCGCGAAGCTGGGCTTGAGTCCGCTCAGCCCCTCCAGGGTGGAATCACTCCGAATGAACTCGTCGTGATCGAGCAGCACCAGGCCGTTCTGATCCCGAACCGGTACCAGCGAACGCGCGAACGCCCCGTTCTGCCGAGCCTTCGCTGCTTTTTGCTGGGACTGCAAGGCAAAGCGATCGACATCTTCACGGCTGAACCCTTCGAGGGTCGCGATGAGGTCAGCACCGACGCCTTGCGGGGTGAAATGGGTGTGCAGGTTCGTCTGTGGGTCGAGCGCCCATGCGCCGCCGTCACTGCCCATGGGCACGCGCGACATGGATTCGACGCCGCCGACGACCACCAGGTCTTCGAAGCCGGAACGCACCTTCATGGCCCCCAGGTTCACCGCCTCAAGCCCTGAGGCGCAAAACCGGTTGACCTGAACGCCCGCGACGCTGACCGCCCAGTCGGCGACCAGTGCCGCAGTTTTGGCGATGTCGGCGCCCTGATCGCCCACCGGCGTCACACACCCCAGCACAATGTCATCCACTTGGGCGGTATCCAGGTCGCTCCTTGACTGCGCCTCACGCAACAGCCCTGCCACGAGGTCCACCGGTTTGACGCTGTACAGCGAACCGTCCGCCCGGCCTCTGCCCCTGGGCGTGCGCAACGCGTCGAAGATGAAAGCTTCGGTCATTCTGTCCCTCGCTGGCCTGCTTTTTTGTTGTCACTGTGGCACTGGATAATGACGGCACGCGCTCAAGATCGAAAGTGCACAGTTTGGGTTGATCTCGATCAAGGTTAGCCTGTTGTCAGAAATTTCCGACTCGGACGAACGGTAGTCAGCTATCGGATGACCCGCGAGGGGCCCGGAAGCGTCTAGGACGAGACTGTGGACGGCTGGCCAGTGGCTTTATCGCTATTCTTCCTAACAAGATCGCATGTCTCATATCAAACCGATCTAAGCCGCATCGCACGAGGCTTCTAAGGTTAGGTCTGTAGCAGTGGCGCGATAAAAACGAAGCTTAATGCGCTGCGTCTCCGATTTGTGATCGGGACACCTGCTCTTCCGATTTCACCTAGGCCAGCTGCCGTGTCCCTTTTCAGGGATGCAGGTCAGCTTTTGTCGCTCAGGAATAACAAAAAAGGCATGCGCCATGTTCAAGCATTCGAAAATACGTCAAGCAGGGCTGATCGTCTTTGCCACTACACTGTTGCTGATTTTGCCCAACCTGACTCGATTGTTCGGTTGAGCCTCGTCAAAAGCTTGCGGCACGGCACATCTGTGCCACGCTGTTCTGACAGGGGACGGTCTCACAGTGAGTATCTGCGGTTGACGGCGAGCCACGGGCACAGACGCAGCGCAGTGCACGAGTGAAGTAACACGGGAGGACGCATATGCGTCAGTGGCTGTCAGTTGTCGCACTGGGGCTGAGCATCGACGCATCCGCAGGGCCTGTGGAGCAGGCCGAAGCGGTGGCAGCCATCCGTGAGGGCAAACTCGCGATCGACGTGCGCAGTCAGAGCGACTACGAGGCAGGTACGGTGCTCAATGCCATCCGGGTCGACGACCGGCGCTTGGTGAACCAGCTGAAACAGGTCATGACCGACCGCAATCTGGTGCTGGTCATTTTCAGTTCTACCGGCGCGCGGGCGGGCAAGGCGCAGGACAATCTGATCAAGGCCGGCTACACCAGTATCATCAATGGTGGCTCCTACGAAGAGCTGCACAATGCACTGTACGACGTCGCCGACGATCCTGCGGAGTGAAGCGAACCTCGCCTACGTACGGTCGATCACCCGCACCGGCGACGCCTTATTCAGGACTGCCGCTGCACCTGCATCTGCACGACCGGCTGCGCGACCGGGGACGACGGGGTCACCACCACCTTCGCATGCATCTGCTCACAGCCACCGCCTCGGCGCATCCCACGGACGGGACAGGCGTCGAGGTAGTCGAGACCGACCGCCAGCTTCAGATGGCGCTCCGGAATGGCCAGCTGGTTGGTCACATCGAAGCTGTACCACGCATCCTCGAGCCACGCTTCCGCCCAGGCATGGCTGGACAGGTGCTCACTGCTGTCGCTGTACAGGTAGCCCGACACATAACGAGCAGGCACGCCCAAACTGCGAGCGCAGGCCAGGAAGGCATGAGTGTGGTCCTGACACACACCGGCGCCATTGGCGAATGCCTGGGCGGCACTGGTTTCCACCGCAGTCGCGCCTGGCGTATAGACAATGTGCTGATTCAGCGCCTGCATCAGGTCGATCAGCGCGCTGCGGTCAGTGCGCTTTTTCGTCTCCCTGGCAGCGAAGGCCCGCATGGCTTCGTCCGCCTCAGTCAGGCGGGTGAAGCGCAAGAACGGCAGCGATGACTGGCTCTCATGTTCGGCTTCGCGTTTTTCATCGATATCCACTTGCCCCCGGGCGCCGATGACAATGGCTTCATGCGGCTCGTCCATGGTCAGCACGTGGAGGATGTTGCCAAACGGATCGACCTGCGCCCGGACCGGGCGCGGCAACGCCAATTGCCAGCTAAGCACCTGTTGGCGCTCGCTGTCGTGAGGGGTCATACGCAAATACTGGATGCTGGCGCGGACCTGATCGTCGTAGTGATAGGTGGTCTCGTGACTAATGGACAGTCTCATGCTGCCTCCAGATAAGAAGTGTGAATAACGTTACCCAGTTGGGCCAGCAGCGGAATGAATTCGTTCAACCATTCATGCAGACCCTCATTCAGGATTTCGTCGATGCCTGTATAACGCAGGCGGGCATGCAGCTCGGCGGCCAGACGCTGGGCGGGGCGCCCGTTGGCGCCGGGCAGGCTGGAAAGGATCATGTCGAGTTCCTCGAGACACGCCCGCAGTGAGCGAGGAATGTCCGCGCGCAAGAGCAGCAGTTCAGCCACCTGGCGCGCGCCAGGGGCATCCCGATACACCTCGGTGTACGCCTCGAACGACGACAGCGCGCGCAACAAGGCACTCCACTGGTAGTAACCCGCTGCCGAGCTGTCAGCCGCGGCGTTGGCGGACGGACCGCGCAGTTCCAGCATCTCATAACGCGCATCGAGCATGCGCAGGGTGTTGTCGGCGCGCTCGATGAACGTCCCCAGACGAATGAAACGGAAGGCGTCGTTGCGCATGATGGTGCCGTAGGTCGCACCACGGAACAGGTGAGAACGCTCCTTGACCCACTCACAAAAACGGCTGAGGCCGTAGCGACTCAGGCCCTGCTCGGCGATTCCGCGTATCTCCAGGTAAGTGGCGTTGATGTTCTCCCACATGTCCGCTGTGATTCGCCCGCGCACGGCGTGCGCACTGGCCCGCGCCGCCGCCAGACAACTGAGGATGCTGCCAGGGTTGCTGGCATCGAGTGCGAAGAAATGCAACAGGCGCTCGGCGTGCAAATCGCCATGGCGCTCACGGTAGTCATCCAGCGTCCCGGTGATCAACAGGGGCATCGCCAGTTCGTTGAGGCCATCGCCGCGACCGTCCTGAGGCATCAGAGACAGCGAGTAACTGACGTCCAGCATCCGGGCGAGGTTTTCAGCCCGCTCCAGGTACCGTGACATCCAATATAAATCCGAGGCAGTTCTACTTAGCATTGGCAGGCTTCCTTAATCCTCGACCACCCAGGTGTCCTTGGTTCCGCCACCCTGCGACGAGTTCACCACCAGCGAGCCTTCGCGCAGCGCTACGCGCGTCAGGCCGCCCGGCACCACGCGGGTCTCGCGACCGGACAGCACGAACGGCCGCAAGTCGATGTGGCGCGGGGCGATACCGTTCTCGACGAAGGTCGGACAGGTCGACAAGGACAAGGTGGGCTGAGCGATGTACGCGTGTGGCTTGGCGATAAGCCGCGCCCGGAAGGCTTCGATCTCCGCCGCGGTCGCAGCGGGCCCGACGAGCATGCCGTAACCGCCCGAGCCTTGGGTTTCCTTGACCACCAGATCGCCCAGATTGGCCAGCACATGAGACAGTTCTTCAGGTTTGCGGCATTGCCAGGTCGGTACGTTTTTCAGGATCGGCTCCTCGTCGAGATAGAAGCGGATCATGTCGGTGACGAAGGGATAGACCGATTTGTCATCCGCCACACCGGTCCCGATTGCGTTGGCCAGCACCACGTTGCCCGAGCGGTAAGCCGCCAGCAAACCCGGGACGCCCAGCATGGACTCAGGGTTGAAGGCCAGTGGATCGAGGAAGGCATCGTCGAGCCGACGGTAGATCACGTCCACGGGTTTGGGGCCGTCAGTGGTGCGCATGTAGACGTGGTCGTCGCGCACGAAAAGATCGGCGCCTTCCACCAATTCGACGCCCATTTCCCGAGCGAGAAACGCGTGCTCGAAAAAGGCACTGTTGAAGCGCCCCGGCGTCAGCACCACCACACTGGGGTCTTCCAGCGGGCTGGCGCTCTTCAAGGTGTCGAGCAACAGGTTCGGGTAATGATCGACGGGGGCGATGCGCTGCGCGGCGAACAGCTCAGGGAACAGGCGCATCATCATCTTGCGGTCTTCGAGCATGTAACTCACGCCACTTGGGGTGCGCAAGTTGTCTTCCAGGACGTAATAGGTCCCGTCGCCATCACGTACGAGGTCGACACCGGAAATGTGCGCGTAGAGGTCTCGGTGCAGGTTCAAGCCCTGCATTGCCAACTGATATTGCTCGTTGGCCAGCACCTGCTCGGCCGGGATGATGCCCGCCTTGATGATGCGTTGATCGTGATAGAGGTCAGCGAGGAACATGTTCAACGCCTTGACCCGCTGAATGCACCCGCGCTCGACCACCCGCCATTCACTGGCAGGGATGCTGCGAGGAATCGTATCGAAGGGGATCAGGCGCTCGGTCCCCTGCTCGTCACCGTACAACGTGAAGGTAATCCCGGCGCGATGAAACAAAAGATCGGCCTCACGCCGACGCTGAGCCAGAAGCTCAGGAGGCGCTTCGCCCAACCAGCGGGCGAATTCCCGATAATGTGGCCGGACAACGCCGTCCACATCGTACATCTCATCATAAAAGGTGCGGATCATGCCGTACTCCTTGTCACCTTGGACACAAGGACCATCGCAAGGCCCGTGCCAGCGGCATAAACGCCTAATATTCAATGAGTTACTTAATGCACCGGGCGCATCCGCACCATTCCTGTGCAAGAACTGCCCACACTCATTCCCCCGCGCTTCACAGCGAAGCGCACCGGCACCGGAAAATCTATGAGACGCATAGCCAGAGTTGATTTCCGGGCTGGGATGGGTTTGCCCATACTCCCTCCATCCCGCAGCAAAATCTCACTCCTGGCTGCATGAGCGACATCTGCGTAAACGATCGCTTCAACGAAATTCCCTTTCCGCCGCTCCTACCCGAGCGGCTTTTTTTTTTGCCCTGTTTTCGACGGCCGTGCCGCGAACCCACTTTCGACTCTGCTTGGCCATGGACCTGTCGGCGGGGGATCAGCACAGCTCACCGGGCGGGGCGATCAAAGATCGCCAACGCGAGAGAGCCATGCGACCACGTAGTCCCCCTCGAGTCAGTGATACCGTCTGACTTCCTGCTTGACGCCCCAGCCCTCGACTTGTCCATCCAGACCAAAAATCGCGCTTTGCAGGTCTTGTTCGAAATCACCAATGCCATCGTAGGTGGCATACATCACTTTGCTGACTTGCAGGTGCCATGCGCCGTCCTCACGGGCATTGATCTGTGTGTTGAGGGATTCGCCACGAAACTTTTCGGCAGCCTGACGCGCCCGTTCCTCATCGGGAAAAACGGCGTAAAACTCGATGGGATAGATGCGCGCGAAATCGAAACCGCTTTCCTTCATGCGGCGCAGCACATGGCTGCTGATGTCTTCTTGATAGGTCGTGCTCATGAAACGTCCTCCTATGCAACGATAGATAGAGTTTCAACGATCCCCAAACGCCTCCGTGGGAGGCATCGAGCAGCAGGTCATCCGCCACCCGGGACTCAAGCATGTCGCTGACAAGGCCGGTGCAGTTTTTACCCAACAGGCAGTCGTCACACGTGCTGGCACGGGTAGATACTTCGCCGGCCCCGTCTGCAGATTACGCCCAATGCCAACACGTTGCCAATTGGCAACGCACGGTCATTTGAAAGGTTTTTTCAGGTTGCTTCGATGATGGAAATGATCTGTACCGCGTTCTGTTCCTTGAGTGTCTTGACAGTCGGATCTTCGGTCCGCCCTTCCAAATCGTTCAGATCGAGCTCATGAGTGACCGGAAACAGATGCGGGCGCAAGTGCTGGGCCGCTTCTTCTTCACTGGGACGGTGCTCGGATTCGAGATCGAGGGTCTGCGGCACACCTTCTTTATCGAGAAACGAAATGGTCCAGACTTTCATCAATGTCTCCTCAGTCAGGGCCGACAACCGGCTTACTGATCTTGACCTTTGGCCGAGAACGGCGTTCCACCCAAATGAGCGGTAGGTGCACACTGATTCAGAGGGAAACAAGGCCCATTTCAGCGCCTTGGGGGTAAGCTTGTGCTCACGTGACGACAGAGCCGTCAGCGCGCTCACGTGAGCGTGCCCAGTGTCTGCACCTACACGCGCCTCAATGAAAAACGCCCCGTAACCGGGGCGTTTGCAGTGGATGGCTTACTGTGGCTTGGCGTCCTTCACCCCTGCCGTATTGTCCAGCAGGCTCTTGGTTGCGGTCTGCAGGAAACTGTCGAGCTTCTTGCGCAGCTCCGCGACGTCCGGCGCATCGGGCACCAGTTCGGCGTGAGGGTGCGTGCCCAGTTCGTAACTGTAGATCTTCGGCTCCATTTCCTTGGGCTCGATCAGAATGCGGTTGCCGGTGACGATAGCCACGGTCTGCTCGCTGCCCGACGGCTTGATGACGCCGAAGCCTTGGTCACCCGCAGGCAGGTTCAGCAGGTCACGGCCCCAGCATTGGTGCACGGTATCGCCGCCCAGGCGGCCCATGATGGTCGGCACGATGTCGATCTGCGTACCGACGATACTGCTGCGCTTGCCGAACTTGTCCTGCAGGCCCGGTGCGATCATCAGCATGGGCACGTTGAAGCGACCCAGGTCCATTTCGGTGATCTGCTCGTTATTGCCGAACCCATGGTCCCCGACGACGACGAATAGAGTGTCTTTGTAATACGGCTCTTTCTTGGCCTTCTCGAAGAATTGGCCAAGCGCCCAGTCGGAATAGCGCATGGCCGTCAGGTGCTCATCCAGCGTGCCATGGCCGGTCACGCGCTCCACCGGCAGGTTGGCCGGCAGTGCGTAAGGCGTGTGGTTGGACAGGGTTTGCAACAGTGCGTAGAACGGCTTGCCCTTGGCATCACGCTCCTTGAGCTCCTGAGCGCCGCGGTCGAACATGTCCTGGTCGGACACGCCCCACGTCGGGTCGGAAAACACCGGATTGACGAAATCGTTGCGCCCGATGAAGTTGGTCATGCCTTGGTTGCTGAAGAAGCCGGACTGGTTGTCCCAGGCGAAATCGCCGTTGTAGACGTACACGTCGTCGTATTTACGCGCGCTGAGCAATTGAGGCAAACCCGACAGTTTGTGGCTGCCTTCCGGCGTCTGCATCAAGTACTCGAAGCCCGGCAGGTTCGGGAAGCACGCCATCGTGGCGAACATGCCCTGGTGCGTGTGCGTGCCGTTGGAGAAGAAGTGATCGAACAGCAGGCCTTCTTCAGCCAGCTTGTCGAAATAAGGCGTGATGTTGGATTCGTCGCCCAGTGCCCCCACCGAGTGACCGGCGAAGCTTTCCATCAGAATGACGACCACGTTCTTGATCGGCAGCGTATTGCCGGCCGGTGGTGTGAACTCACGACGGACCGCAGCCTTGTCGGCATCGACCAGTTTGTCGTTGGCGGTCAGGAGCATGTCACGCACGGTCTGCTGCGCCTCGGGCTGCGGCAGTGTGGCCTTCCAGATGTTGTCGCGATCTTCGGAGAGCCGACTCTTGGCAGCGGCGATCAGGGTCAAGGTGCCGTTCAGGCCCAGGGTGTTGGCGAAGTTCGATTCGGTGGTATAGGCATCACCCCAACGCAGCGGCGGCCCTTGACGCAGGGTGCCTCGGGCGGCGATCACGGCGATCAGCAGGCAGACGACGAACACGCCGATCCGGGCGTACCACGGGGCCACGGCACGGTTGCTGGCGCTGCCCACATTGAAACCGCCGCGCGGCCGAGTGGCGCGATCGATGCCCTTGAACACCAGACTCAACAGCCAGGTCAGCAACGCCCACGCCAGCAGGTAGCGCACGACCGGGTAGCCGTACCAGATCATGCTCAGGACGGTTTTCGGGTCTTCTTTCACGTACTGGAACACCAGACCATTCAAGCGCTGGTGAAACTCGCGGTAGAAGTCCATCTCCATCAGGCCGAAGAACGTGGTCAGACTCGCCACCAGCGTCAGCCAGACACGAAACAGGCCCCGGGCGGCCATCAACCGCGCACTGAACAGGGCCAGCAGCAACGGAATCAAGATGTAGACCACCAGCCGCAGGTCGAAACGCAAGCCGTTGCCGAACGCCTCGATGAATGTCGAGGCTGGCGTGGCGCCGATGCCTTCACGGTTGTAGACCAGCAGCGCGACGCGCAGCAGGGTGTACAGCACCATCAGCGCCAGGCCGCTCAAAAGCGTGTACGCCAGGTGCGATTTGACGGTGGGTTGCGGCGCGCGGGCCGAAGCGTCCGGTTTGGCCATGTGTCTTGGGATCCGTTGGAAGCAGGTTTATGGGCGTTGATGAGCACGGTGCGCCTGTGACAACGAAAGGCAGCACAGGGTCGCGGGTGGCAAATAGTACGTGATCGCCCGGCCTTTACCACCTATGCGATGCATTCTTCACCATGATGCGCTGCGTCACTTCAGGCGTCGTTCAGCCGGAGGCACGTCAAGCGGCCGGCATTCTCCGGAAAAGGCCGTGAAAATTCCGTGGTCCAGGAGGATTTCTAATATTTTCTTACAAAGCCTTTTTTAGGAGTTTGCGCACGGGGAAGCACTGACGACCATAACGCCACCTAGAAACGAAAAACGCCCGATGAACGGGTCATCAGGCGTTGCTTTGAAACGTAAGGCCAATCCGGATCTAGACTCGGACGTTGCCCCGCGGGCCCGCGATGGCCCAGATAATCAGCCCCAGCACTGGCAACAGTGCGATCAGCAGAACCCAGAGAATCTTCATGCCGGTTTCTGCGCCGCTCTTCAACACGTTGAGAATGGCCCAGATGTCGAGGGCAAGAATGATCAATCCAACCAGACCATTGAAGGTGGAACCCATGGTGACGCTCCTTATTGAAAGCTTGCCCAGTTAGGAGTGGCGCGCTAAATGAGGGTTCCATAGGCGGCGTGCGATATTTGAAGAAGGATCGGCGCATCTGCCGATAGACAGGTAGGCCTTAAGCCTCTCGAGCTTTGAGTGCATCGAGCGCGGGCTCGATCAGAATGCCCAGCTCTACGCCGAGTTCCATGACTCGGGCCTTATCATTGCCATAGACCAGTACGGTCTGAAGCTCATCGTCCAGTGGCTCGCTGAGGTTCATCAGCACATAGCCTCCCATTTCCTTGTTCATGCTGCTGAGTTGGATCTGGATGCGGTTCAACGCGGTTAGTGACTCGGCTTTCGCCAGTTGTTTCGGTTTGATGTTGAACACAACCTGAGGGCCGAACGAGGCGGTGATCTCAGCCAGAAGGTCCACATAATTGTCCGCCTGGAACAGAACGGTTTCCGGGAGACTGCCCACGATCACCCACTCCCCCAACGGAATTGGGAAGGTGTCGTCGTAGTTGATGTCCGGGTTAGCGGCGAGAAATGCGTCAGGGTCGGCATAAGCCTGCTCGGCTTCATCGGCGATCTTTTCGATGTCCTCTTCGCGCATGCAGCCCGAGCTGATCTTGCTGATGAATTCGAGAAGCGAAGCTTTCATGACGATGGTATCCGAGGGCAAAAAACAGGCGCGAAGGATAACCGGAAATCCTTTGCGCCTCTATTGCGCACTCCAGCCAGGTAAGGCGGCTCGTCAAACACCCAGGCGGGTAAGTTGCTCGGCCGTATCCGTCGCACCCATGGTTTGCGCGGCCATCAAGGGCGTTACACCCTTGGCGTCCTGGATGTGGGGATCGGCTCCTTGGGAAATCAGATAATCGACGATAGCCGTTCGATTGAACATTGCCGCCATCATCAGCGCTGTCCGACCGTCAGCTGAAGCACCTTCCACCTCTGCCCCGCCTTCGACCAAGAGCTTCACCACGTCGAGGTCACCTTTGAAGGCCGCGCCGGCAATCGGGCTCTGACCGTTGTCATTGCGTATTTCCGGATCGGCTTTGTGTTTGAGCAGCACTTTCACCGCTTCTTGATGCCCGTGATACGCAGCCAACATCAGCAGCGTGTCGCCTTTATGGTTGCGCAAATTCGGGGTCAGGCCGCTTTCCAACAGACGGTCCAGCATGTGGGCATCACCCGCCCGCGCGCGGTCGAACACCTGCTCGGCAAATTCGAGGGCTTCGTCGTCGGACATGCGTGTAGCGGTATCCGGCGTTTTCGAGGTGTCAGACATTTTCGTTACTCCTAAAGCACGCCTGATTGGCATCCATGGTGGGCTGCGCGACTCCAGGCTCTGCCTGAAAAGCCTTGATACTCGGTGATGCTGCGTTAAAAAACGCCTCGGAATGCTCGTTTACAACCCGTAAACTCCGCTTCCTCGGCGGTTTTCGCCTTGCCTGACCTTCGTCTCAAGACTTTTCACACAGGGCCAAAGTCGGCGCGAGTGTGAAGTGTTGGCAAATTCGCATAATTCGTCCCCATTCAGCCAACAAAGTTTCCCCATCAACCCGATAGAAAAGCCAAAGATCCACGTTCTGGAAAATTGCCGACACACCGTGAAATAAATCCCGAGGATCGCTGTCTCATCCTTCAACAGCCTCAGTATCTGCCCCCTCCTCCTCCCCCTTGGCTGATCGTCGCTCCGGCAAAATGCAGTACCCCGGAGAGGCTTTCATGCAAAATGCACGAAACCAAAAAAGCATAAATTTTATAACTGTTTGATTTTAAAGAGATTTATTTCTCACCTCAGACTGGCACAGTCACTGCACTAGTACTTCCAAGCTTGTAATCACTGAGCAATGGAGCCGCTAGACATGACTTTCATCCAAGAAAAATTCGCTTCCGTATTTTCCGACTACGAAGTCACCACCCAGCCGCGCCCTGACGGTGGCGTACTGCTGACGCTGCGCAACGGCGAAGGCAAATCCGTGCGTCGCTCGGTTTCTTACGCTCAGCTTCATACGCCGGTGCAGCTGGAATGGGTCATCAGCGCCATTCGCCGCGATCTGGCGGCTCAGGCAAGCGAATTGCCCGCCATTTCAATGTTGCAAAGTCAGCACCGGTTCGATTTGCCGACCTACCACACTCGCTGAATCAGCGTACTGGCTCGGCGGGATGTACGCCTGACACGCCTCGCCGCTCGCCCGCATGATTCCGTGCATCTGATTCTGAAAACCGCGATCGCCTGATGGCCATCGCGGTTTTTCGTTACCTCGTCGCCTGCCTGGCACCCTCACGGGGAGGCCATCCGTTATCGGATAATTCCTCGGCAGAGCGCCTCACCGACAGCCTGAGCGCGATTGGTCACCCCCAGCTTGGCGTAGATACTTTTGAAATGGTGCTTCACCGTTGCTTCCGACACTTCCTTGATCAAAGCGATTTCCCAAGCCGTCTTTCCCTCCCGAGCCCATTTGAGAATCTCGAGCTCCTTGGGAGTGAGTGCGCGGGTCTGAAATTCCCGGCCCTTTCCGGCGACATGCAGCATGGGGACCAGGCTGGTCAGCAGGTAGCGATCATTGTGACTCAATGGACGCTGCATGCCGTTGAGCGAACAGACGGTCACGACACCCCGGTTGGCCCGGTTTTCACTGCTGTATCCATAAGAAACCGCGGGCAACAGCGCGCAATCCTGCACGGCCGCGATGTAGGCTGACGAAGGTGGGTAATGTTGAAAAGCGTCCTCCCAGTTCAGAAAACCCAGCGTCTGGCGATAACAGCGGACCACCGGGTCTTCGATCATCAACCGCCCTTGCGCGTACAGCTCTCTCCAGTAGCTGTCCACGTTGGACGTGATGCAACTGAGTAATGTGCCCTCACGGTACTGGTAAAGCATGGCGCGCTCACAGCGGCATTCCTGCCTCAACCACTCCAACGCATTTTCGATCGCGGAACTGCCATCCTGATCGGTGATGCTGCTCACCATGTGTTCGATCAACGGGCTCAGCGTCCCTGTCTGTACGTTTTTCATCTTCCCCTCCGTTTAAAACGTCCTGTGCCGTCCCTGATTGCCCTTTTAGAGTTGTAAAAATTACGGTTTCCGTTGACCCACTGCGCAAATGGTCACGTTCAAGCCTCTGTTCAGAAACCGCCAGGGTCCGACAGGCGAAGGGTTACACAGTCTGAGCGGGTTAAACACAAGGGGAAAAACAAACAGGCATGCCTGACTAGGAAACAGGCCACTTCCCACAAAATTACCAAAACGTGCTTACATTTTTGCCTTTTATGAAACAAAACGGCCCCTGCCGAAGCAGGAGCCGTCTGAGGTAAAAGCAGCTCAACGAGCGGTGGAAAGGGGCGCCAACCTGCCCCTCAATCGTCGAGCCCAGGAAATGCCTCGGCAATAGAATCGCCGGTCACAACCATTTGCCGTCCGCTCTCATCCTTGAACAGCCGGATGGCGACGAACCGTGGATGGTCCCCCAGGTCCAGCCACCGACGGGTGCCGGCGGGAACCGCGATCAGGTCGTTTTTCTCGCAGAGCACGGAATAGACGAAGTCGCCGACGCGCAACGACAACAGCCCGCGCCCGGCTACCACCACGCGCAAATCGTCCGCACTGTGCTGATGTTCGGCGCGCCAGCTCCCGCGTTGCGTGGCCTCGTCGACAAGGATGACCTCAACTCCGGCATGACCCTGCTGGGTCATCAGTTGATCGATCTGGGCGCGGCAGGCATCCAGCACGTCCTCCGGGCTCGCACCCGTGTTGATCGTGGCGTTCAACGCCAGACGATCGAAGAGGATGCCCTGCTCGCGGAGCGTCGACGCAATATCCTCCGGATGGGTCAGGACTTTGTCGGGCAACCCAGGGGATGCAACGTGATTGACGAAAAGAATGCTCATTTGCAGGGGTTCCTTGATGCAGTCGACGTTCGCCGAGCCAGGCTCGGCCAGACGCAGGATGAGTCAGACGAACGGATTCTGTCACAGCACAGGCGGCACATTCAGGGCTCTTTTCGCATGCGGGTAAACGCCAGCAGCGCCGCAATCAGGGCGATCAGGCTGGCCATGGCGAATGTGCCGCGAGCGCCAAGCGCATTCCAGGCATAGCCGGAAAACAAGGCCCCCAGCGCGCCACCCGTGCCGGACAATGCCGCGTATAGGGCTTGCCCCTGCCCTTGCTGGCGCGCACCGAAGCTGCGTTGCACAAACTGGATCGCCGACGCGTGAAAGCTGCCGAAGGTGGCCGCATGCAAGGATTGCGCGACGATCAGCATCGGCAGTTGGTCCGCAAAGCTTCCCAGCAGCAACCAGCGCAAAGCGGCCAGGGAAAAACTGGCAATCAACACCTGACGGATACTGAAATGTTTCAGAACGCGGCTCATCGCCAGAAACATCAGCACCTCAGCGAGCACACCCACCGCCCACACAAGGCCAATAACGCCGCGACTGTAGCCCAAATGTTCCAGGTGCAGGGTCAGAAAGGTGTAGTACGGGCCGTGACTGAGCTGCATCAACGCCACACAGGCGTAAAACGTCAGCACGCCTGGGCTGAGCAATCGCGCCAGCAATCCCGCCTCCGCCACAGGCTGACTGCTCGTCGCAGGCGGTGTGTTGGGCACCCAACTGCTGCTGATCACGACCACGGTCATGATCAGCAGCAAGGTTTGTGGATAGACATCCAGACTGAGCCAATCGAACAGGCGTCCCAGCCCCACCACCGTCAGCATGAAGCCGATCGACCCCCACAGGCGGATCTGGCTGTAACGGGCCGTCTGCCCCTGCAGATGGGCGAGCGTGATGACTTCAAATTGCGGCAGCACTGCATGCCAAAAGAACGCGTACGACGCCATGACCATTGCCAGCCAGGCGTAAGAGGTGTCGACCAGAATCAGGGACAAACAGCCGAGGGTGCAGACCGCCCCGAGGCGCATGATCGCCAGACGCTGCCCCGTGTGATCCCCCAGCCAGCCCCAGACATTCGGCGCGATACAGCGCATCAACATGGGAATGGCCACGAGCTCGCCAATCCGCGCGCTGGAAAAGCCCAAGTGGTGAAAATACAGCGCCAGGAACGGCACCGTCGAACCGAGCAAGGCGAAGTAGAAAAGATAGAAACTCGACAGTCGCCAATAAGGAAGCGCGGCCACCGTCAAGCGCCCGTGGCGGCCGCGCCGCAGACCGGCATTACAGTTGGCCCAGAACCGGTGTCGTGACGCGCACGTCCTGGTTTTGCCCCCGGTGGCGCATCAGGTGATCAAGCAACACAATGGCCATCATCGCTTCGGCAATCGGTGTGGCACGGATGCCGACGCAGGGGTCATGGCGGCCCTTGGTAACCATGTCCAGCGCCTGGCCGTTCACGTCGATCGAACGGCCGGGCACGGTGATACTGGATGTCGGCTTCAAAGCCAGGTGCGCGATGATTGGCTGGCCCGAAGAGATGCCACCGAGGATGCCGCCGGCGTTGTTCGAAAGGAACCCTTCAGGGGTCAATTCGTCTCGGTGCTCGGTGCCCCGCTGGGCGATGCTGTCGAAACCTGCGCCGATCTCGATGCCCTTGACCGCGTTGATGCTCATCAAGGCGTGGGCCAGTTCAGCATCCAGACGGTCGAAGATCGGCTCGCCCAGGCCAGGCATGACGCCTTCGGCCACCACGGTGATCTTCGCGCCGACCGAGTCCTGATCCCGGCGCAGTTGGTCCATGTAGGCTTCCAGTTCCGGCACCTTGTCCGGATCCGGACTGAAAAAGGCGTTCTGCTCGACCGAATCCCAGGTTTTGAAAGGGATTTCGATCGGACCTAGTTGACTCATGTAGCCACGCACGGTGATGCCTTGCGTCAGCAGGTATTTCTTGGCGATGGCGCCAGCGGCCACGCGCATGGCGGTTTCCCGCGCCGAACTGCGGCCACCGCCGCGGTAATCACGCACGCCGTACTTATGGTGGTAGGTGTAATCGGCGTGGGCAGGCCGGAACAGGTCCTTGATCTGCGAATAATCCTTGGATTTCTGGTCGGTGTTGCGGATTAGCAGCCCGATGGACGTCCCGGTGGTCCTGCCTTCGAAAACACCGGACAGGATTTCGACCTCGTCGGCTTCTTGGCGCTGAGTGGTGTGGCGGCTGGTACCCGGTTTGCGACGGTCCAGATCCCGCTGCAGGTCTTCCACCGACAGCTCGACACCTGGCGGGCAGCCATCAACGATGGCGACCAGCGCCGGACCATGGCTTTCGCCAGCGGTGGTGACCGAGAACAGCTTGCCGAAGGTATTGCCGGACATGCGGGAGGCTCCGAAAAAACGACCAAAATCACGAGGGCGCCAGTATACGCAGGCTGAACGCGCAGTTCACCCTCGAACCTTATGCAAATAGTCGCGTCCAATTGACACTTTCTTGACGATGGCCTTGCGATGCTACGTGGTATGTCCCTGATTCGCGGCTTGCTGCCGCTGCGAGTAATCGCTTTGACCCTCACTTTACTCTCTTCCATTGCTCACGCCGGGACGCCGGTGGTCCTGCAACGCCCGATCTCGCTGGAGACCGGCAGCGGCGAGCTGTTCGGCACGTTGCTGTTGCCCAAGTCCACCCAACCGGTGCCGGTGGTGTTGATCATCGCCGGTTCCGGCCCTACCGACCGGGACGGCAACAATTCCGATGGGGGGCGCAACGACAGCCTCAAGCGACTGGCGCTGATTCTGGCCCGTCACAACATCGCCAGCGTTCGCTACGACAAACGTGGCGTAGCCGCCAGCCGGCCCGCCACACCCAATGAACGCGACCTGAGCATCGAAAAATACGTCGACGACGCAGTCGCCTGGGCTGCGAAACTGAAAGCCGATCCACGCCTGGGCCAGTTGATTCTGATGGGCCACAGCGAGGGCGCGCTGGTCGCCACACTGGCGGCAGAGCGCGCAGGCGCCACGGCATTGATTTCCGTCGCCGGCACGGGCCGTCCGGTGGACCAGGTGGTGCGCGAACAATTGCAGTACCGACTGCCCCCGCCTCTGCTGGCGCGCAGCGAGGCGTTGATCGAGGCCATCAAGGCGGGCAAGACCGACGACGACGTCCCCGAGCCCTTGCAGGTGGTGTTTCGCCCGAGTGTGCAGCCCTACCTGATTTCACTGTTTCGGCAAAAACCTGCCGAGGCGTTCGGTCGGTTGCGCATCCCGACACTGATCGTGCAGGGCCGCAACGACATGCAGGTCGGGGTGGGTGACGCCGAGTTGTTGCACAAGGCCAAGCCCGATTCGCAACTGGCGATCATCGACGGCATGAACCATGTGTTGCGTATCGTGCCGATGGACATGAAGCGCCAGTTGGCCTCCTACAAGGATCCGCAACTGCCGCTGGCCAGCGAACTGACTGACCGGATCCTGAAATTCATCGGTTCCCTGCCTGCCACCTGAACACATCAGCGAGCCGCGATGGGCTTTCTCTTCAGTTTTGCTGTAAACGGCCGATATCGAAAGGCTGGCAGTGTGTTTGCCAGGCCATGTGGACATCAGGATCGCCGTCATGACAGAAGCTACAACGCAGGCCGAAATGGCCGCCCCGACTGAAGGACAAGACGGAGAAGTCGCCTCCCCGGTGTTGTGGGAAGAGGTCCAGGCCGAGCACTTTTCGATGCTGCGCCTGGCGCCCCTGCCGACCGACCGCGCAACGGGGGGTCGCCCGCTGCGCTTCGTGGAATTCGGCCGTGCCGAACGCCATAACCGGGAGTTCAGCCTGCTGCGCATGAGCTATCACCTTCCCGGGCAGAAGACCCGCAAGGAACAGAATCGATTGGACATCTGGGTTGACCACACGCTGAAGACGGTACGGGTGGGCCCTGAATCCGGTTTGCAGATCGAACCCTGGAACCGAGGATTGGGGCGCTTCATGCTGGCCCAAGGAGTCCATTGGGCGCAGAAGCGCTGGTCCGAATACCGCATCGAAGGCACGGCGCTGGCGAACAAGGACGCGCTGAACGAGGACACGCGCCAACGCCGGGATCACTTCCTTAAAAAACAAGGCTTCGAAGTGGCTTATGCTGACCCTCAACACCTCAAGGGCAGCATCAAGGACGCCAAGGTCGGCAACCTCAACAACACCTGGAACGCCGACAAGGTGCAGATCGTCGAGATCCTCGAGGCCGCGCACATGTTGCAGCAGGCTGAACAGCGAATTCTCGAACAGGAAGTGGAGATCAAGAAAGCCGAGGAAAAGGTCAACAAGTACCGCCGCGACGACAGCGGGCTGCGTTTCACCATCGCCTGCCTGGTGACCTTTGCGGTGTTTCAGGCCGGGTTACTGATCTGGATTGCGACGCACCGATAAGACCGCCACCCCTGTGATCGGCCGGTCTGCGTTTTTTTTGCGCACCGGCTGGTCCAGTGACACTTGCGCGATCACTCGCGCAAGTATCCCTACCCGGTCATCAGAAAAAGTCAGACGCGCGCTGCAAACAACGCCTGATGAACCCGGCACTGCTCCGCCGTGAGCATGAACACACCATGCCCACCCCGCTGGAACTCCAGCCAGGCGAAATCCACTTCCGGGTACAGCGCTTCGACATGGACCTGACTGTTCCCCACTTCGACGATCAGAAGCCCCTTCTCGGTCAGGTGATCGGCAGCCTGGGCCAGCATGCGCCGGACCAGGTTCAATCCGTCGGCGCCACAGGCCAGCGCCAATTCAGGTTCGTGCTGGTATTCGTCGGGCATGTCGGCGAAGTCTTCAGCGTCCACGTAGGGCGGGTTGGACACGATCAGATCGAAACGCTGCCCCGGCAACCCGTCGAAGCCATCGCCCTGGACGGTGTACACGCGCTCTTCGAGGCCGTGGCGCTCGATGTTGCGGTTCGCGACCTCCAGCGCGTCGAACGACAGATCGGCCAGCGCCACCTCTGCGTCCGGGAACATGTCGGCGCATGCGATGCCGATACAGCCGGAGCCGGTGCAGAGGTCAAGGATGCGAGCAGGGTCATGGGCCAACCAGGGTTCGAAGCGGCTCTCGATCAACTCGCCAATCGGGGACCGGGGAATCAGCACGCGCGGGTCAACGATAAAGGACATGCCGCAGAACCACGCTTCGCCTAACAGGTAGGCCGTGGGAATACGTTCTTCGACGCGGCGCTTGATCAAGCGCTGGAGATTGACCAGTTCGTCGTCTTCCAGATTGCAATCCAGGTAACTGTCGGAAATCTCCCAAGGCAAATGCAGGGCACCCAGCACCAGTTGACGGGCTTCGTCCCAAGCGTTGTCCGTACCGTGACCGTAGAACAGGTCTTCCCCGTGAAAGCGACTGACGGCCCAACGGATATGATCGCGCAGGGTGCGCAGGCGGGAAGTGATCACAGCAGACTCCTTGAAAAAACGACGGGCGATTCTAACAGCCCTCACCTCAACAAACGATGCCCGCGCCAGACCCAGTGGCAGCCTGGAAAACTTTCCTCGGCGTTTTCGGCGTTTTGCAGGCAATATGATGGTAAACCGCGACCTGCTCGACGGCTTTACGCCCGGCGCAAAAGCGATGCCTGTGCGCATTGAGATTCACAGAATCGCTCTGCCAGTGGACAATGTGGCAAAAGCCCCACTCGAAGGAGCCCCAGATGTCTGTTTCAAACACCGGTCCCAAGACCATGTTTCAACTCAGTGGCCGTGAGTACGCAGCGGCCACTTTGAGTAATGCCACGCTGATCATCATCGATGCACAAAAGGAATACTTGAGCGGCCCGTTGGCGCTGACCGGTGTCCAGGCGGCGATCGACAACATCGTCAAGCTGGTGGCCGCCGCACGTGCCGCCAAGTCGCCGATCGTCCACGTCCGCCACCTCGGCACAGTGGGCGGCATGTTCGACCCGCAGGGCGAACGCGGCAAATTCGTCCCTGAACTGCTCCCGCAGGGCGACGAATACGTCATCGAAAAACGGTTGCCCAATGCCCTGAACGGCACACTGGCCACTGACGACCGCAAGACCCTGCACAAGCTGCTCGAAGATTTGGGACGTCTGGATCTGGTGGTCTGCGGGTTCATGAGCCATTCCAGCGTCAGCACCACCGTCAGGGCGACCAAGGACTACGGTTTCCGCTGCACCCTGGTCGAAGATGCCTGTGCCACCCGCGACCTGCCAACCCCTACCGGCGTGATCAAGGCCGAACGGGTGCAGCAGGCGGAGATGGCCATCATGAATGACAACTTCGCCAAACTGGCGCTGACCAAAAACCTGATCTGAAGCATCGCCCTCTCAGGAACTGGCCATGTAGGACCTAGCGCATTGTTTGCGCCTCGGACATGATTTTCCGACAGTTCCTGAAGAAAAAGCGTACAAATAAAGTCCCGCGCGAATGTGACCCCTTTCACATAACCGCTTATCCATAAAACGCCCCAGTTCGCCACGAAGCGCCCGCCTGACGGGAACCACACCGGCCTACGCCGGTCAGAGCGCCGATACCCCTGGAGGAAATCGGAATGAAGATATCCGATGGTTTCGATGCCCGTCGCTTGCGTCCCAAGGGCCAGCGTAGCTGGCGAGCGCGCATTGGTGCGGCGATCTCGGCGTTACTGGCCACGCTTGGCATACTGCTGGCGATGGCGGCCGTTGCGAGCCTGATCGGCCACCCGCCCGCACTGGGTGATCTGAACGCCAGCCCCGCTGGCGCAGTGGTCACGCTCGTCTTTGGCCTGTTGTTGCTGTACTTCGGCGTCTGGCTATGGCGCCGCAGTCGCCTGCGCCGCCGTCGTGCGGGCGAGCTGAGTATGTCGGCGCACCTGATGAAGAAACACGATTGACCTCCTTCCCTACGTCCCGCTTGGCCGTCAAATCGCTTCACGTCGCGCCGCAAGCGGCATGACTTGGTTACACTGGCGGCCTTCGCGGAGACCGACATGCAAGACGACGACTTTTCCCTGTTCAGAAACGAGATCCGTGGCGTCAAGCCGATCAAGACTGAACAGGCCGATGTAGGCAAACCCAAAACCGACCGTAAGCATCTGGCCCGACTGCGGCAGGCCGCAACGGTGCGCTCGGATGCCACGATTACCGTGGACGGCCTGTCCGATCAGTTCGTGATCGACGTCGGCCCTGAAGACACCCTGTACTGGGCCCGCGATGGGGTCCAGGAAGGCCAGATGCGCAAGCTCAAGCTGGGTCAGATCGGCTTCGAAGGCAGCCTCGACCTGCACGGCATGAGCGTGGAACTGGCACGGGAAACCCTGTGGGCGTTTCTCGCCGAAGCGACGAAGCTCGAAATTCGCTGTGTTCGGGTCACCCATGGCAAGGCAGTGCGTCTGGATGGCAAACGCCCGATGATCAAGAGCCACGTCAACACTTGGTTGCGTCAGCATCAACAGGTGTTGGGTTTCACCTCCTGCATCGCTCGGCACGGCGGTGCAGGCGCGGTATACGTGATGCTCAAGCGCACCATGATGGAAGGACGGGATGAATAAGGCCGCGTCACGTGCCCGCTATACTGGGGACGGTTAACCGTGGCGCTACTGATGAGACTGAATGTGAAAGGCCGCGACGAGGGATCCCTCCAGTCGCGGCCTTTTCGGTTCATCCCGACTCAGCGATGGTAGTAGCCCGGTCCCGGGCCGCCGTCAAAGTAGCGATGGTCGTGCCATCCGCCACCACGATGCCCCCATCCGGGTCCGAAGAAACATCCCGAAACCGACGACGTCAGGGCGATCACCAGTGCGATTTTCGCAATTCGGCTCAACATAGACTCACTCTCTTCATCCGGGCATTTGTTACCCATTCAATCAGACAGCGCACGGACACATTTCGACATACGCACTCGGTAAAGGTTAGGTAAAGGTCACCTGACACGGGAGACGGCGGCGAGATGCCGCAGGTTTGTCGATCGCCCGCCTTACCCCAGACCGCCCTGCTAGGCTACTATGTGCGCCTTTGCAGGCCCTCCAGCCCGCGCTTTTTTTGAACCCACACGGAACACAACCCTGTGACACTGGAACAGAATTACACCGCGATCCTTGGCCAACTGGGCGAAGACATCTCCCGCGAAGGCCTGCTCGACACGCCCAAGCGTGCGGCGAAAGCCATGCAGTACCTTTGCCGCGGCTATCAGCAAACCCTCGAAGAGGTCACCAACGGCGCGCTGTTCAGCTCCGACAACAGCGAAATGGTGCTGGTCAAGGACATCGAGCTGTATTCGCTGTGTGAACACCATCTGCTGCCCTTCATTGGCAAGGCCCATGTGGCGTACATCCCAAGTGGCAAGGTACTGGGGCTGTCCAAGGTGGCGCGCATCGTCGACATGTTCGCTCGTCGCCTGCAGATCCAGGAAAATCTCAGCCGTCAGATTGCCGAAGCCGTGCAACAGGTCACGGGTGCCTTGGGCGTCGCTGTGGTCATCGAAGCCAAGCACATGTGCATGATGATGCGCGGCGTGGAGAAGCAGAACTCATCGATGATCACTTCGGTGATGCTGGGTGAGTTCCGCGGAAATGCCGCGACACGCACCGAGTTCCTCAGCCTGATCAAGTGATCCGGTCATTCTGAAGCGCCGTAACGGTCGTTGCGGTCGCGAGGTTTCGAACATGTTGATGAAGGCATTGCGAGTGGGCCTGGGCCAAGCGGTCATTCTGGTCGATTTTCTGACTCGTCCTCGCAAGAAAAAGCGCTCCCCCCAGGCCCAGGCGGCGGTCGATGCCGCTGCCAAGGGGCTGACGCTGTATCAGTTCCACGCCTGCCCATTCTGCGTGAAGACCCGCCGCACGCTGCGCCGGCTGAACGTACCGGTCGCGTTGCGCGATGCGAAGAACAACCCATTGGATCGCCAGGCTCTACTCAACGACGGTGGCAAGATCAAAGTACCGTGCCTGCGCATCGAAGATGGCGGTCAGACGGTCTGGATGTACGAGTCAAAGGCCATCATCGCGTACCTCGACCAACGCTTTTCAGCGGTCTGATGGTGTTCCCTTTCAGTAGCCTCGACGACGGGGCTTGATAGGCGCTCGAGCATTAGCGAATATGTATACAATAAAAACAACTATTGAATACATATATGCGCTCTTCCCCTGCCATCGCGTCCCATTGTCCTGACTGGGCAGAAGCCCTGTTGAACGGTTTCAGCCAGGTTCTTCTGCAGCGCAGCCCCTTCTGTGGGCTCATGTGCCTGTTGGCCATCTTCATCAGTGCCCCCGCTTCGCTTGGCAGTGCTTTGCTGGGAGCGGTCACCGGTTTGCTGACGGCGCAGCGTCGCGGGTATTCGAAGGCCGCACGGCAGTCCGGCTTGTACAGTTACAACGGCGTTTTATTGGGACTGCTGATTGGCTATCGGTTCGAAGGGTCGCCCCTGTTGCCGCTGTTGGTCATTGCCGCTTCAGGGCTGAGCGCCATGCTGATTCACGCTTGGTTCGAGCGAGCACCCCGAGCATCGTGCCTGAAGGCTTACACTGCGCCTTTCGTTCTGTTCAGTTGGGTGTTGCTGACCTGTGCCCCAACCGCCCCCGGGCTTGCGCCGGCTGATCGGGACCTGTTTGAAGCGCTGCCCGTGGGGCTGGGTCAGGTGTTTCTGCTCGATCATCCTGTGGCGGGCATCCTGATCGGGGTCGGGCTGTGCGCGGCCAACCGAACCGCCGCGTTGTGGGCAATCGTGGGTTGCGCAAGCGGCATCGCCTTTGCCCTCATGCAGCAGGAGCGCGACGTCGCCCTGCTGGGGCTGTCAGCTTACAACCCCGCACTGGCCGCACTGGCGTTCAGTCATGTCCGGGACAAGCCTTGGCTGCCTGCAATTGCCATCGTCCTGGCGATCCTGCTGCAGCCGGGCTTTTCCGGATTGGGACTGGCGACGCTGACCGCGCCGTTCGTTCTGGCGTGCTGGCTGGTGCAAGCCGGCAGTCGCGTGCTGCAACGATCGATCAACGATCTTCGGTTGCACGGCTGAGGCATTTGTAACAGGCTCTGCCCACCCCGTCTTCGGAACTGCCCCAATGGACCGCAACATCCCGTGGCGCGAGCAATTGCGCATCATCGTCTTTCAGACCGACACCCCGGCCGGTCGCCGCTTCGACAAGATTCTGCTGCTGGTCATCCTCAGCAGCCTGCTGGTGGTGATGCTCGACAGCATAGAAGCCGTGCACCGGGACTACGCCAGGCTGCTGGCGAACATCGAATGGGGGTTCACCTTTGTGTTTCTGGTCGAGTACGTGCTGCGCCTGTACTGCTCGCCACGGCCGTTGAAATACGCCTTCAGCTTTTACGGATTGATCGACCTGCTGGCCATCGTCCCCGGCATTCTCGCGATTTACTACAGCGATGCCCAATACCTGCTGATCGTGCGCGTGGTGCGCATGTTGCGGATCTTTCGTGTGCTGAAACTCAGCCCCTACCTCAAGCAGGCCCATTACCTGCTCGAAGCGCTGCGAGGCAGCAAGCAGAAGATCATCGTGTTTTTGGTCACCGTCTCGACGCTGGTGACAGTGTTCGGCACCCTCATGTACGTCATCGAAGGCCCGGAGCATGGCTTCACCAGCATACCCAAAGGCATCTATTGGGCAATCGTGACCCTGACCACGGTAGGTTTCGGTGACATCGTTCCGAAAACGCCCATCGGCCAAATGCTCTCATCGCTGGTGATGATCATTGGCTACTCGATCATTGCGGTGCCGACCGGCATTTTCACTGCAGAGCTGGCCAACGCCATGCGCGGCGAACAGTTGCAACACGATTGCCCCGTCTGCGCCAAGAACACCCACGAGCAGAGCGCCGCGTTCTGTTCCCGGTGCGGTCACGCGCTGTTTCCAAGGGGAGACGGTGTGACGCCAGCATCTCCTAAGCAAAAGGCATAAGCATCAGCGATTTTGGTCTAGGGTCGCTGATGAGGATTTCGTTATAGTCACGGCCATTAGCCATCGTTTTTTTCATAAGAATAAATCTCTCACACGACAAAGGAATCTGCAGTGAACAAACTCTTCGCCGCTTCACTTCTGGCTGCGGGCATGGCGTTCGGCAGCGCTGCGCAGGCCGCGCCCGAACTGATGAACGTTTCGTACGACGTCATGCGCGATTTCTACAAGGACTATAACGCCGCATTCCAGAAGCACTGGCAGGCCGAGCACAAAGAAGACGTGACACTGAAGATGTCATTTGGCGGCTCCAGCAAACAGGCGCGCTCGGTCATCGATGGCCTGCCCGCCGATGTGATCACCATGAACATGGCGACCGACATCAATGCCCTGGCGGATAACGGCGAGCTCGTGCCGAAGAACTGGGTCACCCGTCTGCCGAACAACAGCGCGCCGTTCACCTCGGCCACTGTGTTCATCGTGCGCAAAGGCAACCCAAAGGCGCTGAAGGATTGGCCGGATCTGATCAAGGACGGCGTGGAGGTGGTGGTGCCCAACCCGAAAACATCAGGCAACGGCCGCTACACCTACCTCTCGGCGTGGGGCTATACGCTGAAAAACGGGGGCGATGAAGCGGCGGCCAAGAAGTTCGTCGGCGAGCTGTTCAGCCATGTGCCGGTGCTCGACACAGGGGGCCGGGGCGCCACCACGACGTTCATGACCAACCACATCGGCGATGTATTGGTGACCTTCGAGAACGAAGCCGAGATGATTGCCCGGGAGTTCGGTCGCGATCAGTTCGAAGTCGTCTACCCGACCGTTTCCGCAGAGGCCGAGCCGCCAGTGAGCGTGGTGGATAAAGTGGTCGACAAAAAAGGCACGCGGGCCTTGGCCGAGGACTACCTGACGTACCTGTGGTCGCCTGAAGGCCAGGAAATCGCTGCCGCCAACTACCTGCGTCCACGAGACCCGGCGGTGTTGGCCAAGTACACCGACCGTTTCCCGAAAGTCGATTTCCTGAACGTCGAGAAGACGTTCGGCGACTGGCGCACCGTGCAGAAAACCCATTTCATCGACGGCGGCGTATTCGACGAGATCTATCCGGCCAAATGAGCCACTGACCGAATGAAAAACGGCGACCTCTTCAGGTCGCCGTTTTTATTGCCCATCGTTCAGGAGGCTGCCTCCTAGAGGCATTCCCAGGACGAAGATCGCCGTCAATTGCCAAACTGCCGACTCAGCCCCGGCGGCACGCCGCTGGCATCGGTTTCCTGCCAAGGTCCGCTCGGCGAGGTCGACCAGCTCCAGCCGTTGTTCCAACGGTAATAGGTGCGCTGGCGATAGAAAGTATTGGGCACGTTATCCAGCACATGCACGCCCAATTTAGCGTCCCAATGGCTGTTGCCGCCGGGTGGCGGGGCGAAATGGGAAGAGGTTTTCGGTCCGGAAGGGATCGGCACCGACGGTGGCGTCTGCGCAGGCGTGCGAGGCGTTCCGGGTTGGGGGGTGGGCGACGGAACGGGAAGCGTGCGGATAGGCTCCGAACTTTGCGGCCCCGGGCGCTGGACCGCACACGCGGCGCTTAGCGCCACAACCACACTCAACAAGGCAAATCGTGCGACGCGATACATAGTGCTTCTCTACTGTTCTGGACGATGTCTGGGCCTCGCAACCAAGCGCTACGCGCGCTATTGATCGGGGCTGTCGATGGTCAGGGCCTGTCGGGCCGTCACGTTGCTGGGCAACGGCTGGCTGCGCCCGACCCACTCTCCCGAGGTGGGCTGGCCCGCCCTGGAGACCCGGGCCACGAGTTGGACTTCCGGAAAGTTGGACAGTTTCAGCTGCGGCACCATCGCGTCGGCGTCGGTCAGTTGCACCTCCACCGGCAGGTCCGCCACGGTGACCCGCTTGACCGCCAACGGCGCAGGGGGACCGGACACGGCGCGAGCGAAGACGAATACCGTGTCGCCGGGCTGGACCTTGTCTTTCAAGGCCTCCGCCAGGCTGACCCTTACACTCAAACGCGCTGCAGCGGCAGTGGCAGGCGCTGGCGGCGCTTCACCCCGCTGCACAGCGCTCTCGCGGGCCCGTGCGATGCCCCCCTCAAGCGCGGCTCGGGAGGGGTCATCGGGCGGCAACGCGGCCAGCAGCCGCGTCCAGTAGTCCACCGCGTCCCGAAAATGCTGGCTTTCAAAGGCATTGATGCCCTTGAGGCCCAGGCTGGTCACTTCTTTGGGATCAAGCGTCAAGGCCTCATCGGCCAAGGTCTGAATTCGCGGCGTCCAGGCCTTGTTGCCTGCAAAATACAGCGCCTGGGCCCATTGCCCCAGCAACTCCGGTTGCCGCCCTGCCAGACCGACGGCGCGCTCGAACATGGCCGCGGCGTCAGCGGGGCGATCCTGCGCCATGTAGGTCCGGGCGAGGAAGTAAAGGCTCTCCGCTGAGTCCGGTTGAGCCTTGACCGCCCGCTCGAGCCGATCGGTCATCTGCGCCAGTGAAGCCGGTGGCTGAGCGAACTCGCGGGTCAATTCCACTTTGTCGGCAGCTCCAAAGTGCAAGTACAACGCGAGCCCAATGAGCGGCACTGACAATGCCGCGAGCACCGGCAACGGTTTGCCCAGACGCGCTGTCCGCTCAGGAGCCGCGCCTTCCGTATCCGCCAGCAGCTCACGCGCTGCCTCCGCGCGCCCACTGTCCATCTGCGCGACCGACAGCACGCCTTCGGCCTGCTGCTGTTGCAACTCGGCCAGACGCTCCTGGTACAACGCGACGTTGAGGGCCGTACGGTCTTCTTCAGGCTGGGCGCGGCGACCACGCATCAGGGGGATCAACAGGAAACTCAAGGCCACCAGCAACAGCAGGCTGACCGCTAGCCAGAAATCGATCATTCGGGTTTGTTATCCAACAGATGGGCGAGGCGCTGACGCTCCTCGTCGGAAAGCTCAAGGGGACCTTCAGCGCGCTGGTGGCGACGCCGAGCGACGATCACGCCGATCAGCACCATCCCGCCCAGCAACAGGCCCGCGGGGCCGAACCAGAGCAACCAGGTATGGGCGTTGAGCTCAGGCTTGTAACGCACGAACTCCCCATAGCGGTCGACCATGAAGTCGATGATCTGCTGATTGCTCTGCCCCTCGCCCAGCATGCGATAGATCTCTTTACGCAGATCGGCGGCGATGGGCGCATTGGAGTCGGCGATGTCCTGGTTCTGGCACTTGGGGCAGCGCAGCTCGCGCGTCAGTTCGGTGTACCGGGCACGTTCGGCGTCGTCCTTGAAGGTGTAAGCGTCGATGGCGGCGTGGGCAGTGCCGACCCACCCGAGCACAACCCACAGCACGACACAGACTCGACTGCCGCAGCTATTCAGCAGGACCTGCATCAGGCCATTCATTGCGCGCCCTCATCCACCAGCCCCTGATACAAGCCGGCGAGTTTTTCACGCCACACCGCGTCATCGATCACACCGACGTGCTTGTAGCGGATGATGCCGTTGCGGTCGATCAGGAAGGTCTCCGGCGCGCCATAGACGCCCAGGTTCAGCCCCAGGCTCCCGGCTTCGTCGTTGATGTTCAGTTGGTAAGGATCGTGAAAATCCTTGAGCCACTTCAGCGCATCGGCGTTAACGTCCTTGTAGTTGACGCCGTAGATCACCACCCCCTGTTGCGCCAGCCGCGTCAGCACAGGATGCTCGACACGGCAGGCCACGCACCAGGTGCCCCAGACGTTCACCAGGGCCGGTTTGCCCAGCAAGTTCGCCCGCGTCAGGGGTTGGCCGCCCTGCACCGCGGGCAGCGAAAACGCCGGAAACGGCTTGCCGATCAACGCTGACGGCAGCTCCGAGGGGTCCAGATAAAGCCCCCTGTAAAGCACCCCCGCCAAGCCCAAAAACAGTAGCAGGGGAATCACCAACACCCAACGCTTCATACCGCAGCCCCCGACAGCCCCAACGCTTCGCGCACCTTCGCCCTCACTTTGACCCGATAGCGCTTGTCCAGCGCGGCCAGCACACCGCCCAGCGCCGTCATCAGGCCGCCGAACCAGATCCACCGCACGAAAGGTTTGACGTGCACCCGCACCGCCCAGGCGCCGTTGTCCAACGGTTCACCCAACGCAACGTAGAGATCACGGGTCAAGCCTGCGTCGATACCGGCTTCTGTCATCATCGAGCGCTGCACCGTATACAGGCGTTTTTCCGGGTGCAGGACGGTGACTTCCTTGCCAGCGTCCAAAACGCGGATCGTGCCCTGATCGGATGTGAAGTTCGGGCCTTGAAGGTGCCTGGCCCCTTCGAACACGAAGGTGTAACCGCCCAGCTCCACCGAATCTCCCGGCGCCAGGCGCAAATCCCGCTCCGCACTGCTTTGGCTCGACAGCACGACACCCAGCGCGACCACCGCAATGCCGAGGTGCGACAGCTGCATGCCCCAATAGCTGCGGGTCAAGCCCCGCATGCCCTTGAATAGCCCTCGGTGGCGGGTCTTGTCCAGCAGGTCACGAATGCCGGCCAGCAATACCCAGGCCGCGAGGAAGAAGGTCGCCAGCACCGCCCAATGGAAATCGGCCATGGCAAGGCTGGCTACTCCCCCCAGCACCGCGCTGCCGATCAACACTGGCGTGAGCATGCCCAGCAGCCAGGCGAGCGGCGTGTCTTTCCAGCGAACCAGCACGCCGATTGCCATGACTAGCATCAACACGGCCATCAGCGGCACGAACAGGGCGTTGAAATACGGCGGACCGACGGACATCTTCGCCCCGCTCAAAGCGTCCAGCACCAGGGGGTACAGGGTGCCGAGCAGAATCATCGACGCCGCGACCACCAACACCAGATTGTTGCCGAGCAGCAGGGTTTCCCGTGACCACAGACCGAAACCCACATGACTTTTCACCACCGGCGCGCGAACCGCGAACAGGGTCAACGAACCGCCCACCACCATCAGCAGGAACACCAGGATGAACACGCCGCGTGCCGGATCGGACGCGAAGGCGTGAACCGACGTCAGGACGCCGGAGCGCACTAGGAAGGTTCCCAAAAGGCTCAATGAAAAGGCGGCGATGGCGAGCAGCACGGTCCAGCTTTTGAACACGCCGCGCTTCTCCGTGACGGCCAGCGAGTGGATCAACGCGGTGCCGACCAGCCAGGGCATGAACGAGGCGTTTTCCACCGGGTCCCAGAACCACCAGCCTCCCCAACCCAGCTCGTAATAGGCCCACCAGGACCCCAAGGTGATGCCGATGCCGAGAAAGGCCCAGGCAACGATGGTCCATGGCCGCGACCAGCGGGCCCATGCGGCATCCAGCCGACCGCCGAGCAAGGCGGCGATGGCAAACGCAAAGGCCACCGAAAACCCGACGTAGCCCATGTAGAGCATTGGCGGATGGACGATCAGCCCAGGGTCCTGCAGCAGGGGGTTGAGGTCGCGGCCGTTCTGGGGCATCTGTGGCAGCAGGCGGTTGAACGGGTTGGAGGTGAGGATCAGAAACAGCAGAAAACCGGTGCTGATCATGCCCATCACGGCCAGCACGCGCGCCAGCATCACTTGTGGCAATTGGCGTGAAAACACCGACACGGCGAAGGTCCAGCCCCCCAGAATCAGTGCCCAAAGCAGCAACGACCCTTCATGGGCACCCCAGACAGCGCTGAACTTGTAATACCACGGCAAGGCGCTGTTGGAGTTCTCGGCGATGTAGGTCACCGAAAAATCATCGGCCATGAACGACCAGGTCAGACAGCCGAACGCAAACAGCAGGAACGTGAATTGGCCCCAGGCGGCGGGACGGGCCAGGCTCATCCACAGGCGATCACCGCGCCAGGCGCCCAATAACGGCACCACGGCCTGCACCACGGCAAAACACAGGGCAAGGATCATCGCCAGATGACCGAGTTCGGGAATCATGGTTTACCCCTGTTTTGCCGGGAGGGAAGTTGCGCCGGGCGCTGGCTGGCCGCTGTCTTTCAAGGCCTTGGTCACCTCGGGCGGCATGTATTTTTCATCGTGCTTGGCCAGCACCTCATCGGCCATCACCACGCCGTCGGCGTTGAGTTTGCCCAACGCGACGATGCCCTGCCCTTCGCGAAACAGGTCCGGCAGAATCCCCCGGTAATGAATGGTCACGGCCTTGTTGAAATCCGTGACCACGAAGGTTACGTCCAGCGAGTCGGCGGAGCGCTGTAGCGAACCCTTTTCCACCATCCCCCCGGCGCGGATGCGGGTGTCGTGGGGGGCTTCGCCACTGGCGATTTGCGTTGGGGTATAGAACAGGTTGATGTTTTCCTGCAAAGCGCTGAGCGCCAGCGTCACGGCGATGCCCACCCCAGCCAGGATGGCCAGAATGATCATCAGGCGCTTTCTTCGAAGCGGATTCACGTAGTGCTCTCCCGGCGCAAGCGACGCGCCTCTTGTTGCAGGTAACGCCGACGCGCCAGCCAGGGTGAAACAATATTGATGGCCAGTACGGTGAAGCAGATGCCGTAGGCGCTCCACACGAATAGCCCGTGCTTGCCCATGGCGAGAAAGGCGCTGAAGGAATCGAAGCTCATCGCCCTCCTCCTTCGACGGCACGCCCGCCGAGGGTCTTTTGCACTTCATCCTTCACCCAGGTGGCACGGGACTCGCGCTTCAGCACCTCCAGGCGCATGCGCAGCAGCAGCACAACGCCGAAGAAACAGTAGAACCCCAGCGCGGTGAACAGCAGCGGCAGCCACATCTCGGCGGGCATCGCCGGCTTTTCGGTGAGGCTGAACGTGGCGCCCTGATGGAGCGTGTTCCACCATTGCACGGAATATTTGATGATCGGAATGTTGACCACGCCGACGATGGCCAGCACCGCACACGCCTTGGCCGCGCTGTCGCGGTTGCTGATGGCGTTACCCAATGCAATCAGGCCGAAGTACAGGAACAGCAGAATCAGCATCGACGTGAGCCGCGCGTCCCAGACCCACCACGAGCCCCAGGTCGGTTTGCCCCAGATGGCCCCGGTGACCAGCGCCAAAGCGGTCATCCAGGCACCGATGGGGGCCGCGCATTGCAGGGCGACGTCGGCCATCTTCATTTTCCAGACCAGCCCGACCACGCCGCAGACCGCCAACATCACATAGCAGGATTGCGCGAGCATCGCCGACGGGACATGGATATAAATGATCCGAAAACTGTTGCCTTGCTGGTAATCCGGCGGCGCAAACGCCAGGCCCCAGACCACGCCGATGGCGATCAGCAACGCGGCGGCGATGCTCAGCCATGGCAACAGGCGACCGCTGATGCCGTAAAACCATTTGGGCGACCCCAACTTGTGAAACCAGGCCCAACCGATGCCGGTCTTCGTCTTGGCGCGCGTGTTCATTGCGCCGCCTTTATCATCATGCTGTTCATCAAGGCTCTTTCATGTACGTGCGCTTCTGTGGTCCGAAGCGTCACCAGGGTTACCCGCAGAAAAGTTGTCCGATCGATCAGAAATCGATTATTCGCCAACGCTGATTTTCAAGCCAGCGGCAATTGCAAAAGGTGTCAGCGTTATAGCGAGTGCTGTCAGGCTGCCAAGCCAAAGCAGATAGCCGGTCGCAGGCATGCCCTCAAGTGCAGCTTGCAGGGCTCCGCTGCCCAGAATCAGCACCGGGATGTACAACGGCAGAATCAGCAGCGCCAAGAGCAGACCGCCGCGCTTGAGCCCAACCGTCAACGCAGCCCCCACTGCCCCGAGCAGGCTCAATACCGGCGTGCCCAGCATCAATGACCCTAACAATACGGGAAGGCACGCCGTGGGCAACCCCAGCATGAGCGCCAGCAGCGGCGACAACAGCACCAGCGCCAGGCCAGAAAAGGCCCAGTGGGCCAGCACCTTGGCCAGCACCAATAGCGCCAGCGGGTGCGGTGACAACACCCATTGTTCCAGCGAGCCGTCTTCGAAGTCACTGCGAAACAGGCCGTCCAGCGACAGCAAGACCGACAACAGGGCCGCCACCCAGATCAGCCCAGGCGACAGCGTCTGCAGCAATTGTGCCTGCGGCCCTACCGCCAGCGGAAACAGGGCGATGACAATCGCGAAGAACACCAGCGGATTGAGCAATTCAGCGGGGCGACGAAACAGCAACCGGGCTTCGCGGGCGATCAGCGAAGCGAAGACATGACTCATACGGCCCATTGCCCCAGATCCAGATCGCGATAGGTGGCCGGCTTGCGGCTCAGCACATGGTGCGTCGTCAAGACCACCACGCCGCCCTGCTCGCAATGCACCGCCAAGTGCTCCTCCAATTGCGCCACACCCTGCTTGTCCAGCGCGGTGAACGGCTCGTCGAGCATCCACAACCCCGGCCCCGGCAGGAACAACCTGGCCAACGCGACCCGGCGCTTTTGTCCGGCGGACAAGGTGTGACACGGCACATCTTCGAAGCCGCGCAGTCCAACGGCTTCGAGGGCGCTCCAGATCTGTGCCGTGTCCAGCCGGTGGTGAAGCGCGCAGAGCCAGGTGAGGTTTTCGACGGGCGTGAGCACGTCCTTGATCCCTGCTGCATGGCCGATCCATAACAGGTGGTGCGCCAGATTGCTTCGCTGCGCGGCCATGGGGCTACCGTCCAGCAGCACATCACCTGCGGTGGGCTGCATCAGGCCGCTGAGCAGGCGCAACAGGCTGGTTTTGCCGCTGCCGTTGGGGCCGCTGATCTGCACCATGTCCCCGGCCGAGAGGCGCAGATCGAGGTGCTCGAACAACAGTCGCCAGTCGCGCTCGCACGCGAGCCCTGTGGCTTCCAGAACGGGGATCGACATGGGGACCTTCTTTTCGGATGGCAGGTAGGCAGCCGTTCAAGTCAAGGGCGCAGCGGCCGTTATACTTTGTTGCAGCTTAGCGAGTGCTGGATTATGCCAGCTTGAGCCCTCCAGAGCGCAATTTTACCGAGTCGGGATCTGATGACAGGCGATATACCCAATCTTGCACCCGTTGCCGCCGCCACCGCACTGCTACGCGCGGGCGTGCCCGCCGGGGAAGTCCTCAAGCTGGTGGAGCCTCGGGAAGGCTTGTTGAATGCGGGCCAGGTGGCCAACGCCGAAGTGGTCAGCCTCAGACAATTGGGCCAGGATTTCCAGCTGTTGCTGAAATTGACGATGGACAGCGGGCGCCAGACCACCCTCCCCGTCAGCAGCTCGCTGCCGTTGACGCCGGGCACGACAGTGAACGTGGCCCAGGGCTCGGCGGATACGCTGACCATCAGCCTGCAGGACCTGCAAAAAGCAATCGCCAACAGCCTGACGCAGATCGACACCCGGCAGCTTCCTGCTGGCACCTTGCTGCAAGGCAAGGTGCTGACCACGCAGGTGGTGGCGCAAAATGTCGCGCAATTGGCCAGCCAGCCGGGCGCCGCAGCGACCTATCGCTCGATCGTCCTGTTGCTCAACACGGCCCTGGCCGGCAGCAGCCTGACCGTGGACAGCCCGCAAGCGCTGCGGGTGGGCAGCCTGTTGACCGCCCAGGTGCAGAGCAGCCAGGCGCTGAACTTCATTGCCCTGCCGGATCGCCTCGACGAGTTGGCCCTGGCCCAGCAATTGTCGACCCAGCAAAGCCGTCAGGCGTCCCTGCAAAGTCTGTTCGCCGCGCTGCAGAACCTGCCGCCGCCCTCCACGACGGCGCCGGATCCGCTGACACCGTCATTACGCGCCAGCATCGAGCAATTGTTCGCCGACCTTCCGGACCTGCAACAACTCACCACCGCCAAAGGCGTCGCCCAGGCCCTTAACGCCAGCGGACTGTTCATGGAGTCGCGCTTGCTTGCCGGGGAAAACCCGACGCTGATACCGGACCTGAAAGCCAACCTGCTGCGCGTCATTGCGCAAATCCTTCCCGGCGTGCCCGGGAACGTGACCTATAACGATGCAGCGGCCGCCAACACCTTGGCCCGCGCGATGCCGGGGTTCGTGCGCAATGCGCTGGGAACCCTGGGCCTGGTGGCCGCGCCGAACACGCCGACGCATTTCCCATTGCCGGCGAGAACCCTGGGCAGCCCGCAGAACCCGGACGACCTGGAAACCCTGCTCAAGCTGGCAGCGGGCGCCATCTCACGCCTGCAAAGCCACCAGTTGGGCGGGCTGGAGCAGACGCGCACCAACGCCGATGGCACCCAAGTGACCACCTGGCAACTGGAAATTCCCATGCGCAACGCCCATGACGTGGTGCCGCTGCAAGTCAAGCTGCAGCGTGAAGACACTGCGGAGCGTGAAGACACCCCCGACGCGGTGACCCCTCCCAAGGAAAAGGAAAAGCTCTGGCGGGTCGAGCTGGCGTTCGACCTCGAGCCGCTGGGGCCGCTGCAGGTCCAGGCGCAGTTGGTGGGGGGCAGCCTGTCGAGCCAGATGTGGGCTGAACGGGAAGGCGCTGCCCAGCTGATCGCCTCCGAACTGGAGAATCTGCGAGCGAGGCTGGTGGCCTGCGGCCTGAACGTCAAGGACCTGACATGCAGCCGCGGCGCCCCGACCCAAGGCGGGCGACCGGTACTGGAACAACGCTGGATTGACGAGAACGCCTGATGACAACGCCCGAACAGCAACCGCGTCAGGCCGTGGCCCTGAACTATGACGGCCATCAGGCGCCCACCCTGACGGCGAAAGGGGACGATGCCCTGGCCGAGGCCATCCTGGCGATCGCCCGGGAATACAAAGTGCCCATCTACGAAAACGCCGAACTGGTGACCCTGCTCGCCCGAATGGAGCTGGGTGACAGCATTCCTCAGGAATTGTATCTGACGATTGCAGAAATCATCGCCTTCGCCTGGCGCTTGAAGGGGAAGTACCCGACTGGATTCAATCCAGATCCGGCGCCGGTGGAGCGGGACATCACGCCCCCTTGACCGCTTTGGAGGGCAGGCGACGGCCAGATGCGAACCACCGGATTGCATTGAACGGCCAATCGATCCTGCTGCCAAACCCACCACACGGCACACTCTGGTGTAAGCTCGTGCGCTGTTGATTTCCGATCCCTCGAGAGGCTTATGCGGGCTCCCTTCCGACGTTCCACCCTTGCAGCGCTGCGCGGTTTCGAAGCGCCCAGCGCGGCGCTCACCCTCTTGCCAAGCGCTGCCGACTACCGGCGCATGCTGCTGGAAAAGATTGCTTCGGCGACCCGGCGCATCTGCATCGTGGCGCTCTACCTCCAGCAGGACGAAGCCGGTCAGGAGATCCTCGATGCCCTGTATGCGGCCAAGACTGCGCGCCCAGAGCTTGAGGTGGTGGTGCTGGTCGACTGGTTCCGCGCGCAACGCGGGCTGATCGGCGCAGGCAAACAAGCCGGCAACGCGGCCTGGTATCAGGCGCAGAATCTGGAGCACGACCAGGAGGTGCCGATCTACGGCGTGCCTGTGCAGACCCGCGAGCTGTTCGGCGTGCTGCACCTCAAAGGCAGCGTGATCGACGACTGCGTGATCTACACCGGTGCCAGCATCAACAACGTCTACCTGCACAAGCTGGGCAAATACCGCCTGGACCGCTACCAACTGCTGGAAAACAAGGCGCTGGCCGATGCATTTCTGCGCCTGGTGCATCAGGAGATTCTGCCTTCCGAGGCCGTGCATCGCCTGGACCTGCCCTCGCCCCCCTCGTCACGCAGCCTTCGCGGCGAGATCCGGCAGTTCCGTCAACGGCTCAAGCGCGCCAGCTACGACGTCAGCGAAGGCATTCGCGAAAACGGTGAATTGCGCCTTATCCCCCTGCTGGGCATCGGCAACAAGAACGCGCTGAGCAAAGTGATCTGCGAACTGATCGCCCAGACGCGCCACCATCTGACGCTGTGCACCCCATATTTCAATATGCCGCTGGCGGTCAAACGAGAAATCAACCGGGCGCTCAAACGCGGGGTGACCATCGACATCATCATCGGTGACAAGACCGCAAACGATTTCTTCATCCCGCCGCAGGAACCGTTCAAGGTCATTTCCGCGCTGCCCTATCTCTACGAAATCAGCCTGCGCCGGTTCATGCAAAAGCATCAGGCCGCTGTCGAGAAACAAGCGTTGAATATCCACTTGTGGAAAGACGGCGATCACACCTTCCACCTGAAAGGATTGTGGTCCGACGAGCGTTACACCTTGCTCACCGGCAATAACCTCAATCCACGGGCCTTCCAGCTCGACCTGGAAAACGCGGTACTGATCGACGACCCCAGAAGCGAATGGCTTGCCCCCCGCGCCGAAGAAATCAGGCAACTGATGCGCAATACGCATCGCGTCGGCAAGTTCGATGAGCTCGATACCCTCAGCGAATACCCGACGGGCGTGCGCACGTTTCTGCGTCGGGTCAGCCGGGTCCGTGTCGAGCGCTTGCTGTACCGGATCCTCTGATGGGCAAGAACACAGGGGTGCGCGCCCAGCAGGCCGAAGAGACCCGCGCGCGAATTCTGCAAGCGGCGATCACTGTGTTCACCCGCGACGGTTATTCGGGTGGGCGGATCGAGAAGATTTCAGCGCAGGCCGAATCCAACGACCGGATGATCTATTACTACTTCGGCAGCAAGGAAAAGCTGTTCGTGAAGGTGCTCGAACACACTTACGAACGCTTCAACCAGGCCGAAAGCACGTTGCAGCTGGACCCTTCGACCCCGGAGCAGACCTTGCGCCAACTGGTGGCGTTCGTTTGGGATTATTACGTCACCCACCCGGAATTTGTCGCCATCCTCAGCATCGAGAACCTGCACAAGGGCAAGCACGCCCGGCAGTCCAGCGAATTGCGAAGGTTGTCCGGTGAAGCGGTGGGCGTACTGCGCCCGATCATCGAAGCGGGCCAACAGCAGGGACTGTTCCGCCAGGATGTCGACATCAAGCACGTGTACCTGATGATCGCCTCGCTGTGCTACTTCTATAACTCCAACCTGCACACCCTCACTTCATTCCTCGGCCAGGACATGGGTGCCCAGGGGCAGCGGCAGGATTGGCTGGTGTTCATTCAGGATTTGGTGGTACGTGGGGTTCGGGTGTTGCCTGAATCCACGATTTAACGCGAATCAACCTCCAAGAGCGCGCTTGCCCGGGATGCCGCTGGCACGGATCGGAGTATGTCGTTTGACACACTCCGATCGCAGGCGAGCGGGCCCCCAGAGATTTTTGTGGGGTCAATGGGTTCCGGGATTGGCCTTCAGATACGCCACTCGTTCCGGCAACCCTGTCCACTGCGGCTCATTCGGCGCGAAACGACTGCGCAGATAGGCGGCAAGATCACTGATCTGCGTGTCAGTGAGGCTGTCCTTGAAGCCGGGCATGTAGCCCAGGTCCCGCGTCGCCGGATTGGCAATGCCCTGTTGAATCACTTTGATCAGGTTGTCGGGCAAGGCACTGTGCACATTGGTGTTGGTGGCCAACGACGGGCTTACGCCGAACAATTTCGGGCCTTGACCATCGGCGTGACACCCCTGACAGGCACCTTCGAATACGCGCTGACCGTTGCTCAGCGACTGCACGGAAACACGGGGCTGCGGCTCGGGTGCGGCGGCCGATGCGGTCGCCGTTGCCGAGCCGTTCAGCGAGGCGAGGTAGACCGCCATCGCTCGCACGTCCGATTTGGGCAATTTCGACAATTCGGCCACCACCGGCCCCATCGGACCGGCCGCGACCCCGTGGGCATCGGAGTAGCCCGTACTGAGGTAATTGAACAATTGGTCTTCGGTCCAAGGCGTCGGTGCTTTCGACAGACCGTTGAGCGCGGGCGCTTCCCAGCCGTCCACTGTCCCCCCGGCAAGAAACGACGCACCGCCTTTTTCCGCGCCCATGACATTGCGCGGCGAATGGCACGCCGCACAATGGCCCAGACCGTTGACCAGGTACTGTCCGCGATTCCATTGCTCGCTGCGCTGGGGCTGAGCCTGCACTTCGCCGCTGCGCAGGAACAGCGCGTTCCAGCCAGCCATCAGCGGGCGCAGGCTAAAGGGGAAACGCAGGTCGTTGGCCGGTTGCACCTGTTTGACTGGCGCTTGGGCCATCAGGTAGGCGTACAGCGCCTGCATGTCCGCATCGTCGATATTGCGAAACGCCGTGTAAGGGAATGCCGGGTATAAATGCTTGCCGTCACGGCTGATGCCCTCGCGCATTGCCCGCTCGAAGGCCGGATAGGACCACTTGCCGATGCCGGTCTCAGGGTCGGGCGTGATGTTACTGCTGTACAAGGTGCCAAACGGCGTCTGCATCGCCAGCCCACCGGCATTCCTGATACCGCCTGGCGCAGTGTGGCAGACCGCACAGTCGCCAGCCGCAGCAAGTAAACGGCCACGCTCGAGCGTCGCGGCCGACCAGGTGTCTGCGGCAGGTGGCGTGATGGGGGCGATTTCAGCGCGCCAAGGCAACGCCGTCGCAGCCATGCCCAGTGCCGCACCCAATGCCGCGAACAACGAACCGAACAGCCATTTCGAGCGCTTGGCCTTGGGGGATGCCGGTGGTGCGCCATTGGCCGCGTCCCCGGCACTTTTCAACGCCGCGAGGACGCGTTCAGGGGTGATGGGCAACTCGCGAAAACGGATGCCGGTGGCGTCATAAATGGCGTTGGCAATGGCCGCAGCGCTCGGCACCGATGCCGACTCCCCCGCCCCCATCGGCGGTTCGGTCTGGCGCGGCATCATCATGACGTCGACCTTCGGCACCTCCGGGAAGGTCAGAATCGGATAGCCGCCCCATTCCTTGCTGGCAATGGTGGACTCCTCGAACGTCACCCGTTCCTTGAGCACACGACTGGTGGATTGAATCACGTTGCCGTGGATCTGGTGCTGAACCCCAGCGGGGTTGACCATCATTCCGGCATCGTGACCGATCACCACCCGCGTGACCGACACATCGCCGGTGTGCCGGTCAACGGCGACGTCCGCGACCCAGGCCGCCCACGCTGCGCCGAACCCGGGAAACTTGCTGTGGATGTAGCGCGCATAGGCAAAGCCCCGTCCGCGTAGCACGCCATCCTGTTCCGGCGTCTGCATCGGCTGCGTGCGCGGCGACCACTGCGCCCGCTCGGCGGTGGCCTTGACCAGATCCGATGCCCGGTCATCGTGCAGATAACGCAGCCGGTACTCCACGGGGTCGACGCCGGCAGCGAAGGCCAACTCATCGATGTACGATTCATGGGCAAAGGTGTTGGGCAAGGCCGACACACCGCGCATCCAGGATGCCCGCACGATGGGCGCCATGTCATTGATGGTCACCCGCATGTGGTCGATGTCGTACGGCGGAATCGAGGTGCGATCCCCCATCTCGAACATCACCGGCACCGGTTCGACCCGCCCGGTCAGCAGCAATGCCAACGTGGGCGAGTTGTTCGAGGGGTAGCTGGAGGTGAAGTCGTAAGCGGCGACACCGCCGTTGCCGTCGAGGCCGCCATCGACCTCCATCAGTTGCGCCGTCCCCTTCGGTTCCCACGCATGTTCCTGTTCGCGGGTCAGTTGGACGCGCACCGGACGGCCAACAGCCTTGGACAGCAATACCGCATCGGCGCACACGTCGTCCGCGCAGTTACGGCCGTAACAGCCCGCGGCCTCCATGCGAATGATCTCGATCCGCTCTTCCGGACACTCCAGCAGCCAGGCGATATCGGCCCGCAGCATGTGGGGGTTCTGGGTGCCGGACCAGATGCGGATGCCGTCTTCACGGTAGTCCGCCAGGCCACAGGACGGTCCGATCGAGCCGTGGATCTGGTAGGGCCACAGGTAAGTGCGGGTCATCCGCTCGCTGGCTTCAGCCAGGGCCTGGTCGACATCGCCCTTGTCCAGCACCACCCGTTGCACGCGCGGGTTGTCGCGGATGGCCTGTTCGATATCCGTCATATCCGGCGCCAGATGCCGCCAGGGCTTCCAACTGACGCTCAGCGCCTCGGCGGCTTTGACGGCCTGCTCTTCACGCATCGCCACCACGCCAACGAAATCGCCGATCACCACGACCTTGACGATGCCGGGAATGTGCGCAATGGACGACTCGTCGACGCTCAGCAAGCTGGTGCCTACGAACTCGCCGGTGTCGTAACCGGCATAGGGCGGGCGAACGACCCGGCCGTGGAGCATGTCCGGCAGACGCATGTCATGAACGTAGGTCAATTCGCCGGTGGCCTTTCCGGGAATGTCCACCCGCGCCGCCACGGTGCCGACCAGCTTGTAGTCTTCGAGGCGCTTGAGCGGTGCGTCGCCTGAGATGCGCAGCTCGATGTGCTGATCGACCAGCAACTCCCCAAAGGCCACCGCCCGCCCATCGCCGCCTTTGATCACGCCTTGCTCGATCCCCAATGTTTCAGCGCCGACGCCCCAGCGCTCAGCGGCTTTGTTCAAAAGGAAGCGTCGGGCCTCGGCCGCCGCATTGCGCAACGGGATGGCGGAAATCTGCAGGGTCGCGCTAGCAATCGTCGCACCTTGGTTCGGGGCGCGTTCGGTATCGCCCAGCACCATCGTGACCTGGTCCATCCGCAGGTCCAGTTCCTCGGCGACGATTTGCGCCAGCGAGGTCCGAATGCCGGTCCCCAGGTCCACATGGCCGTTGAACGCGTAGACCGTGCTGTCGTCGTTGATGGCGATGAACAACCCCAGCTCCTTGGGCTTGACCGTAGGCGTGCCGCCCTTGGCGACCGGGCCTGATGGCGGAAGGATGTCGTCGACCACGAGCAGAACGCCGTTCTTGGCCAACAGGAAATCGCGGGTGGGCAGGGTCTGGGTCATGAGAGACGGGTCCGTTCAGAGCGGGTGGCGGGCGGCCCGCATGACCGCACGCAGAATTTCGATGTGAGTGCCGCAACGGCACAGGTTCGCCGAGAGCTCGCTGCGGATCTCGGCTTCGCTGGGGTGCGGGTTGCGGTCGAGCAAGGCCTTGGCCGTCATGATCATGCCGTTCATGCAATAGCCGCATTGCGCGGCCTGCTCGTCGATGAACGCCTGCTGCACCGGATGAGGGCAATCGCGGGAACCGATCCCCTCCAAGGTGGTGATGTCTCGTCCCTGCGCACCCGCAAGCGGGAATACACATGAGCGGGCCGCGACACCGTCGATGATCACCGTGCACGCACCGCACTCGCCCAGACCACAGCCGTATTTCGGGCCGTTGAGCTGTAGGTCGTTGCGCAGCACCAGCAGCAGCGGCGTGTCCCCCATGGCGGTGACCGAGGTGGCCTGGCCATTGACTTGGAGCGTCAGGGTCATCTCCCCCGCTGCCTGTTGATCGCTCATTGCATTTCCTCGAGTGTTACTGACGGCGCACGGCTTTTAATGAAGTATTCACTTCATGAAAAGCGAGCAGGAAATGTGCCAGTGGGGAAATTGCTGTAGGAAAAGGGAGTTCTGCAGTGAAAGGGTTTTCCGTTCGCTACGCGGCAACCCCCGAACCTATCAGTGCCCCTGCGTCTTGGGCAGGAGCGGGTCGAGGGCGTTCAGCGGTGAGCGTTCGTGCGGCGTGAGATGCCGACAGGCGCTGGAGGGAGGCGCCTACTCTTCTGGCTCGTCGATCAATTTGCGCAGCAAAAACAACACCGCTACACGCTCTGCCGGGTTGAGCCGACTGAGGGTGATTTCGCTGATCTGCGCCGCGCGCGGTACGGTTTCCTGCACCAACTGCAGGCCGCTGGCGGTGAGGCTGCAGATGACTTTGCGCCGGTCCTGAGGGTCTGGATCGAGACTGATCAGATCACGGGCCTTGAGGCGGTCGACGATACCGCGGATGGTCGCCTGATCGACGGCGGTGGCCTTGACCAGTTCGGTCTGGGAACTCGGACCATGGTCGCGGAGGGCACACAGCGTCACGAACTGCACGGCCGTCAGCTGCGAATCGCCGACATTCTGTTGGAAAATCGCCAGATGCCGCTGGTAAGCCTTGCGCAGTAAATGGCCCACCTGCTCAGAAAAGGTGTAGGACTTATCGTGATTGGAAAGGTTGTCAGTGGACACGGATGACTCGTTCGGCGACCTGTAGGGAGTGGTGAGTACATTAACGGGTGCGAGCACTTAAAGGGAGTCTTACGAGCCGCCCGGATCGCGACCGCGAAAGTGCGCACACGTCCCTCGATCCAGGCTCGGCTGCACGCCGTGTCTCAGGCCTTCGAAGCCTCCGGCGCCACTACATCCCCCGCCAATACCACCGCCTGGTCATCCAGGTAGATGTCGCAATGGCGCAGCGGAATGTCCAGGTGGCATGGGGTCTTGCGGGTGCCGCCGACTTCGGTGTTCGGCCCGGTGGAGAACAGGAAGTTGCCATAGAACGCTCGCGCGTCCATGCACATGCCGTCGTTCTTGTCGTGCAGACCCATGGCCGTCCACTGCGCACGCGGCTGCAAGCCCCAGCCAATGTGGGAAATGCCGTAGACCTCCGGGTCGTTGAAATACTTCATGTAATCGCGCAGGTATTCCGCTTCGAACCCGCCGTGAATGCGGGTGATGAAACCCTTTTCGATCTCCAGCGTGATCTGCTCGCGGGAGTAGGTCTTGAACGGCAGCACGATATCGCCCACGTCAATGACCAGCGTTCCTTCCGCCGTTTCTTCGTTGGGCCAGGAAAACAAAAAGCCGCTGGGCCAATGATCCCACCGCCCCGGCTCGTCAGCGAAACCGTATTCGGTCACCGACGGGTACTGCCCCAACTGCGCGCGGAAATCGCTGCCCGCACGGGACTTCACATGGATCGAACGCGCGGACTTCAACACGCGCTCCGCTGCCAACACTCGCTCTTTGTCAGCCAGCGTCGGCAGCATCCGCGCCAGCACTTCAGGCGGCTCCACGGCGAGCAGAATGCGCGTGCCGGTCTTGAGAATCTGTTCCTGCTCGGGCGAGTGCAACAGCATCATGGTGTCGACGATCAAGTCGGCCGCCTCCAGCGCCCGCTGCGCAGCGAGATTCCCGGTCAGCGCAGTGTCGCCGCAGTAGGCGGTCATGTCGTTGCCCATTGCTTTGGGGTGGTTGAACGATGGCAACTCCACCGCGTACACCTTCGCGCCGAGGCGCTGAGCGGCGTCCATCGCCGCGCGCACCGTCCGCGCATCGGAATAGTGGCTCTTGAGTACCGCCACGCTCTGGGTGCTGTCGACTTTCGACAGACTCAGCACGTGCTCGAACATCTGGGTCAATTCGCAATCGCTAACCGGCATTTTCGTCTCCTCGTCATTGAGCTGCTTGCCCACTGCACCATTGCAAGGCATGGCGCTTCAGACTAGTGCATTTTTTAAAGCGTACACACTGATTAGAAGCGATAAGACATCAATTGATGCGAGGCTGCAATAGGCACGCCACTTTGTTACCTATCTACTCAGACCTCGTATTTACAGGGTTTATAAAGGTGACATGCCTGTTTGCGACGTCGTGGCGTCTTTTTTGAATTAGCTATTCACTTTTAAAAAAATCAGCGTATACACTTAAAAAACGCAATATGGCGATGACATGTTTCGTCACCCGCCATTCGATGATCACGCCATTCAAAGGAAGCGCGCCATGCCAACCACGCAAAAAATCGCCATCGTCGGAGCCGGTCTGGGAGGCGCTGCTGCCGCCACACTGTTGCAACAAGCGGGCTTTGAAGTGGACGTCTATGAGCAAGCGCCTGCGTTCTCGCGCATCGGTGCCGGGATCCACATGGGTCCGAACATCATGAAAATCTTCCGCCGGATGGGCATCGAGCAACACTTGAGCGACATGGGCTCGCATCCGGACTTCTGGTTCAGCCGAGAAGGCGCCACCGGCGACTATCTTTCACGCATCAAACTGGGCGAATTCTCCCGCAAGGAGTACGGGGCGGCCTACATCACCGTGCACCGTGGCGACTTGCACGCGCTGCAGATGTCGACGCTGGCGCCAGGCAGCGTGCACTTCAGCAAATGCCTCACCAGCCTTGAAGAACGCGATCAGTCCGTACGCCTGAACTTCGCCGACGGCACCCACGCCGAGGCGGATATCGTGATCGGTGCCGATGGCATCAACTCGAAAATCCGCGAGGAATTGCTCGGTGTCGAAAAACCGCTGTACAGCGGTTGGGTCGCTCACCGTGCCCTGATCCGCAGCGATGTGCTGACCAAGTACAACCTGGACTTCGAGAACTGCGTGAAGTGGTGGAGCGAGGATCGTCACATGATGGTCTATCACACCACGGGCAAACGCGACGAGTATTACTACGTAACCGGCGTGCCGCATCCGGCGTGGGACTTCGACGGTAATTTCGTCGACAGCAGCCAGGAAGAAATGTACGAAGCCTTCGCCGGTTACCACCCCACCGTCCAGGCGCTGATCGAATCCACCGAGACGGTGACCAAGTGGCCCCTGCTCAACCGCAACCCGCTGCCGCTCTGGAGCCGCGGACGTCTGGTGCTGCTGGGCGATGCATGCCATCCGATGAAGCCTCACATGGCTCAGGGCGCAGGCATGGCCATTGAAGACGCCGCGATGTTGACCCGCTGCCTACAGGAAACCGGGCTGACCGATTACAGCACCGCCTTCACCCTCTACGAAGCCAACCGGAAGGAACGGGCGTCCCGCGTACAGGCGGTCTCCAATGCCAACACCTGGCTGCGCACTCAGGAAGACCCCGCCTGGGTGTTCGGCTACGACCTGTACGCTCAGCCACTGAAATCGGGGGTGGCGGCATGAGTACGTTCATGGGTGGCGGCAACGTGCACGCCAACGGCATCCGCCAGCATTACCTGCGCTACGGCGGCACCCAGCACGCTGGCAAGCCGGCGCTGATCCTGATTCCCGGCATCACCAGCCCGGCAGTCACCTGGGGGTTCGTTGCCGAAACGCTGGGCGAACAGTTCGACACTTACGTGCTGGATGCCCGGGGACGCGGCCTGTCTTCCACCGGTCCGGACCTGGATTACAGCGTCGACACCTGCGCCGATGACATCAGCGCCTTCGCCGAAGCGATGGGCATCGCGAGCTATCATTTGGTCGGCCATTCGATGGGCGCACGCTTTGCGGTACGGACCTCGGTGCGCAACGCCAAATGTCTGAAAAGCCTGGTGCTGATCGATCCACCCGTCTCCGGGCCCGGCCGTCGGGAGTACCCCTCGAAGCTACCGTGGTACGTCGATTCGATCCGACAGTCGCAGACTGGCATGAATGCCGATGAGATGCGCGCGTTCTGCCCGACCTGGACCGAGGAACAATTGCAATTGCGCGCCGAGTGGCTGCACACCTGCTACGAGCCGGCCATCGTGCGGGCATTCAACGATTTCCACGACGTGGACTTCCACCGCGACCTGCCGCACCTGCCCGTGCCTGCCCTGCTGATCGTGGCCGGTCGCGGGGGCGTGATTCTGCCGGAAGACGAAGCCGAGATTCGGCAGTTGCAACCGAAGATTCTGATCGCTCGAGTGGAAAACGCCGGGCACATGATCCCGTGGGACAACCTGCCTGGCTTCTTCGCAGCGTTCGGGGATTTTCTCGGCGCATCGCTGATTTGAGGTCCTGGTCCCTCCGGGCAACGAAACCTGCTTCAGCTTCCACGCCGTATTCCCAAGGAGAACGGAATGAGTGAACAACAAACCGCCACTGCCAATTATCAGGGCGTATGGGGTAATCGCATCGGCTTCGGGAAAAAACCCGCGCTGTTGATGATCGACTTCATGCAAGGCTACACCCGACCCGATGCACCGCTTTTCGCGCCGGGGGTGGTCAGCGCCGTCGCCGAAAGCGTGGCGCTGTTGGCCAGTGCACGGGAACATGGCATTCCCGTGGTGCACACCAACATCCGCTACCACCCGACGCACTTCGCTGATGGCGGCATGTGGGTGAAGAAAGCGCCAGTGATGAAGGACATGGTCGAAGGCAATCCGTTGGCGGCGTTTTGCGAAGAGGTCCTGCCGTTGCCGGAGGAAGTGGTGATCAGCAAACAGTACGCCAGCTCGTTTTTCGGCACTTCCCTGGCATCGATGCTCCATGCCCAAGGCATCGACACCGTGGTGCTGGCTGGCTGCTCGACCAGCGGCTGCATCCGCGCGACGGCGGTGGATGCCGTCCAACACGGGTTTCGGACCATTGTCGTGCGCGAATGCGTGGGCGACCGTCACCCCGACCCGCATGAGGCGAACCTGTTCGACATCGACAGCAAATACGGGGATGTGGTGAGCAAGCAGGAAGCGATTCAGCAGCTCAGCCAATAGCGTGGAATTTCGTCAGGAGCGCGCTTGCCCGCGACAGCCGTCGGTTTGTCACCCTTGCGATGGATGCCACCCCGTCATCGCCGACATGCGCGCTCCCGCAAAAAGCTGCCCCCATTAGAACCCGGCCACAGAGCACGGGTCGCGCAACCGGATGCGCACACCACTGGACAGCGTGCGCCGTCCAGTCTTCTGACACTGCCTTTGGAAGTCGCCATTCGGTGCTTGCCAAAGCACTTGATGTGCGGCTAACAAAAACCATAAAGGGCCGTATGAGAACGCAGCGAACACAGGCACTATCACCTGCCACTGCGTTCACCGGCCACAGGCACGATGCGACGATCGCGGTTCGCACCGAGCCTGTAATTGCCAGGAGATAACCCATGCCCTCTGCGAATGTAGAAACCTCCGTGGCCAGCGCCGCGGATCCGATCAAAGCGCTTTATCACAAGATCACCTGGAAGCTCATTCCCTTCCTGTGTTTCTGCTACCTGGCCGCCTACCTGGACCGCATCAACATCGGTTTCGCCAAGCTGCAGATGCTCGACCAGTTGCACTTCAGCGAAACCGCCTTCGGCCTGGGTGCCGGGCTGTTCTTCGTCGGTTACATCTTGTTCGAAGTGCCGAGCAACCTGGTGTTGGAGAGAGTGGGCGCCAAGATCTGGATCGCCCGGATCATGATCACCTGGGGCGCCTTGTCGGTGTGTACCCTGTTCGTCACCACACCGATGCAATTCTATGTGCTGCGCTTTTTCCTGGGCGCTGCGGAAGCCGGATTTCTGCCAGGCGTCTTGTTCTACCTGACCACGTGGTTTCCGACCTACCGCCGCGGCCGCATCATTGCGCTGTTCATGATCGGCTTGCCGTTGTCGAGTGTCATCGGGGGGCCGCTGTCAGGCTGGATCATGGGCCATTTCGACCAAGCGGCCGGGTTGCGCGGCTGGCAGTGGCTGTTCCTGATCGAAGGCATACCCAGCGTGCTGCTGGGCATCCTGACGTTCTGGGCTTTGCCCAACGCGCCAAAAGACGCCAAGTGGCTGAGCACTCAGGAGCAAACCCTGCTGGATGGTGAGCTGCGCCTGGACGATGCGGAGGGCAAAGACAGCAAGCACACGTTTCGCGACGGCTTCTTCAACCTGAAGGTGTGGATGCTCGGCGGCATCGACTTTTCGATCCTGCTCAGCGCCTACGCCATGGGTTTCTGGATGCCCACCTTCATCAAGAACGCCGGCGTGACCGATACGTTTCACATTGGCGTGCTGACGGCCCTGCCCAGTGTCGCCGCGCTGATCGGGATGCTGATGATCGGTGCCAGCTCGGATCGCCGCCGCGAGCGTCGCTGGCACATCATCCTGCCCTTCTGGGTCGGCGCTGTCGCCATGGCCGCCAGCCCGTTCTTCACCCACAACGTGGTGGCGACCGTGGCATTGTTCGCCATCGCCTCGGCGGCCATCATCGGCGCGGTACCGGTGTTCTTCAGCCTGCCTGCGACCTTCCTCAAGGGCCGCGCTGCAGCGACCGGTTTTGCCCTGGCATGCTCATTGGCCAACATCGCCGGTTTGGTCAGCAACTCGATGATGGGCATCGCCATCGACGTGACGGGCAGCAGCGCGGGAGCGCTGTGGTTCTTCGCCGGCTGCCTGGTGCTGAGCAGCCTGCTGGTGGTGGCGCTGCCTGCGAAGGTCGTCAACCGCTGAAAGTTGGGTGGGACGGCGTCTGGCCGAAGGTTGTCGGCGAGACGCGCCCCCACCGTTTTCAGCCCCCTTCCCTTCCCGAACCCTGGAACCCACCCATGCAGGCATTCCTCAAACGCTGCGCCCTGGCCCTCTCCCTGGGCCTGTCCGCCACCTCGTTGCAGGCGGCGGAAAAAGTTATTTTCGACACCGATTTCAACGTGCTCAACGACGATGGGCAGGCCTTCATCATGCTCGCGCAATTGCACGCGCAGAAGCGCATCGACCTGCTTGGCATGACCCTGGTCAGCGGCAACGCCTGGGTCGATCAGGAACAGGTCGATGCGCTCAAGGCCGTCGAGCGTATGGGAGTGGAGAAGGACATCGGCGTATATTCCGGCGCGGCATACCCGCTGCTGCACGACTTCGCCACCTACGAGCAGGAAAAAGCACTGTTCGGTGCAGGATGGCCGGGGGCGTTCAAACATCCCCGCCCCACGTCGCCCGCGCAGTTGGTTGCACCGCCAGACGGCTTGGCCAGTCACACCCGCTTGCGAGATGAATCGGCCACTCAATTCATCATCGACAGCGTGAAGAAGAACCCGCACCAAGTGACGATCCTCGCCGTCGGCCCGCTGACGAACCTCGCGCTGGCCATTCGCAGTGCGCCGGAAATCGTGCCGCTGATCAAGCGCATCGTGTACATGGGGGGCGCCATCGAAATTCCCGGCAACACCACGCCCGCCGCGGAGTTCAACTGGTGGTTCGACCCCGAAGCGGCGAAGATCGTCCTGCGCTCACCGATCGAGCATGTGGTATTCCCCAACGACGTGTGTGAGAAGGTCACCTTCGATGCGTCGATCTACAAGCGGATCGTGGCCAAGCCCGGTGTCATTCCCGACCTGTACAAAGCCGTCCTCGGTCCGGCATTCGACAAGGACCCCCATTATCAGAGCTTCACCTGGGACAGCCTGCCTGCCCTGTACCTCGTGTATCCGGAGTTGGTCACCGCTTCCAAGGACTTGAATCTGGACATCGATACCCACTTCGGCCCGGATTACGGCCGCTCGCTGGGCTACGCGAAAGGCGCCCCGGTGGGCACCCAGAAAGCCAAGGTGGTGTATGCGGTGGATCAGAAAAAATTCTGGGACGAGTACGTCAACCTGGTCACCCTGCCGGTGCCGGTCAAGCGCTGAGGCGTGTCGGCACGGCTGGCTCAACCCACCAGCGCGATCAATTGCTGGCGCTGCGCATCGGTCAACAACGGCCCCTGCGCGGCGGTGGCGTTCTCCTTCATGTACTTCGGGTTTCCAGTACCAGGAATCGCACAGGTCACCGCCGGATGAGCGATGAGAAACTTCAGCGCCAGTTGGGCCCAACTGCTGGCTTGCACCTCCCCCGCCCACCCCGGCAAGGGCTTGCCCCGCAAGCGCCCGAGCAACTCGCCACCGCCAAACGGCCGGTTGCAGATGACGGCCACCCCGCGGTCCCGGCACAGGGGCAACAACCGCGACTCAACCGCGCGGTCATCCAGCGCGTAATTGATCTGCAGAAAGTCCAGTGGCTCGGCTTTGATGACCGCTTCGACTTCGTCATACGCCGACGGGGTGTAATGGGTGATGCCGATGTAGCGAATACGGCCCTGTTCCTTCCATTGGCGCAATGTCGGCAGGTGGGCTTTCCAGTCCAGCAGGTTATGGATCTGCATCAGGTCGATGCGATCTGTCTGCAGCAGCCGAAACGACGCCTCCATCTGCGCAATGCCCGCTTGAGCGCCACGGGTCCAGACTTTGGTGGCGAGAAAGGCGGGCGAGCGTGGCCGGTGGATCGCCAGCAACTCTCCTGTGGTCTGTTCGGCTCGCCCGTACATGGGCGAGCTGTCGACCACCGTTCCGCCGGCCTTGAACAACTCGGACAGCACCTCAGGCAGCGCCTGATACGCTGGGTCACCGGGCGCTACGTCGAAACCGCGATAGGTGCCGACACCGATCATCGGCAATGGCTCTGCGCTGGAGGGAATGTCTCGGGTCAACATGTTCCGGGCTCCTGTGCTGTTGCCTGAAGGTTTTATTCGTTCGTCAGCCATGACCGGCAGTGCGTCGAACGCCAACGCCGCCGAGACCCCCGCAGCCACTCTCAGCAAACGTCGACGGGTAAACAGCGCCGAGTCCCTCATGACCGTGCCTCCTGATCGGACAATGACTGATCGACCCTCCGCTGTCGGCATCGGTTCAACCGCCCATCGGCCCACAGGCACAGGACGATGGAACACTGCGCGCGAGCACGCGTCACACGTTATGCACAGACCCAGGAGGCCCGAAATGAAGACAGTGATCACCCTCAAGGAACTTGCCGAAGCGGATTTGCGCCCCTACAAGGAAGTCTGGCTGACCTCTGCCGAAGCGCTCACGGAGAGCGGCCATAGGGAAGACGAAATGTGCCTGTGGCGCTCGAACCAAGCCTACACCCACGACATGCTCAGCGAAGGTACCCACGACCAGAACCTGCACGGTGTCTGGCTGGTGGTGGATGACATCGACGACCCGGACCAGGTTATCGAGATCGAAGACACGGTGCGCCAGCGCTTGAACACGCTGAATTTACAAGGTGAGTTCTACCCGGCAGAGACCGGTGACGGGCTCGCTTCGATCGGCTGATGCGTTACGGGACGACCGCCCGGCCCAGGCTGCTGCCTTTCGACGCAAGGTTGATCATTGCCGTTTGACGAACGACGCGGCAGTTGCCAGGACTTGCCTGGTGCCGGAGTTTCCGACCAAGCGTCCACCACCCGCTTGTCACCCGAGAAACTCCGGCGTATAAATGAGTAACTACTCACTCAATTCCTGATTTCCCATGGCTCGTCCCAAAAGCGAAGACAAGCGTACTGCACTCGTGAAATCCGCTGTTCGCGTTTTCGCCGAACAGGGCCTCGGCGCACCGACCTCCAGGATTGCCAAAGGCGCGGGTGTATCCGAAGGCACGCTCTTCAACTACTTCGAGACCAAGGACGACCTCCTCAATCAGGTGTATCTGGACGTCAAAGCGCAACTGCGCGATGCCATGATTCCGGGTTACCCGAAAGATCAAGACCTCAAACGCCGCTTGCACCATGCCTGGCACACCTACGTCAACTGGGGCGTGGCCCACCCTCTCGAACGCAAAGCGATGGCTCTGCTGATGATGTGCGACCGCCTGACCGAAGCGAGCCGACGGTCTGGAAGCGAGGCGTTCGGCGACATTCAGCGCCACATGCAAGAAGGCACCACCCGCGGCGTGCTGCGGGATCAGCCCACGGCGTTCATCGCCGCGATCATGCGGTCGCTGGCAGAAACCACCATGGACTTCATGACCAACGAACCGGAGCACGCCGAGCGCTACTGCGACGCAGGCTTCGAGGCTTACTGGAATGCAATTGCAAAGGACTGATAGATGTGCTTTTAAATGAGTGATTACTTACTCATAACCTTATTCACCTGCTAGGAGTTCATCATGTCTAAAGTCTGGTTAGTCACTGGCAGCGCCAGTGGCCTTGGCCGCCACATTGCCGAAGCCGTGCTGCAATCAGGCGACTGCCTGCTCGCCGCCGCCCGTCAAATCGATCGCCTTGAGGATCTCAAGCAATGCTACCCGTCGCGCATCCTTCCATTTGAACTGGATGTCACCGACGCCTCCGCCGCCAAGGCGGCGGTAGACGCAGCGGTGTCGACCTTTGGCCGGCTGGATGTGCTGGTCAACAACGCGGGCTTCGGTCACATGTTGCCGTTCGAGCAAATCGCCGACGCGGACTTCCGCCTGGAATTCGAGACGAACTTTTTCGGCGTGGTGAATCTGTGCCGAGCCGCCGTCCCGGTCTTGCGGGAACAGGGGGCGGGCCGGATCGTACAGATTTCCTCGGTCGGTGGACGGATGGCCACGGTGGGCTTGAGCGCCTATCAGTCGGCCAAATGGGCGGTGGGCGGTTTCTCTGATGTGCTCGCTGCAGAGCTCAAGCCACTGGGCGTGCACGTGACCACCCTGGAGCCTGGCGGCATGCGCACCCAATGGGCCGTCCGTGCCCGCGGCAGCGACGTGCCCTACATGTCGGCGTATGAACAGAACGTCGGCCAGATGCGTGCCTTGTTACGGACGATCATGGGCAACGAAAACAGCGACCCTGAGCGGGTCGCCCAAGTGATTCTCAAGCTCGTCGAACACCCCCAGCCACCGCTGCGTCTGCTCTTGGGAAGCGATGCGCGGCACTACCTGGCACCCGTAGAGGCGAACAGGGCCGACACCGCCGAGCGCTGGAAAGAGGTCAGTGAATCGGTAGATTTCAGTTGCGTCGGGCCCGTGCCCGCCTTACCCGAAAGCTGACAGCCGCTGCGCACTGCGCCAAACGGAATACGGCAGCGCCGTCCAGCCCGTGCAGTCAAACAACACGGCCGAGGGACGCGTCGCCGCTCAGCCGTGTTGCGGGGAAGCGGGACCGCCTCACTTCTTCAAGGCGTCGTACGCCTCTAGCGCATGCATCGAGTAAATGTAGGCCGCACCTGCGTTCAGGGAGATGGCGGTCGCCAGGGCCGCGGCCACTTCTTCTCGAGTGGCCCCCGCCGCGATGGCGGCTTCGGAGTGGGCCCCGATACAGCCGTCGCAACGGGTAGTGATCGCCACCGCGATGGAAATCAGCTCGCGGGTCTTGGCGTCGAGGACATTGTTCTCCGCGGCGGCATCGCCCAGCGCCATGTAGGCCTTGACCATTTTCGGGTTGGATTTGGACAGTGAACCGAAGGATTTCTTGATGGTGGAAACGAGGTCGGGCCAATTGCTGAACATGGTGGTATCTCCTGAGAGCGGCGACTAGACTGCGCCGGGAACACGACCAGTTTCCCTCCGTTGCGCTGGTGGAACTTGCCTGTTTTACTCATTTTTTTGTTCGAACGTCTCATATGAACGCGATCGACACGCTCATTACCCTCGCGGATGTCCGGGGCAGCCTTGATCTGCGCTGCCAGTTTCAGGGCGACTGGGCGCTGGATCATCCCCCCGAAGCCCCGGGTACCGCGCCTTATCACATTGTCCTGGCAGGTGAATGCCACGTTGAATTGCCAGACCGTCGCGACGTGAAGCTGGTGGCGGGCGACATCCTCGTGCTACCGGGAGGCGCGGCCCATGCCCTTCGCAGCCCTGGGAAGCGGGTCATGCCGTCAGTGCCGCGCAGAGAGCCCGGTGGTTTGTTGGAGGTCAAGCGATTCGGCGACGGCGCCGATCTCGATTTGCTGTGCGGCAGCTTCCACTACCAACAGGGTTCCATGCTGTTCTCGGCGCTGCCCGATCACGTGTTGATTTCGACTCACGCACTGGGCACAGAGCACGCGCTTGGCGCGCTGGTCGCCTTGCTGCGCAGCGAAGCCGATACGGATCAGGCGGGCGGCCAATACATGGTCAATGCGCTGACCTCGGCGCTGTTCACGCTGGTCCTGCGTGCCCATCTGGCTCAGTCGCCCCAGGGCAATGGCAGCCTGGCCTTGTTGAGCGACCGCCGTCTGAGCCGCGCCTGGCAGGCGATGCTCGCCAACCCTGCCCACCAATGGACCGTCGAAGGCCTGGCGGAACTGGCGACCATGTCCCGCGCAACGTTCATGCGCACGTTCAGCAAGGTCAGCGGCAGCTCACCCTGGGTCCTGTTGACCCAAGTGCGGATGCAGATGGCGTTCGGGCTGCTCAGCCGGTCGCGCAGCGGGTTGAGCGACATCGCCGCTGAAGTGGGCTATCAATCACAAGCGGCATTCGCCAAAGTGTTCAAAGACACCTATGGCCTGGCGCCGGGGCAGATGCGGCGCAGTCTGGCGAGCGTTAAATCGGGGTGATGGGTGCCACCTCGGCCATGGCCTGGCACCGACGCGTCACCCCGGCGCTTTGACCCCCAACCTCTTCCACATCGGTTTGGTGATCCGTTGGGTGTTCTTGTACCCGGCCCACGGGTCGGCCTTGAGCTTGCGCAGCCGTTTGAGCACATTGCCGATGTTCCACTGCGCAGAAGATTTCAGGCCAGTGAGCTCCTCTCGGGTCACCGGCACCGACACCGGAAGGCCCGGACGTGCGCGGGCGGAATAAGCGGCCACGGTACTCGCTCCCCGTGAGTTACGCAGGTAATCGATGAAGATCTTGCCCACGCGATTCTTGGGGCCGGAGGTGGCGGTGAAGCGTTCAGGCAGTTGTTGGGAGATGAACTGTGCCAGCGCCTTGGCGAAGGCTTTGACGGTCTCCCAGTCGGCCTTGCGCGCCAGCGGGACGACGATGTGCATGCCTTTGCCGCCACTGGTCTTGATGTACGCATCCAGCCCTATTTCATCCAACACCGACAAGGTCAATTGCGTCGCTTCGATCATGCTGCGCCATGGCAAGGCGGGGTCCGGGTCCAAGTCCAGGACAAAGTGGTCAGGCAACTCGATCTTGTCGTAGGTCGCGCCCCACGTGTGCAGCTCCACCGTGCCCATCTGCGCTGCGCCCACCAGGGCCTGCACACTGTCGATCTCCATCAACCGTGCGTGGCCGGGGTCAAGCGAAGGATCGAGCTGCTTGATATGAGGAATGGCCAGCCGATCGGCATGCTTCTGAAAGAACTGCTCGCCCTCCACGCCCTCCGGGCAACGCAACAACGCAACTGGCCGGTGATCCAGATGAGGCAGGATCCAGTCGGCGACTGACTCGTAATAATGCGCCAGATCGATCTTGTGCAAGCCGCTCTGGCTGTCGATGACCCGGTCGGGATGACTGATCGGGACGCCCGCCACCTCGATCTTGTCTTTGCCTGAGCGCTTGCCCGCGGGCTTGGCCTGCTCGGTGGACGCTTTCGTCTTGCCTGAGGCTGACTTTCCGGCGCGGGGCTTGAACGGGGCTTTGATGTCCTTCGGCGTTCTGGGGTATTCGTGCACCACTTCACTCGCGGGCTTATCGTTGCGCAACGCAATGAACGAGGCGTGGCGGATGATCCCTTCGCGGGTCCATTCGCTGAACTGGACTTCGCCCACCCACGACGGCTTGACCCAGTGCACCCCCTTCGCCTGGGCGCTGGTGAGTTTCTTCGCCAGAGGTGAGGTGTCCTGTTCCATCGCCTTCAGGCGTTCGGCCATTTCGCCAAGCATTTTCTGGTTGAAACCGGTGCCCACTCGACCTGCATACACCAACCCGGCCCCCTCTTCGTTGACCGCCAGCAGCAGCGCGCCGAAGCCGCTGCGAGTGCCTTGGGGCTGGGTGAACCCGACGATCACGAACTCCTGACGCAACGTGCACTTGAGTTTGATCCAGTCCGGGCTGCGGCGAGATTGGTAGGCGCTGCCCGCCCGCTTGCCAATCACCCCTTCCAAGGACAGCGAGCAGGCGCTCTCGATGATGTCCCGGTGGCTGGCAGAGAACGCCTCAGAAAAGCGCAACGGGCCTTTTTTCTGTTTACCCAGCAGCTTTTTTAGGGCCGCACGGCGCTCTTCCACCGGCCGCTCTCGGATGTCCTCGCCATTGATGAACGGCACGTCGAACAGGTAATACACGATGTCGTTACTGCGGCCGCGGTCGAATGCGTTTTGCAAGGCCTGAAAATCCGGCAGGCCGTCGTCGTTGAGCACCACCGCTTCGCCGTCGAGCCAGCCATCACCCAGGTTCAGCTCGCTGATGGCCTTGGCTTGCAGGGGCAGACGGTCGGTCCAGTCATGGCCATTGCGGGTGATCATCCGCACCTCACCACCGATGATCCTTGCCAGGATCCGGTAGCCGTCGTACTTGATTTCGTACAGCCACTCGCCCTCTGGCGGCGTGTCCATGAGGGTGGCCAGTTGCGGCGAAAACTTTTCTGGAACAGGCGATGAACCGGCCGACGAGGATCGGGGCGACGCCGTGTTGCCGGACGCCTTCTTCTCCGCTGCCGCTGGTGCGGCGGCGGCCGTCTTACGCTTGTTCGTCTTGGCTGTCGCGCGCTTGTCACCCACCGTGGCGCCACTGACCACGCTCAGCGGCTTGTCCACCACAATGTCGTAATCGTCGGCTGACCGCACGGCGCTGTCTTTCTCCTTGATCAACAGCCACTGTTCCTTGTCGCCGCTGCCAGGCAAGTGAGTGCGCACCAGCGCCCAATCCCCGGTGAGCTTTTCACCGATCAGGGTAAATTTGAGTTTGCCAGCCTTGTACGTCTCGCGGGGGTCGCCATGGGGCTGCCAGACGCCGCGGTCCCAAACGATCACATCCCCGCCGCCGTATTGGCCTTCCGGGATGTGGCCCTCGAAGCTGCCGTAATCCAGCGGATGGTCTTCAACGTGAACGGCAAGGCGCTTGTTTTTGGGGTCCAGACTAGGCCCCTTGGGGACCGCCCAGCTCTTGAGGGTGCCGTCCAGCTCCAGGCGAAAGTCGTAATGCAGGTTGCGGGCGTCGTGCTTGTGAACCACGAAGGTCAATGCGCGGCCCTTCTCGTCACTGGCCGAGACGTCGGATTCGGGGGGCTCGGATGTGATGTCGAAGTTGCGCTTGCGGGCGTATTCACTCACGGGTCTGGCCATGGTCGATTCAACCTCTGCACCGTTATTTCAAAGAGCCGTTTCACAGAGCCGTTTCACAGATCGATGCCAACGCACGGCTGTACGCAAGGCTTCGTCCGTCAGGACGCTTTGGTGGTTTTCTTCCTGGCCGGCGCTCGTCGTTTGGTGGGGCCTGCCTCGTCGGCGGCTGCCTTGCTTTTGCCGGCAGATTTGGTCTTGGCCTCTGCCTTGGAAGAGCCTCCACGGCTGCCCAGACTGCGCTTGAGCAATTCGGTCAAATCAATGACATCAGCGGATTTGCGCTCGTCCTCACCGGCGTCGGTTTCCACATCTTCGATCTTGCCTTCCCGGGCCTTGGTTTCAACCAGCGCCATGATCTGTTCCTGAAAACGATCGCGGTACTCGTCGGCGTCCGGTGTCCAATCGGCGCTCATGTCCTTGACCAGCCGCTTGGCCATGTCCAACTCGCTTTTATTGAGCTTCGCGTCGGTCACTTCCTTGGGCAATTCGAGACTGTCCAGCCCACGCACCTCGGCAGGCCATCGCAGCAGCACCAGCATGATCGCCGAGTCCAGCGGCATCACGGCGGCCAGGTGCTGGCTGGTGCGGATCACCACATGGGCCAGTGCCACCTTGCCGGTGTCCACTAACGTCTGCCGTAAGAGAGCGTAGACCTTCTCGCCGCGTTTGTCGGGTGCCAGGAAGTACGGGGTATCGATGTTCTGCAGGGGGATGTCCGCGCTGTCGACAAAGCCGAAAATATCGATGGTCTGAGTCGAGCGTGGGTGGGCGGCGCGAATTTCATCTTCGCTGATCACCACATAACGGCCCTTCTCGTGCTCCACGCCCTTGACGATATTTTCCTTGGTCACTTCCTTGCCGGTGACTTTGTTGACCCGCTTGTAGCCGACCGGGTCCATGCTGCGCTTGTCCAGCCAGTCGAAATCGACCCCTTGATGGGACGTTGCCGACACCAGCGCCACCGGTATGTGCACCAGTCCGAAGCTGATCGCGCCCTTCCAGATTGCCCGAGCCATTGCCTGAATTCCCTTGGGGTGTGTACAGGAATGACCGGACAGAAAGTGGAAAAGTTTCGGCCGATTGACGCCCTCCCGACGAGGTCATGCCATTCCTTTCAGGCATAGCTCATATCGATTCGCTAGACCTTCTTAAGGCTATGGAAAAGCGTTAGCCTCTGGTCCTCAACCCTTGTCTTCCGATGGCGCAAGCTGTCGACACCCTCACGGTCAACCGAGTAGCTCATGACTTCGATGCCTCATCCGTCCCACGGCACTACCATGACGAAGGGACTGGCGACACTGTTCGCCTTTTGCTGCGGCGCGATCGTCGCCAACATCTATTACGCTCAACCGATCATTGGCCTGATTGCGCCCGATATCGGCCTGTCGAGCACCGTGGCGAGCTTCATTGTTTCGCTGACGCAGATTGGCTACGCGCTGGGGCTGTTTTTCCTGGTGCCTTTGGGTGATCTGCTGGAGAACCGTCGCTTGATGATGGTCACCACCGGCGTGGCGCTCCTGAGCTTGCTGAGCGCGGCGTTCTCCCAGTCCCCCGATGTGTTTCTATTGGCTTCCCTGCTGGTGGGTTTCAGCTCAGTGGCCGTGCAGATCCTGATTCCCCTCGCCGCCCATCTGGCGCCCGAAGAGAGCCGTGGGCGGGTGGTGGGTAGCATCATGGGTGGCCTGTTGCTTGGCATTCTGCTGGCGCGGCCGGCCTCCAGTCTGATCGCCGATCATCTCGGCTGGCGCGCAGTGTTCGGTACCGCGGCCGTCGTGATGCTGGTCATTTCCCTGGTACTGGCAACGACCATCCCCAAACACCAACCCACCCACAGCGCCCGTTATGGGCAATTGCTCACATCCCTGTGGACCCTGCTGCGCAAGCAGCCGGTGTTGCGCCAGCGCGCGTTTTATCAAGCGTGCATGTTCGCCACGTTCAGCCTGTTCTGGACCGCCGTGCCGCTGGAGCTGGCGCGCAACCATGGGTTGTCCCAGAGCCAGATTGCCCTGTTCGCACTGGTCGGGGCCATTGGCGCCGTCGCAGCGCCGATTGCCGGCCGCCTGGCAGATGCGGGTCACAGCCGGGTCGCCAGTCTGTGCGCCATGCTGTTCGCGGCGCTGAGTTTTCTTCCCAGCCTTGTAGAACCGGCCTACGCGGTCATCGGCATGGCGTTGACGGGCGTGGTGCTGGATTTCTGTGTGCAGATGAACATGGTGGTCGGCCAGCGCGCCGTTTATGCCCTGGATGCCAAAAGCCGCAGCCGTTTGAACGCGTTGTACATGACCAGTATTTTCATCGGCGGCGCGATCGGCTCGGTGATCGCCAGCGCCCTGTACGACCACGGCGGCTGGGGCTGGATCGTGATCGCGGGCAGCGCTTTCCCACTGCTGGCGCTATTGGCCTTCCTGAAAAACGCCACCGCCGCGCGCCCCGCATGAGACGGGGTTCTCACAGGTGATTGGCCTGAACCGGTCAGCACCTTTCACACAGTTCAAGGAGTGATGTCATGACCCGCCGCACTTTCCTCATCACCGGAGCCAGTAAAGGCATCGGTCGTGCGTTGTCCGAGACCCTTGTCGCCGCCGGCCACCAAGTGGTGGGCATCGCCCGCCACGCCGACGACCCGACCTTCCCCGGCGTCCTCAAAGCCATGGACCTGAGCGACAAGGATCAGACCCGCTGTGGCCTGGCCGAGCTGGCGCAGCATTATCCATTCGATGGCGTGGTCAACAATGTCGGCCTGGTGCGCCCGCAGGCGCTGGGGCAGATCCAGCTAGACGATTTCGACGCGGTGATGAGCGTCAACCTGCATTCGGCCCTGCTGGCCACTCAGGCCTTGCTGCCGCACATGCGCCAGCAAGGCTGGGGCCGCATCGTCAATATTTCCAGCCTGACGGTGCTCGGGATTACCCAGCGCACCGCCTACGCCGCCGCCAAGGCAGCACTGATCAGCTTCACTCGTTCATGGGCGCTGGAGCTTGCGCAGACGGGCATCACCGTCAATGCCGTCGCCCCCGGTCCGACCGAAACCGAGCTGTTCCGGCAGAACAACCCCGTGGGAAGCGAAGGCGAGAAACGCTACCTCGCCGGCGTGCCCATGGGGCGGTTCGGCCAGCCGGAAGAAATTGCCTCAGCCATCGCCTTCTTGTTGTCGGAACAGAGCGGCTTCATTACTGGCCAGACCCTGTTCGTCGATGGGGGCGCCTCGGTCGGCAAAGCCGCATTTTGAAGGATTGGACCGCCCGAGGCCTTCGGCGTGTAGCGGCGCCGCGCGAGAATCAGAGGCGCCAGCGTATTCCCCCCGTTCCCGCCCGCCCGCGTCTTTAACGCGCGAGCGCAAACCACCGACGCTTTCGAGCGTCGGTGGTCACTTCAACTGTGCGGCAATCCAGCCCTTCAGATCCTCCACCTCATTGGACGTGATGGTGTGCCCCGCGCCAGGGTAGGCGTGGAACGCAGGGTTGATCAGCAGGTTCTCGAGCACGGTCCGCGCCTCAGTGGCACCCGTGAACGGCACGCGGTTGTCTGCCTGGCCATGCCCGATGAAGACACGCAGAGACTTCAGGCGGTCGTCCGGTTGCAGCCTGGCGTTGAGCGCCGAAAGGATTTTCCCGCTCAGTGGCGCGATCCCGCGCACCAGTTCCGGATGTTGCAGGCCGATCTGGTAGGTCATCATGGCGCCTTGGCTGAAACCCACGAGGATCACTTTGTCCGGCTGCGTACGGTACTTCTCCGTCGCCTGTTCGATGAAGGTCCTGAGCAGGTCAGTGCTCGTGTCGACATCGCGGGTCACGCCCTCGTATTCGGCTTGATCGGTGTCCTGGGTGAACCACTTGTACCCTCCGCCGTCGACCTCCAACGGCGCACGCACCGACAGGTAGCTGAAATCGCGGGGTAACTCGTCCTTGATGCCGAACAGATCACGCTCATCACTGCCGTAACCGTGCAAGAAGATGATCAGGGGCTTGTCATGGGTGTCGGCAGGGGCTGCGGCGAGATAGGGTAACGCCAGATCAGTCAGCAAGGCCGGGGCGGCATGGGCGAAGCCTGTGAACACGCACAGCAACGCGGCGAAAAAACTCTTCATTGAAAACGGGCCCTTTGAGGAAAACGTCGGGCCCATCATACGCAGCAGGCATCGGATGTCAGCCCGCAATCGACGGGTAAAGGCTGTCGGGAAGCTGTACAGCCCGCCAATAGGCCTGTACGAACACCTGAGGCGGGCCCGGCCATGGGCTCAGATCAGGTCAGCACGCCCTGCAGAATGTCCGTGCGGCGTTCGAGGCCCAACCCTTCAGCGTCAGTCCTGGAGTGCAGCCAGCCCCAAATGCTCGCGTAACGTCGAGCCTTCGTAGGCCGTGCGGAACAATCCTTTGCGCTGCAGGTGCGGAATCACACTCTCGACGAATTCGCTGAACGACCCCGGCAAATAGGCGGGGGAAATTACGAAACCATCGCACCCGCCCTGAGTGAAGAGTTCAGCCAACTGATCTGCGATCTGGGCTCCGGTGCCCACCAATTGCGGCACGCGGACGCTGCTGGCAAAGATCCTTCCCAATGCTTCCAATGTGGTGTCGGCCCCCTGCATCAGCAGCTTTTCCGCGGCAGCCGGATGAATGGACGGCGCTCGCGCGACTTCTGCCAGCGTCGATGACAGGGAAAAGGGCGACAAATCGACGTTCAACTGCGACGCCAGCGTCACCAGCCCCAACTCCGGCCGCGCCAGCGCATTGTGTTTGTCGCGCTTGGCTCGAGCTTCCGCTTCGCTGCCGCCAATAAAAGGCATCACCGCCGTCAACACCTTGCAACTGTCCGCGCTGCGTCCTTGCTGTACCACTTGGCCGCGGACATCTTCGCGAAACGCTTGCATGGCTTTCAAATGCGGATGAATGGTGAAAATCGCCTCAGCCCATCGCGCCCCGAAACGCCGCCCGCGGCCCGACGAGCCGGCTTGAATCAAGACCGGGCGGCCTTGCGGGCCACGCGGAATATTCAAGGGCCCTTCCACCCGGAACCAATCACCCTGGTGCTGCACGGAGATGATCTTCGATGGATCGGCCAATACGCCGTTTTCACGGTCCAGTTTCAATGCGCCCGGCGCCCAACTGCGCCAGAGCTTGAGCGCGACCTCGACGAATTCGTCGGCGCGGTCGTATCGCAAGTCATGCTCCAGGTGCTTGTCCTTGCCGAACAAACGCCCTTCGCTGTCATTCATCGACGTGACGATGTTCCAGGCAGCACGCCCCTTCGACAGATGATCGAGCGTCGCGAACTCGCGGGCGATATGCGCAGGCTCGTAATAGGTGGTCGACCGAGTGGCCCCCAGCCCCAACTTGCGGGTCTGGCTCACCAGATAAGAGAGGATCGGCAGCGGGTCCAGCCGGGTGGCATCCTGTGCGCCATAGCGCAGCGCAGTGTCGCGGGATCCGCCCATCTGGTCGCCCACGGCCAGGCGGTCAGCGAAGAACAGGAAGTCGAACAACCCCTCCTCCACCACCTGGGCGGTGCGGCTGTAATACTCGGGGTCCAGGTAATTGCCTAGGGTTTCCGGGTGGCGCCAGACGGCGTGGCTGTGAATGACCGGCCCACTGAGCAGGAAGGCCGACAGGTGAATTTGGCGACTCATGAAGTTCTCCTGCCCTGCTTAGTGAGCCTGGGGCGTCCAGACGGCGATATCGGAAATGGTCAGCGGCTTGGGAATCAGCTTGGCCTCGTAGTAATAGTCAGCGATGCGTTGCTGCTCGGCCAATTGGTCCACCTTGACCGGGACAATGTCGTAGCTGCGCCGACTGTTGGCCAATTCCACGGTCTCAGGCGGGATGTTGCCCCACAGCGGCGCCAGCTTCTTGGCCGCTTCCTGGGGATGGCCTTTGACCCACTGCCCCGTGTGGCGAAGGGTGTCGAACACCACTTGCAGCACATCCGGGTGAGCCTTGGCGAAGCGCGTATTGGCGACGTAGAAGCGGTTGTAGTTGGCGATGCCGTCCTTGCCGTCGGCAATCACCCGAACATGGTGTTCGCGTTGCTGCGTCGCCAGGAACGGGTCCCAGATGGCCCAGGCATCGACATTGCCGCTGGAAAATGCCGCCACGCCATCCGGCGCTTCCAGATACACCGGTGTGATGTCTGCCAGCGTCAGCCCGGCTTTCTTGAGCGCCGAAATCAGCAGAAAATTGCTGCCCGAACCTTTGGAGACCGCCACCCGCTTGCCCTTGAGATCGGCCACCGTGCGGATGGGTGAGGCGTCCTGGACGATGATCGCCTGCGCGCTCGGCGATGGGTTCTCTCGGGCGTAGTAGGTCAACGGGGTATTGGCAGCCTGGGTGAACAGCGCGAAGGCATCCGCCACATCGGCGTGCAGGTCGACACTTCCCGCATTCATCGCACTCAACAGGCCGCTGCTGAACTCATGCCAGTTGACGGTAAAACCCAAGGGCTTGAGGCGTTGTTCGAGCTGGCCATCATTCTTGAGCAAGATCCAGAGCGTCGATGAGCGCTGGTAACCGATATCGATCACCTGCTCGGCCTGCGCCGCCACGGTGGTCAGCAGCAGAGCAGCTGCCAGGAAAAGTTTACGAAGGGGCATGACGATCCTTGGGGGCGGTTGTAGAGAAGGGCCCGACGCGTTCAGCACCGAAAGGCATGAGTGCCGGCCATGTAAGTTATTTTTGATTATAAAAACCGCGGAGAATTATTAAAGAAACGTATAGATCTAAGCTTATGCCGGGCACCGAGTGGAACGCCTCACACCCCCGCGAGGTCTAGGATGAGGTGAGCCCGACCGAGGAAGTGATCGTGAATATTTTTGAAGCCCTGAGAGAAAGCCATGACCGTCAGCGCGGCTACGCCGATGCCTTGATCAAGACCCACGGCGACACGAAAGAGCGAGCCGACGCCTACGAGCAGTTGAAGGCCGAGCTGCAAGCCCACGAAACTGCCGAAGAACGTTTTTTCTACATTCCTCTCATGGCCTACGACAACGGCGTCGATCTCAGCCGACACGCCATATCGGAACACCATGAGATGGACGAGATGATGGAAGAGCTCGACGAGACCGACATGTCCAGTCCCGCCTGGCTGGCGACCGCGAAAAAGCTGTCGGAAAAGGTGCACCACCATCTCAAGGAGGAAGAACATAAATTCTTCCAGATGGCCGGGAAGCTGCTGGACGACCAACAGAAAGAAACGCTGGCGAGCCGCTACGTGAAAGAGTACGAGGAGCAACTGGCCGAGGCGTGAAACCGTCCGCCGGCTTCGAGGTGGGTGCGGTGGCGACGAAAGAAGACGCCACCGCCCTGATCAGCCGAGTGTCGGCACACGTGCCGGATGGCCGGTTGACTGTCAGGCCTTCAAGGATCGACCTGTGCCATGAGCTCGGGGACCGATTCGGTTCTTCTCGCGTAGCGCTGAGCCAGAACCGCGCAGACCATCAGTTGGATCTGGTGAAACAGCATCAAGGGCAAGATCAACACCCCGATGGTGCTGCCCGCGAACAGGACTTGTGCCATCGGGACACCGGTCGCCAGGCTTTTCTTCGACCCGCAGAACAGGATGGTGATGCGGTCTTCCAGGCTGAAACCGAACGCCTTGCCCAGTAGGGTCGAGATGACCAGTACCAGCGTCAGCACGATGCCACACACCGCCACCAGGCCGACCAAGTCCCACAGCGGAATCTTGTGCCAGAGACCTTCGTTGACCGCTTCACTGAAGGCCCCATAGACCACCAGCAGGATGGAACCTTGGTCGACGTATTTCAGCCAGTGTTTGTTGCGCCCCACCCAGCCGCCAATCCAGCGGCGCGCAATCTGACCGGCGATGAAGGGAAGCAGTAGCTGGATACTGATTTTCACGATCGCGTCGACGGTCGAGCCGCCGTCGCCATGAACATTCAGCAGCAACGTGACAAGAAGCGGTGTGATGAAAATCCCGAATAGGCTCGAGGCTGCAGCGCTGCAGATTGCAGCGGGAATGTTGCCTCTGGCCAGCGACGTGAAGGCGATGGCCGATTGCACGGTCGCCGGCAACGCGCACAGATACAGAATGCCCATGTACAAGTCGTTGCCGATCAGCGGCGACAGAACCGGCTTGAGCGCCAACCCCAGCAGCGGGAAGATCACGAACGTCAAACCAAATACCAGCACATGCAAGCGCCAGTGACCGGCGCCTGCAATGATCGACTCGCGGGACAGCTTGGCGCCATGGAGGAAAAACAGCAGTGCGATCGCGATGTTGGTGAGCCAACTGAAACCCACCGCGACCTGGCCGCTGGCGGGAAGCACACTGGCAATGATCACCACAGCGATCAGCGTCAACGTGAAATTATCGGGGAGAAAGCGAGGACGACTCATGGGCGTTATCCGGTCAAGGCATGGACAGTGTTGCGACTGTACGCCTTCAGACAGGTGCGGGCTAACGCCAATGAGTCCGTGAATAGCGGCAAAAGGACAGATTGATCAGGACAGCCCGCCCTCTATCACCCTCAACACGGTGACCCGTTGTTTTCCCGGATTTTGCGCGATCATTTGATTGAGCGCAGCCTGCCACCGGTGAATGTCCTTCTCCTGCGACAACGCCATCAACGCCTGCCAGCCCATCCCCTGCGATGCAACACGGCTTTCATTGGCCGCTTCGGCCATACGTTCACGCTTCATCAGGTTTGCTGCAATTTCCGAGAGGGTACTCACGACGGGCTCCAGGGCGCGCGCGAGGCGCGCCAATACATGACTGCGGGGATGATGCAGGGTGTCATCACGTCAAAAAAATGGTGATCGCGCCGCCTGCCCCAGGGTTACAGCAAGGTTCAGACCAGTGCCGTGAGCGCCGCAAAAATTCGGACCAGTTGCACGGCGACTCGTCAAACGGGCGGCAGCAGGGTCTCTGCCAAGTTCGTCCGATCCACCAGCCGCGTGCTGTCACGCCCGCCGCGCTTGGACGCGTAAAGCGCGGCGTCACACTGTTCGATCAACGCGCCAAGGCTCGTCGGAGGGGTGTCGAACAGAATGGCACCAATGCTCAACGTCACCGCCTCAGGGGTGACGAACGCCACCGATGCCGCGTCGTGAAAGCGCTGGCGCAGCGCCCCACTCAATGCATCGACCTGCTCGTGGGACGTGTCGCTCAACAGGATCACGAACTCGTCGCCGCCCAACCGCGCGGCCAGCGCTCCATTGGGCAACAGCGAGCGAACCATCTCACTGAGGGTGATCAGCAAGCGGTCACCCGAGAGGTGACCATGCAGGTCGTTGACCGACTTGAAGTGATCGATGTCGATCAACAACAAGGCACCCAGGCGAAAGGCGCGTACGTCTTCCAGCAAACGAGGTGCACGGACCTCCAGCGCACGACGGTTGTACAGCGCGGTGAGAGGGTCGCGGGCCGCCAGACGTTCAATGCGTTTTTCCCGGCGATAGCGTTCCGAGCCCGTCATCGAGAGGGCAATCAGCATGATTGCCATCGCACCTTCCACCAGCGAAACCTGGATGATTTCCCCTCGAAATGCCGCGAGGTCTATCAAGGTCCCCGGCAGCCCTGCCGTGAAGGCCTTGGCCAGGTAAAACAGCCCATGCCCCATCAACACATAGCGCAACTGACCCGCGCCCACGCTCAGCGACCTGCCGTGGGGCCGGAGCAGCGAACTGGCCTTGAACATCAACAACGCCACCAGCGTCGAATTGACCATCAGCATGACCTTGGACCACCACGGCGCCTCGGGCAGCAGCAACATCCCCACCCAAACGGCGAAAATCAGGTACCAGCCTCGCGCGAGTTTCGACTCGGTAAAGCGTCCCACGCCCAACAGGAACAAGAAGTGCGCCGTGACCAGCAAACCGTTGGCGAACCAGATGCCAATGAACAAAATGCCGCTGCTGCGCAAGAGCGCCAGGGTCGACCCCACGGTGATCGTCGCAAAACCGGCGCTCCAGAACAGCAGTGAAGTTTCTCTGACATGGCGCCACTCAGCAGCCAAGTAAAGCGCGGCAGCGGCTGCCAAGGCGATTGAGAGGGTCAACAGGGTAATTGGGTCGAGCGCCATAACTGCTTGGTCTTTCTGTAAAGCGTGGGAGGGACGTCATTGTATGCGTCCGTAGCAGATTCTGTGCCGCAAGTGCGAGCCGCTTTGGAGAATTCACCAGGGGTGTGCCGGGGCAGTCAGCCATCTAGCCAAACGTTATAGGCCGAGTGTCTGAGAGGCAGCGGCCTCATTGAGCGGGATGGCTACATTCAGCCATCGCCGGGGTGGACGTGGTCAGGCTGTGTGGCGGTCGAGTGTGGAGTGTGGAGTGTGGCCTGCCCCTTGCACCCGGCCGATGCAAGGGCTATTTCAGCGTTTGCCCGGACCCATCAAGGGGATGAAGATGAACTGGCGATATGCATCAACGCACGGTCAATGAATCGCTGGGAGTCCTTCCTGAACTCGGTGACCTGAGAGGCGAAACTGGCGCCCGGGCTCTCCCCGTATGCTGGCTGAAACCAGGTCGCGACGTCCTCGATGACTTGCGTGGTATAGGACAGCGACTGGAAAAGGTCATCCAGTATCAGACCGGCATCGACAGGTTTATTGACTTCACGATATGCCTCGCGCCTACGTTGCGCGAATGCTACAGAGGACAAACCGGGCCCAGCTTTCCCAGCGTCGCGCTCACCTGCGTTAAACAGGTACAGGAGGTCCACCCCTGCATCGCAGACCCGTTGGAGGTAGTCCGCCTTTGGTAAGCGAAGCCCTTTTTCATAATGACTTTGCGCATTTGGCTCGACGCCGGCGATCTTTGCGAATGCCAACTGGGTGAGGCCCAGTCTTTTACGCTCGTTTCTCAATCGTGTTCCGAGTAGTTCCATGTTATTGCTCCTGCTGAATTCACCTGCGCGGTGTCATCCGCAGATGCAATGGGGGGCTGGAGTGTAAGCGTCCAATTTAAGCTTGGAGCGAAACAGCGCCGCTCTTGGCTGTCCAACCACAATACTCTTAAACGGATAGCCGAAATGACTTTTCGAATAGAGCTGACCAGTGGTCGGGAAGCGTGATAAGTGGAAAACGTAGACACAGTCAGCGGTTTGCTATCCGGTTTTTTCGGTGAGTTTCCGACTGAAGGCAAAAAAGCTGGATAAATAAGAAAGCAGCGTCAAGCGAACAACGCTCGCGCCGCTCACGATCATGAAAAGTCTGGTCCGTTATAGATCCGCTGCCATGTGGCCCCCGCAACGATGATGGTAAAGCGTTCGGATAGCTGAAAACGTGAACGCTCAGGCCGCATACCCGCCTTCCACCACTGGCTGCGGGTCATTGGCCGCAGTCAAACACTGCCCGACTTCTACGTAGTATTACGAGCATCCTGCCAAGTAAATGGCGACTATCATCGTGCCGTTTGCCGACACCCCAATAACAATTCCGGTATTGAACAATGACTCTGTCCATCCGTAGCAAAGTGGTGGTACTTTGCGTCGCTCCCGCACTCCTGCTCGCCTTCCTGATTGCTGGTTTATCGGTCACTCTCCTTCAAAAAACCGCTGACGACCAGGTAAACGACACGCGAAACACGCTGATCACCAGCCGAAAAAGTGCGCTGGAACACTCTGTCCAGGTTGCCCAGAGCGCTATCGCGGCCCTCTACGAAGCCTCCTCCCCCGGAGACCTGACCGCTCGTGACAAAGCCGTCAGCATCCTCAAACAACTGAAATACGGAACTGACGGCTACTACTTTGGCTACGATGCCAACAGCGTCAGGGTTTTCTGGGCCGACAAAGACGTCAAAATCGGCGAGAGCTTTCGCGACTTCCGCGATCCCGACGGCGTGCCGGTGATCAACGAACTGGTGCGCGTCGCCCAAGAAGGTTCGCACTACCAGCGCTACCGTTTTCCCATCCCCAACAGCGATAAGGTTGTCCCGAAGATCGGCTATGCCCTCTATCTCGCCAAGTGGAACCTGATGATCGGGACCGCGGTGAACCTGGACGACATCGACGCGCAGGTGGCGCAGGTTTCCGCCGAGCTGAAGTCGCGTCGTTCAGAGTTGGTCTGGCAGGTGCTCGCGCTGAGCATCGTGGCCTCGATTCTGTTGGCCTTGCTGGCTGCGTGGCAGGTCAAGCGGCTGTTTTCGCCGTTACTCCAACTCCGCTTGCAATTGAACAACATCGCCTCGGGAGACGGGGACTTGACCCATCGCCTGCCCATTGCGGCCGAGGATGAACTGGGGCAGTTGGCCCTGGCCTTCAACCGTTTCGTCGACAAAATTCACCGCTTGATCGGCCATGTCGCAGGCATGACTTATCGCCTGAACACGCTGGTCGCGGATGTCGCGGATCAGGCCCAACGCTCAGAAAAGGCGATGGACCTGCAGCGCCAGGAAACCGATCAAGTCGCCACGGCCATCCATGAAATGTCCACCGCCGCCCTGCAAGTCGCGCAGAACGCTCAGCAAGCTGCCCGGGCCGCGAGCCAGGCACAAAACGAAGGCGCCTCGGCCGGGACCGTCGTCAACGCCAGCGTCGACAGCGTCAATGGCCTGGTGGAAAACCTCACCGCCAGCGGCTTGTCCTTGACTCAGCTGCAGACCGAAGTCGATGCGATCGCCGGGGTGCTGGCGGTTATCCGCGCCATCGCCGAGCAAACCAATCTGCTGGCACTCAACGCCGCGATCGAGGCGGCTCGCGCCGGTGAAGCAGGCCGCGGGTTTGCGGTCGTCGCCGATGAAGTCCGAGCGCTGGCAAGCCGCACGCAGGACAGCACCAAGGAAATTCATGGGATGATCGGACGGCTGGAGACCGGGACCGTCAATACGGTCAGTGCGATGCAGCAATCCAGTGAAGCAGGCGGCAAGACTCGCGAACAGGCGGTGCGCGCCATGACCTCGCTGGAGGCAATCGCCAGTCTGATCTCGTCCATCAACGCGATGAACGCGCAGATCGCCAGTGCGGCGGAGCAGCAAACCGCCGTCTCCGAAGAGATCAACCGCAGCGTCCAGCAGATCGCCGTGTCCATCGAGGCCGTTGCGCAGGACACCCAACGCGGCGCCGATACCGCGCGGGAGCTGTCGTCACTCAGTGCAGACCTGGAGGCCGCCATCAAGCAGTTCAGGATCTGACGCTTGAAAGCGCTGCCCCGTAGCCCCCCCGGCCCCTAACGGTGAAAACAAAAAAGCCCCGCATGTGCAGGGCTTTTCTGTATCTGTGTGGCGGGAAACCAGGGATTCGAACCCTGGGAACGCTATTAACGTTCGCCGGTTTTCAAGACCGTTATAGAAAAACAACCGGGCCGCGACCTCGGATGCAATTGGAGTTCCCATACTTTTTTGAAATCACCGGCCTGTACACCGCATTCCGCAAGGGCCTCGCTTTTAGTTTCGGAACGGTTTTAGCCCCCTCCTTTGGCGTTCTGCCGACCTATACCCCTCAGTTACATTTGACCGTCCAGAGCTGATCGAGCCGTGTAGTGAAGCTCTGGCTCATCAGCTCCCTCCGCATCGCCCAGGCCGGATCGGACGGAACGCTGGCGGCGCGCAACGTCCCCCGCCCCCACCTTCCATTGATCTCATCCAAGACCTCCATCACCTTCCCTGCCGCGGCAGATTGAGACGCCGCGAACAGGTCCTCAGTGAATTCGCCCGGCTGCCGCAAATCCATTAGCAGCACCTCGGCCTTGCTGTACTTGAAGCCAGGCCGGAACAGTCGGTTCACGGCTTCGACCGCCGCCTTCGTCAACAGCCGGACATCGTTCGTTGGGTATGGCAGCTCAACCAGTGCGCCGTTGGCGTACTTCGCTTCCTCCGGATTGAACATCCCGGTGCGGATGCTCACCCTGATCTTCTTACACATCGAGCCCTGTGCCCTCAGCTTCTCCGCCGCACGCTGGGTGTATGTGGCCACCGCTTCCTTGATGGGCTCGATCTCACTCTGGCGGGTGCCGAACATCCGGCTGCAGCAAATCTCCTGTTTTGGCGGGTCGGCCTCGCTGAGCTCCAGGCACGGAGTACCGGCGAGCTCCCGAGCAGTTTTCTCGATTACCACGCTGAATTTCTGCCGCAGCGTCCAGGCATCGGCCTGGGCCAGGTCCATCGCCGTCTTGATCCCCATGGCTTCGAAATGCGCCCTCATGCGCTTGCCCACGCCCCACACCTCACCCACTTCGGTGTTCCGCAACGTCCAATCGCGCCGAAACGGCTCGCAAATATCGACGACCCCGCCGGTGTGCGCCAGCAGCCGCTTGGCCGTGTGGTTAGCCAGCTTGGCCAGCGTCTTCGTGCGGGCGATACCGACGCCGACCGGAATGCCGGTGTGCTTCAGGATTCGGGCGCGAATTTCGCGGCCAAACCGGGTCAGGTCCCCTGGGATGCCTGTCAGGTCGGCGAAGCACTCGTCGATCGAGTAAATCTCGGTCGCAGGGACCATCGACTCAATAATCGTCATGACGCGCTCAGATATCTCGCCGTACAGTGCGTAATTGCTGCTGAACGCGACTACACCGTTGCGTCGCAGATGGTCGCGGATCTGGAAATACGGCTGACCCATTTTCACGAAAGGTTTCGCGTCGTAGGACCGGGCGATAACGCAGCCGTCGTTGTTTGACAGCACCACGATGGGCGTCCTGGCCAGGTCAGGCCGGAAGACTCTTTCGCAGCTCGCGTAGAAACTGTTGCAGTCGATCAGCGCGAAGACGGGCTCAGGCCTTGTCATGATCGCGAACGCTATATTTCACAACGCCCCAAATCACAAGCTCATCACCCTCCATAACGTGCCGCGCCGGGTATTTCGGATTTTCCGACTGCAGGATGATTTCGTTTCCGCGCATGTGCAAACGCTTGCAGACAGGTTCAGTGTTGAGCGCCGCAATGACGATATCGCCGTGCTCGGCGTACAGGCTGCGGTCCACGATGACCAGGTCGCCACAGTAGATCCCTGCCCCCTGCATCGAATCCCCCTCAATCTTGCAGAGGTAGACGTGCGGCGCGCGGATGTCGAACAACTCATCGAGGGAAATGTGCTTCTCGATGTGGTCCGCCGCGGGCGAAGGGAAGCCAGCAGGCACATGGAAAGAGTAAAGGGGCAGCCGCTCGCCCCCGGAAGCCGCTGGGCCAAGGATCGTGACGCTCATGATGCAAGCCTTGTTTTGGTTAACTGTACGTATATACAGTTAACGTTCTCGCTCGCTTGCGGTCAATCTCATGAGTGGGAAATTTCGACGGGTGACAGCATGTGCGGACGCTACTCGATCTACGAATCGATGGACCATTACCTCAAAGAGCTTGCGCCAGAGCAGCTGGTGATCAACGGCTACGACCTGTGGCCAATCGAGCGCTATAACGTCGCACCCTCAACTCGGGTGGAGATCATCCGACCGGTGGATGGCGGATTGAGCGTGGACAAGGTGAAATGGGGATGGTCGCCTTTCTGGGCGAAGAAGGATGCAAAGCGCCCCGCCCCCATAAACGCCAGGGTCGAAACGGTGACGACGGGGAAGTACTTCCAGCAGCTGTGGCCGAGCGGTCGCGCGCTCGCCCCAGCCAACGGGTGGTTTGAATGGGTGAAGGATCGCGATGACCCAAAAAAGAAACAACCGTACTTCATTCGACTGAAGGAGGAACGTCCAATGTTCTTCGCGGCCCTGGCGGAAGTGCATCAGGGTATGGAGCCTGATCCGCAAGACGGCTTTGTCATCATCACCGCCGACTCGGATCAGGGAATGGTGGACATCCATGACAGACGCCCGGTGGTGCTCAGCCCAGGACACGCGCGGGAATGGGTCGATCCTGAAACCACGGCGGAGCGGGCCGCCGAGATCGCGAAGGAATGTTGCCGCCCAACGGAGGAGTTCACCTGGTACAAGGTTGGCAAGGACGTGGGGAATGTGCGGAATCAGGGCGGGCATCTAATCAAGCCACTGAGGAATGACGAGAGCGACGGCTGACTTCCGTCCGCTCTACATACTTAATTGGGGCGTGAGCAGGACGGCCGTCAGGATCGAATTGCCTGGCCTCCAAAACACAGGAGCACGCGTCTGAGCTAGCGCCCGGCGGCCTTGAGGGCCGCCTCAAGTTTTAACCAGGGGCACCAATGTTGTTCGTTGCGACAGCTATCAGCATGACTGAACGGCTGATCTTTACACTGCTCCGACTGCTCCGCATGGCAGCCGCGGCATGTCACTTTCTCCGCATCCAACCGCCAGCGAGAATTCCAATCCGTTATCAAAGTTGTGGGCATAGCGATGATCCGATATCCGCTCTCACTCTGGATTCACGCTTGCCCTAGTTTGTTCCCAAGCGTCGTCCTCGAATTGGACGGCAAGCGTGTAGCAAGAATAGTGGATGCACCGGCGAATATCTCGCTCGTCGGGGAAATGCAGTCGTTTGGATAATTTGGGCATCCTTTTCGGATAGCTGTGCTCAAATTGTTGAGTGAGCACTGTCTGTCATGGAGGGCATATGCCGCAAAGTTCTCGTTCTCAACGACAACTGGAAAGTCTGCGCCGGATGCGCGATTGGCACCTGAAGCAGGCATTGAGAGCAAAAGTGGAGGGTCGCGAGGATCAGGCTGTTTTCCATTACCGGTACTACGATCTCCTTGGCCCCGCCGTTGAAGAGGATCCTCGATCGAAATAGCTGTCGCATGTAAGCCCACTGGGCGACTCGGCGATCGCGTTCGCCCCTTCAAACTCTGCCATCGCCCACTCCCTCCCGGCATCGACGAGTTCGAGCATTTCGTTCAGATCCTCGATGCTGACCTGGCGCGCAGAAAATGATCGAACAGCCAAGACCGAGAGCTTGCGCCTGAATCCGTCGGGATCTATGACGTATTCTGCCGACTGACGGATGGCCCCGCCCTATTCCGCCAGCGGGCCATTCAACGCGGCACTACCACGACTGGAAGTAATACACCCCCTACCTCTTCCACACCTGAGACATTCATCCCGTTCTGCGCCATGCTAGTGACGCTGGCATCAACCAGGCTTGGCAATTCATCAAACCCTGTCGCGGAAGTGTTGAACACTCTGGCTGTGATTGTGACGCGACCCAGCGCTTCATCGCGATCTTCTCGAATGTGGACATCGCCCCTTGCAGGCGTTGCCTTGCGGACTTCTTCCTTTTTGAGGGCGACACCGAGCCGCCTGCGTGGGGTGATGAGGAAATACATGATGGGCTGCCAGAACTGTATGTACATACAGTTAACTGGCAATCGACGTAGAGGGTCAATACTGGATGCGATGGTGAGCGACAGGTGACGTCAGCGCTTGTCGCCTTCGAGATCCCTCATGATGGCAGGAACCAGTATCCCTTGGGCGACATAGACCGATGCCGCTGGTGAGATATGGCTGTTGTCAAAGGTAGTCAGGCCGATTTTACGATCTGAACCTATATAAACCATGCATCCGTCACCATTGCATATATTCGAAATCATGGAGATGTACTCGAAGCCTCCCTGCCCTTCGCCGTACTTGGCCTGCAGAGATGCATCAGACACTAGAACGTCTTGAACGACGTCATCCTTGATAAAGCGAGGTGTAGATTTCCAATATTTACGCAGGACGATCTGATAAAGCTTGGTTTCCCAGCGTGGCACCGGCCCCATAACAATTACGTGCTTCACCCCATATGATTTCAGAGCGCCAGCAATCTGAGGGAGGCTGTTCGAAACGTCGTGACCGATAATTTGCCCGATTATGACCACATCTGGCTTTTGGTCTTTTATGGTCTGTATGGCGAACTGATTAGATCTGCGGCAGTACTCAGCAGGCGAAGTGTCGACCTCTGGAAGATTTGGCAGGCAAGCCGAACTCGCGGCGCTTAGGATGCCAATACCTGCTGGCAGTTCATGGGTTACGCCATAGATATACATCTGAGAATGTGAGTCGCCCCAGAACAGCACCTTCTTTGACGCGGCAGACTTGTAGCACTTCTCTGCAATGCTTGGTACTGGTACGTTCGTGGCTGCACCGCTGAAAAATGCTGTCTGATCGTACCAATCGCAGTCGTAGCGGAAACGTTCTGGGATCTTGTTTTCAGTGAAGTAATGCCACTCCGGGCGCCCATTGGCGAAGTATTCTGCAAATTCTTGGCGCTCATCCTGTCGTCCCGGAAAGCCGTTTTTATGGACAGTCGTTGCGCTTACAGCAATGAATGCGAGGGCAATGACGATTAGCCCAGCGAATGCTTTTGGTCCAGGCACATTGACACGCAGTGGCGTCTCGATCAGAAGATATGTGAGATAGGCCAGAATGAATGCAGTTAACACCAACGCAACACGAATCCCCGTAGAAGGTGTCCCGGACAGGTCGATATAGGCAAATGAAAAGATTGGCCAGTGCCACAAATAAAGCGGATAACTGATCAGCCCGACGAACACCATGACTCGGTTTGACAGGATCTTGCGATTAACCCATGCCTCAGGGCCGCCAGCAATAATCAATGCAGCACCTACGACAGGCAGGAGCGCCCAGTATCCTGGGAACCGAGCCGTCTTGTCGATTAAGGCAATCGCCAAGGAGATCATGATGATGCCTGTAAAGGACATCAGGTTGCCGGTTGCATCTGAAGCCTTGAGTCCACCCTTACGAAGAGATAGGTAGGCCAGAATGCTCCCGGTGAGGATTTCCCAAAAACGATACTGAGGAAGGAAGAACACGCCAGAAGGGCTGTCAGCTAAGAAGGCCACACCCAAGATAAACGATGCTAGCCACATTGATACCAATGCTGGCAGGAGTGGGATCTTCGCCTTATGCAAAGCGATCAGAATGATAGGGAAGACTAGGTAGAACTGCTCTTCCACCCCAAGCGACCAAAGATGAAGTAGTGGCTTTGTTTCAGCGCTGGCGTCGAAGTAGCCTGATTCAGTGTAGAGCAACACGTTCTGCAGAAACCCAATGCCAGCCATGATGTGTTTCGACAGAAGTTTAAACTCATCTCCCATCATGACTGCCCAGCCAGCCGCAAAGGTGGCAGCTATCACTACCATGAGGGCGGGGAATATCCGCCTGACACGACGCATGTAGAAGTCGTAGAAGCTGAAGCCCCCCTTCGATACAGCCTTCATAATGATGCTGGAAATCAGATAGCCAGAAATCACAAAGAAGACATCAACCCCGACAAATCCACCCGTGAGCAAGGCTGGAAATGCGTGGAAAAGCACAACCGACAAAATGGCAATCGCCCGCATACCGTCTATATCGGGACGATAGCTCAAGTGAGGATTGTGCTTTTCCGCGAAGTGAAGGCTCATCAAACAATTCCCTTGAAAGTAGAAACCGGGCCGATGCCTGGCTGGCATCCTGAATGGGGCGGCATTCTACGTTTCGATGAGCAATCGGCACAATGCACTAGTTTGCTCGGTCGTCTCCCTCCAAAGCCGACAGCCGTGCATCAAACCCGGCAGCGATGAAGGCAAGCAACTAATCCACTCGGAAAGCCTCCCGCGTCGTTACAGCTCATCTACCATGAATTTCGGTGGCCTCATCGTATCAGGCGCTCCATGACGCCAGACCACATCGCGATGCCAGCGGCAATCCGCAAAGAGCTTGACCATCTGCTTTCGACGATCAACAGGTCGCCCGACAGCGATGAGCTTGACCGTGCCGGTAATCGTGCAGAGAATTTTTTGCTGGGTATTGAGCGCGCCAAGGCGCTGCAACCTGCATTGATCGAGACGTCGTATCTCCTGGTTGAGCAGGCCGTCGCGGCCCGCAGCGGTGAAGTGCAGGCGCAAAGCCCACAGAAACAGCTCTAGGAGCCTACAGACCGAAGCCCGCGGTACTCCCTCGGCGATCAGCGATGCTGCGCCTAACAGTCAGAGCCTAGCTATCCGGCTCCTGACGCCAGCGGTGTTGAGCGCCGCCCCCAGTTCTACCCAAGGCCACCGGCGTTCTCCGTAGAGACAGCGATCAATATGCACAAATGGTCGATCTTTATACTTTTCGACCTGCTCCGCTTCGCAGCCGCGGCATATCACCTTGTCTGGACTCAGCCGCCACTGAGGGTTCCAGTCGATTATTAACGTTGTAGGCATAGCGCTTATTCGATCAATTCTCTGACGCTTGATTCAGGCGAGTCCCAGTTTGTTCCCAAGGCTTAGACATTGGGTGACGAGGGTGCAGCGGGATTAGCGATCATGCCAAAGCCCGCCGCACGCCCTCCACGATCAGCGAAGCAGCGTAAGGCACGCACCCGTTCTCATGCTTGATGATTCCGGTCGTGATCGCGATCAGCGTGCGGAAGTTGCGCAGATCGATGGGCTGATTCGGCGCAACGCCCACGCCGTTCGCCACGGCCTTGATGTATGCCTCAGTGTCGTTCTCGACGCCCGGCGCCCACCGGTTGATGACTTCGCGCACCGTGTCGATACCGGGACCGCCCACACGGGGCATCCCGTCCTTGCCCCGATACGCCAGCACAAGCTTGGCCAGCGCACGGATGCCGTTCTCCGCGGTGTCGAACCGGGCGAAGCGCTTCTCGATTGAGGGATCTGGCGGGAGTTGGCCCAGCCACTGGTTGCGCGGGTTGTAATCAATGTTGCCGGGGTTGTTCAAACGTACCCCACGGGTGACAGTCGGCATTCACTTTTCTCCAGGCAAAAAAATACCCGCTCGTTGGCGGGTTCTTTGAATCAGCGACGGTGGGTTACGAGATCTTTTCGCAATCCACTGCGAAGCAGCTTTGCTCTTCATCCCCGATGAGGAAATACACGACCAGAAATCCATCGTCGTCGGTCGCGGTGCGGGTGACCAATAGCCCCTCACCGAATTTGTTGGTGACCGTGTCGCCCTTTTTGATTTTTGGAACTGTCATGTTCAAACCCCTTTTTCCAGTTTCGATTCGAGATCATCTACCTTGGCTTTCAACTGCTTAACGGCTGAGACCAGGTACGGGATGATCGCCGTGTAGTTCACTTTCCAGATGTCCCCTTCCTCTTCCGGTAGGGAAACCGCATGCGGGATCACATCGTAGAGCTCCTGAGCGATCACGCCAGAGTCGTGACGATCGTATTTCTTCGACGTGAGATTTGGCCGACGATCAAACTCTACCGGACGGATCTTCAGAACAGTCTCCAGTCCCTCGGTGATTTCCACATCGTTGATCTTGAGATTGCGATCAGACCCTTGGGAAAGGCTACCGGGGATGGACAAGTTGCCGGTACCGGACAGAATCATTCGGCTGACTTCAACGGTGTTGTCCGCGTTTACAGTGCGCCACGTGAATCCGCCACTGCCGCCACCGCGGTTGCAGATGAAGTTGCCTTCGCCACCGCCATTGCTTTCGTTCCACCCCACGAAGGTGCCACTGGTGTTGCCATCGGTGGGTGGCGAGCTGGCTTTCAGGGAGGCAAATATCGGCCGCAAAACGCCGGCCCGAATGCCGAGGTTGACCATGGCCTGCTGGTAGTCCTTGGCACCGGTACCGCCGTTGGCAATGCTGAGCGCGTTTGTCAGCGCCAGCGTCGGCACTGTCAGGATGCCGGCGTAGGAGTAGGTCATCGGCGGACCGCCTTGAGTGTTGTCCGCCGTCACCGATCGCCAACTGAATCCCCCGGTGCCGCCACCGCGGTTCGAGGTGAAGGCCACGTGGCCGCTGAACCCTGAGCCGTCTCCGGTATCGTTCCAGCCGACATAGCCACCCTGCCCTGCTGCATAGTTTCCCGCAGCCAGCGTTCGGACGTCCCTGAACGTGACACTCTTGCTGATGCCGGTGTCAGGCATGGCGGCCATGGCAGTAAGCAGGGCCGGTAGCGAAGCGGCATTGATTCCGGTGCCACCTTTTGCGAGCGGCAGGATGTCGTAGTTGCCGGTCGTGCCCAATGCAGCGAGCTTTGCGCCAAACTGGTTGTTCAATGCATTGAAGGCGTCGGCAAGGGCCTTGGTATAGCCGTTGATGGGTACCAACGCATAAGCGCCTGCCATATTGTTCGCGCCGAGGTAGTTCGGCGAGATCGACATCGCGGTGTCGCTGGCAATGTTGGTGACCTCGTACCAGCGACCATCAGGCCCAAGAAACGCATCACCGACGCGGCTGTTGGCAATGAACGCGGTGTATGTACCGATGACAGCGTTCGAATTTTGGACGACAGAAACCGTCCCGGCCTTGTACCAGGGCATAGTGTGGCTCTCTTAGTTGACTGTACGTTTAGCGAACAGAGCGGGGATCTGGAAATCGACGGGATTACTGAACCCCATCGTTACCGCCCATAGCGTATTTGTTGGCCAGTCCCACCAGCAGGAAATACTTCTGCCGATATTGTCGTTGGACACCAGTGTCATACCGAATTGGTTCACCATCTGGAATTCGCCACTTGAGAAGTTGAACGGCGTCGAGTAATAGCGCCGCAGCGCAGTCGTCTCAGTCGACTCGATCTTAACGAAGGCCCAGTTCTGCGCAGATCTGGTGAAGTTCGCAGCCGGTGACGCCGAGTCAAAAAGCAAGTTGCTGCCGCCGTCCCACATCCGCAGCCCATACTGGGCGGCCGGTACGCTGCCAAACTGGCAAGCGAACCATTCGCCTGGAGCAAAAATTGCCGATTGGACGTAGGTCGATACGATCTGGAAACCGGTCCACGCCCCCGGTGAGCCAACCGGCATGAATGTGGAAAGGCTGACAGCCCATCCATTATTCGGGTTGGAGGGTTTGACGAATATCAACGGTGGTTCCTGAGTCGTGATGGTTCGCCCGAACATGTTGGTCGAGTTTCTATCGGAACTGCCATTGTTGTTCAAAGAGGCCGCCGCGATGACACACATCCGGGCAAACTCGGAATCAAGCACGACGCTGTCGCTGTTGTTGATGAATTGAAGCCCGAAGCTCATTTGAACCTCACCACCATAAGTCTCATGGTTCCAGTTGAAACGTTGTTGATGGCTGGGTTTTCGGTCAGGTAGTTGTACACGGTCACCGTCCCATCATTGTTCAGGACAGCCTTGTGCTGACGGGCCGTGCTGTTGTAGACGCCGATAGGCACCATCACCGCGACGGCATTCTGCTGGTTGCATCCTGCAGCAGAGAAAACCTGCGATTGCTTGGCTGAGCCGGAGAAGGTGACCAGATACGAAGCCGCGATCCTCATGGTGAACGAGTTTTCGTCCAACTGGAGCGCCCCGTCGGCGCCCCATATCCGCATCCCATAAGCCATCGATCACCCCAGATATCCGAGACGCACACGCAGCACTCCGTTGGCGTCGTAAACCGAGACGTTCTGCGCGTTAATCACCAGTCGCCCTTGCCCAGGAACAATGCCGTTGATTTCCAGCGTCCCGTCCTTGTTCAGGATCCATCCCTGCTGGCCTGCCACATAGTTTGTCGAACTGATATAGCTGCCGATCTTCGCGTTGGTGATCGTGCCGTCTTGGATGTACGCCTGATTCAGGAACACCTGGCCGCCCTGCACAGCGAATGGAACAGATACAGCCCCGCCCGCCAGGGTGTTCACAATGGCGAATCGATCCGCCGAAACAAGGAATTGGCTTTGCAGCCCGGCGCCGGTGTTCTCGATACCCAACCCAATGCCCGCAGCCACGTACTGGCCGTTGGCGTTGAGCTGCATCTTCACCGACCACATCGTCGACAGCTTGCCAGAGGTGTCTGCGTAGGCAGTGGCTGCCTGCTGAATCGAGGAAGTGTTGTCGTCCACCCGGGCGTTGACCTGGGTAAGCGCTGTGGCGGTAGCGGCCTTATCGGTGGCCACTGACTGCCTGAGGTCAGTCACTTGCGCCACGTTGTCGTTGACTTGGGCGGTAACCACCACCAACTGCCGAGCTGTTGCCTCATTCTCAGACGCCCGGACTTTCGATTCGGCCGCGATGCTCGCGGTGCTGCTCCAGCCCTTCAGAGCGTCCGCCAGATCACCCTCGCCGTTATCGTACCGGAAGGTAGCTCGTAGCGTCTGCGTACTGGTGACTTCAGCCGCGAGCGCATCGACTTCGGCTTTGGTCTGCTCCAGTTCCTGAGCAAGACCGGTGGCCGTCTCAACGCTCTGGCCCACATCGATCCAATGGGCTGGATCAGGGGGCGGCGTATTGACTGGCACAGAACCGGAAGCCTGGTAGATCCTGCCATCGACGATCACCATCTGGCCGTCGGTGTAGGTATCGTCCGGGTCGTAAGCCTTCAGCCCGTCCAACGCGTCTATCTGGTCCTGCAGGTCGTCAATCTTGTTGATCTTGTCCTGCAGGTCCTGGCCGAGCTCCGTTTCGCCAATTTGCCCGGCGATCATGTCGAGGATCGGCCCGGCCTCGGAACTGCTCTGCCCCATCACACCGATGCCGACCGGGTACCACGGGCCAATATTCCCTGTCCGGTCCGCCAGCCGCGCCCAGAAGAAGAACGTCACGCCCGCCAGCAGCCCCTGCATAGCGTACTCAGATTGCGGGTACGCTAGGTCGCTGAGTTTGGTAGCGGCTTCCAATTCCGGCGTTGGGCCGTACCAGATCTCGGTCCGCTGGGTGTCTTCCGCACCTGGTGGGAAAGTCCATTTCAGGTGAATTCCGAAAAGCAGCGACGTGGCCACAAGCGAGGTCACGGCAGGTGGCAATCCTTCCTTGCCGTTCAGTTGGGTCAGGATCGAGGTGCGCCAGATCGACGAGATGTCGTAAGCGCTCACCGCACGGACGCGGGCCAGGTAGGCGCCCGCGTAGATGCCCACGATGTCGACGCTTGTCGCGCCAGTGCGCTGCACCTTGACCCAGTTGCCATTGTCCTTGCGCCACTCCACGTCGTAGCCGACAGCGCCGTTCACCGCAGGCCAGGTGATGGTCATCGTGGTGACAGCCAGCCCTTGCGCAATGGCGGTGGTCGACGTCAGCGTGACGCTCGCCGGCGCCGGTACAACCGTGATCGGAATCACGCTGATCGGCCGCTCTTCCAGGCGCGCGCCGGTGTCGATGTAGGCGAACTTGCTCGGCTCGTACTGCAGCGCCGAGATTTCGTATTCGCCGTCGGCGGTGCGCTTGGTGCTGAGGACGCGATACAAGGGAATGGCCAGGTCATCGGCGTCGAGCGCCCATTGCAACTGTGGGCTCGGCGTTTCGCTGTAGGCCGTCGTAACGGTGATCGCCCGCCCGGCGACCGACTGCACGGTCCGGCCTTCTGCCTTGCCGCTGGGCAAGTTGATGATCAGCCGATCACCCGCTTTGGCCTGGGTGTCACGGTCCAGCGTCACGACGCGCCCGGTCGCCGCGGAAATACGGCCGCCGATCTCCCGGCCCGCCAACAGAGAGTCAGCGATCGGAATGATGAAGCCAGGGAGCGGGATCGCCCCTTCCATCCCAGTCTTGAACGTTACCGTGCGATCCTGATTGTTGCTCAGCACCACCCACTTTCCGCGGCGCTGAGCCTCGGATGTGCGAGTGCAGGCTATGGCGGTTATTTCGACAGGGGTGTCGCCCAGTCGCCGCTGAAGCGAAACGTCCGAGAAAGACGTCACATCGGTGTCATAGTTGTTGGCCGGGTTGTCGTAGCTGACGATGGCGCGCGTATAACGCGTCTTGGAGGAGGCGCTGCCGTAGGTAAACTCGCCATCAATCACGTTCGCGCGGGTGAAGACGTAATCAAAATCCTGCGCCCGCGGCATGTCGGCCTGCATGATCAACTGGCCCTGCGCCCAATAGGTCATCCCGCGATAGATAGCCGAGATATCCCGCAGCAGCGTCCAGGCTTCGGCTTTGCCCTGCAGGTTCATGTCGCACAGGAAACGCGGCTCTTGGCCATCAATGCCGTTGGGTACCAGTTGGTCGCAGTACTGAGCGATCCGATAAAGCTCCCACTTGTCCACCATGTACGGCTTGATGCGCTTACCCAGGCCGAAGCGGTCAACCGTGCAGATGCCGAACGTGATCCACGCCGGGTTGTTGGTCCAGGCCTGCTTGAAGGTGCCGTCCCATACTCCGCTGTAGGTGCGCGCGACTGGGTCGTAATTGCTCGGCACCTGCCACTTGCGGGCGTTGCACTTCACCGTCACGGCAGGAATGTTGCTGAACTGCTCGGCATCAAACTCGATGTAAAGGAGCGCCGTGTTCGGATACCGCAGTTTCTCGTCGATGACCTCGGTAAGGCCCGCGATGATCATTGTGTCCGCGATCTTGTTGGTGTTCTGGTTCGGAGTCAGACGACGGACGCGAATAAGCCAGCCAGACGTCGACGGGGGCAGATCGATGCGGCGCGAGCGCTCATAGCGGGTGGTGGTCTTGCCGTCGACGGCTTCGCTGAGCACCTGCTGATAAGCGCCCCCATCTGTGGCCACGTCGATCGCATACTCGATGCGATACCCGCCTACGTTGCCGTTGTCATCTTGGCGCTGAAGGACTGGCCAGGCCAGACGCACGCGCACGGCCGACAGTTGGGTATTGGTGACGGACCGCACCCATGGGCTGTCGCTGCGCAACTCAACGTTGACGGTGGTCTCGTTTTCAACAGATGGGATGCCGGGGATGTAGTCCTGCTCCACCGAACCCGAGCGCCAATCCCACTTCACGTTGGGAAAGTTGACGTTGCCGCTGGCATCGTTGATCGGCGTGTTGTCGAGATAGATGTCCGCAGCCGTCGGGACGCCGTCGAATTCACCCTCGCCCACCGCGATCAGTATCTTGGCCAAGTTGGTAGAGCGCAGGCTGTCGGCGGCCTCGATCGGCGATTTTGGCTTGCTTTCCCCGCCCTTCGAGCCGTGGATATCAAGGTGTTCAACTACGCCCATGCTTTTCTCCAGGCACAAAAAAACCGCCAATTGGCGGCCGGGTGTTTCCAGTTCAGGGTCAGGCTTTGTCTTCGGCGACGATGGAAGCGGAAATGATGGCCCCACCCCATCTGCGATTGCCAACGCATATTGGTACGGGGTTGCCGCTCGCGACGGTGTTCTTTGCACTGCCGAAGGCGTAACTGGGCAAGTTTTCAGGCGATGCACTTTGCTTCAAACCGCCGACCTGAGGGCTGAGCAGTTGAAGGACCCCGCCGGCCGAGGCGCCAATCCCCGCTGCGAGTACTCCCGCTTGGGCTCCGGGTGCGACGAAGAATGATGCAACAATCAGAGCAACGCCAATGACAGTTTGCAAAATTCCGGCTCGTTTCGCGCCTTGGACAATAGGGACAATTCGGATGTCTGTTGTACCCGCAAGGTCCATCAGTTGATGGTTTTTAGCGCCGACATTCTTTCTGTTGCGGAATACCGCAAAGCGCATCCCTAGCCTTCCAAGCCTGGCGATCTCCTCAGCCCAGCCAGGAACGGTGGCTTTCAGGGCCCGGAGCGCCTCCCAGCCATCGCCGCTATCCAAAAGATACTCTTTCTTCCGGAAAAACTTTCTGATCAGTGACCCTGAAAGGTAGACAGTGGTTCTGGCAGATGAACGCATGTTTTCTCCCACAAAAAAAGCCGCGTCATTGCGGCTTTCAGAGTTGTTGATGTCATTGATATTCGACGTATGGGCCGATAGTAATCCCGGTCATATCCGAACTAAGTCGAACTGTAGAGTCGTTCGAACTCGTTACATTTACCGCGAAGGTTCTGATCGCTTGACCGGAGCACAGACCCACGCCTGAAACCCCGGCACCGACATTGTGAGTTCCGGCGCTGACCAAGAATGACGCCTTCTCTCCTGAACCTAATTCCGCGGATTTCTTCCCATCCACGTAGACTACAAAGTCGCAGGCAGAACCGTTCACTCCACCGTCACGCAGCACGGTGATCTTTCCAGCAGCCCCGACTGGGGCCGATTGGAACGCAAAGACTTTATCTGCAGGCGCTTGTTTTGCGTCCCTTAGTGATATCGGATTGGACGAACATCCAGCCAACAGAGCAACTGCAAGCGCTCCGACGAGAATTCTCATGATGATCCCTCATTGATAAAGCTTGGAGGGTATCACCGGCCTGTCTGCCCATCCAGCGTGTACAAAAGGCCAGTAACAAGATTGGATCCACTCATAGTAGCGTTCTGCCTTCCTAATGAATGAGGAGAGGCCTATGGCGCTCGTTACGCAAGAAACCCGGAAGTTCATTCTGAACACCAATCAACCGGGAAACGCACACTGGAACACGCTTTACGAAATCGGAGACACGGTCCCAGTTTCCGGAATCTATCGCTGCGAAGGGTGTGGTCACGAGATCACATCCAATCACAGAGATCCTTTCCCACCGCAAAACAGACACCAGCACCCTGACAAGTCAGAAGTGCTTTGGCGTCTGATCGTAATGACGCAAACCAAATAACCTGAGCCCCGGTTCGTTGCCTGCAAGCTCATGGACCGGGGCAATCTGACCTAGGAGGTCGATGTGAGTCGAGAGCTGTTTCCATACCTGCTTATTACCAACTACCCGGAAGTCGGGTCAATCTGTGGCGCTGTTGCTGAAGGTGGTGTCTATCAGCACAACGATAGCCAGTTGTACTCCTTCCTCACCACAAAGAGCCTTGAAATTCTTAAAAAAGAGTTCTCTACCGCCGGCAAGGAGTTCGTCCTCGTCATGGCTGATCACTTCGCCTACGCTCACGCCGATGGGCGCCTGGCTCGAGTGTTCCATCATCTCAGCTAGAGCGTGATCTCCCACCGGACCACTTCAATTGCCCGTTGATGACTTCAATTTTGGATCCTTCGGCCATACGAAACGGGCCGCTGAGTAGATACTCGGCGCGCCCATCCTGAACGTCGGTTTCGGCTGGAGCACGCGCAGGGTTCTTGAACCCGCGACGCCAAGCGATGCCAGGGGTGTATGGATCTGGCTGGTTCATTGGTTTCTCCCGCGGCATCGCCGCTCATTGTTTCGCATCTTTGTGCCTGAGGATCAGGCGCGTTCTGTCGTGCCATGGCCCGCCGAACACGATGATCTCGGAGGGCTTGCCGTACAGATGGTGAAGCAGGAATGGACCTGCGCCGTGTACAGCCGCCGATTCGCCGGAAAGCTGCGGCTCGGAGCCAAGGTAAATTCCAGCGTGGTTCGGGTGCTTAGTGCGCCCTACATCCATCACGATCATATCGCCGCGCTGCGGAGCTCCGACTCGCTCAAAGCCAGCAGCCTCGTAGGCCTGCTCATACAGGCTCGGGCCATCAGCCTTTTCCCACCAACCGTCCTCACGCTTGAAGGCTTCAAACTCTAGCCCCCATTCGCGCTTGTACCAATCCGCGCAGACCTGCCAGCAGTCCCAGGCGCCGTGCACGAACGGCCGTCCGAGCAGCGGCGTGTTCCCGGTGGGCAGAATGGTCCGCAGATCCCCTTCGGGCCATGAAAGTATGTGCCATGGCAGTTCAGTTGCTTCGCACATGGCCAGATCACGCGGCGAAGGCCTGCTGGTTGCGTCCGGATGCGAGTGCACAATGCCGATGACTTCGCCCTGGTCTTCAGCCGCGGCATATTCCTCTGGAGCGATTCTGAATTCTTCGTTCGGGTCGCCCGCGGTGTTTGCGCAAGGGAGGTACTGCTGCTTCCGACCAACACTGATCAGCAGCCCGCAGGATTCCCGTGGGTACTCGGCGGCCGCGTGCGCCTGCACCGCCTTGAGGATGTGTTTCAGCATGATCAACTCCGGGCGATTAGCGAGACGGCTGGGAAACCGCCAAAGGGCAATTGGTTACCATCACCGAACCGAGGCACGCACCCGCGCGCCAGTGTGGCATCGCATTCGTCCTTCTCGGGGTCATCGGTGAGGTTGCCGTCTTTGTCCCGATAGGGACCGGTGTAGCCGCAGTTCGGCCCGCGGTATCCACCCGTCATGCACCAGTGGCAAAGCGTCGTCATTTGCCTGCCGATCGACTCCCCGCCCACGTCACCAGGGCTGGCCAACTCCCACGTCACGCTCGATCCGTTTTCCGAGGTCTTCTGGTCGAGGTACCAGACCTCGATCGACTCTTGCGTGGGGTCGGCGCTGGGATTGCCAGCCGGGAAGTTCTCGGCGTCGAGGTAGGTGCCCAGCGTGTGATGCATGGTCAGCTTGAACTCGAGCAGGTCCTCGAAGGCAAGACACAGAGCGGTGATCCGCCCATTCACGTTCCCGACTGACAGCTTCGGGCGAACTGCCGTGCCGTCGCCATTGGCCTCGATGCCGTCGATCTGCATCGGCCACGCGCCGTACTCGTTGCCCTGCCACCAGATCGACTTGGCTGGCAGTTGATCCGCATCGGCGCCAGCGGCCAACAATTCCGCGGCCGTGTAGGGAATGGAATGCCCATGAAAGCGCAGCACGTCGGCGCCGTAGTCGCTGCCGTCCAGTTCGAATAGCAATACCTCACTGCCGGGCTCAAGCTCCTGCAGGTTTTGAATCAGCGGCATGTTGGACCTATGGAAGGTATGACTGGGTGAAGGTGGTGGTTAGCGTGTAAACCCCAGCACCATTGGGTGTGATCGCCGGTGCGGTGGCGCGCCAGAAGCCCAGCTCGCCCAGCGGCGGCGTCCAGAAGAACGACTTGAAGTTGCCGTGGCGGTCAAGGAAGGCCTTGATCTGCCGGGCCACCGTTTCGTTCACGACGAAGGTGAGGGGCCAACTGTCCTCGCGGTTGTTGATCCCGTCGCCCACCACCTGCTCATAACCGTTGCCAAATTTCGATGAGCGCACCCGGTACCCCGGCGCACTGGTCGGCTCAATCCTTGGACACCAGGTGAATGTCTCAACGGCCATTGATGACCCTCCAAATCGCGCCACCCGGGCGAAGTTCCTCGGCGATTGCCTGTTGGGCCCCGCGCTTCGCTGTGTCCGCATAGGCCTGGCCGACCGCCTGTACGTCCTGAGTGGAAGCGCCGCCGCCTGAATCAGGCACCGCGATCGTTTGTTGAATGAGCACCTGAGTGGAGGATGCCGCCCCCCCGCCGCCAATCGCCTTCACCCCCAACGAGCCGTCAGAGGTGCGGGATAGCGGCAGAATCGCCTCAGGGCCCGCCTCGCCCATCAGCCCGAGGTTTCCGCCAGCCATGCCGAATGCAGTTGGCGAGGAAACCAAACCGTTTGTGAATGCACCGCCCTTGGCGAACATCTGAATGCCGTCCAGCCACGCCCCGCCCTTCGCCTGGGTCTTCGTCCAGTTCGCGAAGGCTGTACCGGTGTAGTCCGATTGGGACGAGCCCGCGGCTCCACTGCCACCAAACAGACCACCGATTGCCGAGACGCCTGCCGAGAGCAGCCCGCTAGCCGCCTGGCGCGCCGCAATCTTGGCCAGGTCCGCCAGCACCGACTTCGTGAAGTCCGCGAACGACGCCTTGCCGTTCACGACGAAACTGCTGACCTCATCTTCCAACCCGGTGAAGACGCTGGTGAACAGGCCCTTGGTTTGTCCTGCCACGTCCTGAGCGCTGTCGAGATAGTCGGCCAGAGCAGCCGTCGCCCCATTGGTCCAGTCGGCCTGGGCTTGGTCCAAACCGGTGTAATAGTCCTGCTGGATCGCCAGGCGCTCGGCCAATGCGGCTTTGAGCTGCCCGGTTTGTTTTTTGAAGTTTTCCGGACTGAGGTCGCCGGTATTGAACTGCTTCTGCAGGTCAGCCATCTGCTGGTTGTAATCTTCCCGGATGGCAAGATCCTGTTTCAGCCGGTCGCGCGCCTTGTCGCCGAGACCAATACCCGCAATCTCTTGATCGAAGCCTGACTTCGCTGTCCGGTTGGCCGCATCGAGCGTGGCGGCGTAGGCAGCGGCCTTGGCCTCGTCTTCGTTCGCCTGCTTGAGCTTCTTCTTTGCATCCAGCTCGGCAGCTAACCCAAGCAATCGCTTTTGCTGGTCCGCATTGATGCCAACCAACTTCCCTGACTCGATTTCGAACTGGACCTTTGCGACTTCCGTGGCGTTTTTCCGGGCATCGACCGAGGTGTTGATCAGTTCGATTTGCCGTTGCAGGTCGGTCTCGGAGTCCTTGAAAGAGTCCTGAATCTTCTTGGCGGCAGCGGCCGCGTCAGATGCAGCCTTTTTTGCAGCAGCAGCGGCCGCGGCAATGGCAGCGGGGTCAACGCCAGATCCGGTGCCAGGGGTAACCGACAGACTGGTCTTGGCCAGTTCCGCCGCAGCGGCCTTGGCATTGGCCACGTAGGTTTTGAACTTGTCGCCCGCCAGCGGTGTTTCGAGGTCTTCCCTGATCTTGCCAGCCGCTTGCGCAGCGACGCCGAACTGCACTTGGGCGCTGTTGGCGAAGTCGGCAGCGTTCTGCTTGAACTCTTTGGAGGTCTGCCCGAAGGTCAATGCCCCTAGCGCCGCGTTCGCCTGCGCGGCGAGATTATCGGTGTGGCCCACGGCGGTGGCGAACAAGCCGACCAGGGTGTTGGCCACGATATCGAAAACCCGAACCACCCCGTCGCCTGCGTTGACCACGAACGCAGTGGATTCGACAAGCTTCTCGCCGAGGTCGCCCACCACTCCTTTCAGGCCGCCTGCCTGCTTGGCCGACGAATTGATGTCCTTGGTGAACTGCGCCAGTACCGGCAGGAACTCGGCGGCCAGCATGGTTTTCGCAGAGGTCAGATACTGCTCCAGACCTTGGACCTCGATCCCGAACTGCTTGGCCGCCGCGATCGTGCCTTCGTCCAGGATGACCCCAGCAGCCTCAGCCGAAGCGCCGAGCTCGTCGAAAGCCTTGCCACCGTTGCGCAGCAGCGGGACCAGGGCGGTGGAGTCGCTGGCGATCGCCTCCATGTAGAAGGTCATTTCCTGCTGGTTGACGTTGGCCTTTTCGAGGCTCGTCACGTACAGCGCCAGCGCGTCCTTGCTGTTCAGCTTTTTGAAGCTGTCGGCCGTGACACCGACCTTGGGCGCGATATTGGTGAAGAAGTCCTTGAGCGCCCCGCCACCGGTGTTCGCAAAGTCCCCGAGCTTGTCGTTGGTGTCCTTGAAGATGTCGGCCAACTTGTCCTGCTGGATACCGACGCTTTGAGCGCCAGCCGTGTACTTCTGGAATTCCGTCGTGCCCAGACCGGCCAGGGCCGCCTGGTTCGATATCTCCTTTGCCACACTGGCCGAGTGCACGACCAGTGCGGTGAGCACCGCCGGGAGCGAACCCACGGCCGCCCCTACGCCCTTCGCCAGGCTGTCAAACGACTTGGCGATTTCGGCAGTACGCTTCTTGGACTCCCGACTTGCTTTGTCCAGCGGGCCAGTGAAGGCACCGATCTTCGCAATCAGATCAAGCGTCAGGGTGCCCAGTGAGTTGGCCATTCATTGTCTCCGAGATAATCAGGCCCACGCCTCCATCGCTTCCTCAAGGCTCAGTTCCCGGGCAGCCTCATGAGGCAGGAAGTCGGAAAGCTTGAAATCGCTGTCCTTGGAAATCCTGTTGGCATAGATGGTGGTCAGCAACGCAACCGCCCGCTCGATGCGAGCAGCGGGGTTCAGCGATCCGCGCTCGCGCCGGTACTTGGCCCACCGGTTAAACTCACGAAGACTCAGTCGCTCTTGGGCTTCCGCGATCGTGCATCCGAACGTGATGGCGAGTTCGTGCCAGAGCTCTTCGATGGCGGTGAAGGCGTCGTCTTTCCCAGGTTGTTCACCTCGAAGATGGCCGCCAGCAGCGCAACCGTCAGCCGTCCGTCCAAGGCGCCGCGCTCAGGATCGGCAGTGCCGGTGATATCGCCCACGGTGAAGACAGGATTGCCTTCTTCATCGCAGACGCTCGCGGCAATACGGCCCGCGAGGTTGTCATGCTTTCCGTTCAGCGCGGTGACATCGCTGACAGCGGCTTGATAGCCCAGCGGGCGGATGAACACGGTGGCGGTGTATTCATTGTCGCCCTGCGACCACTTGATTTCCTTCTCGACCGGGCGCCCTGTGAAGGCGCCCACCGATTTCAGGCTTTCCAGAGTCAGTTTCATGCGCCGGCCTGCGTGGTTTTTGGAATCCAGGCCGAACCGCCCGACCGCTGAATCGTCGCGGCGGTGCTGACTACTGTGTTCGCCGCGAAGTCGAAGGGGAAGTCCGACACGTACCCCCGAAACACGAACCAAGTCCGTGAAGTCGGCAATTCGAAGTCATCACCATCGGCATTGACAGTCGGAGGCGCTTTTCCATCGGACCAACCTACAGCCCAGTTGATGGTTGTATCGCCATCAGCCTCGGACAACTGATGCAGCCGGATATGACTGGCGTTGTTCGGGTCTGCGTTGACGGTCAACGAGGCCTGACCCGGCGTTCGCAGGCCTTTCTTATAGCTGCGCTCCTGATCCTCAAGGCACGTGTCCTCGATCTGGTCAGCGGGAGCGCCGCCTGGGCTGAACGCCGTCGCGCACTCGATCGCCAGCACAGTCCGAGCACCGTTGCCATTGAGCGGGGGCACCAGGGCGTAAATCTGGGTTCCTTGGGACAGAATCGACATGCTGATCTCCAAATGTCGGGCATAAAAAAACCCGCACAAGGCGGGCCGGATGGTTTGGGTGTGACTATCGGGGGACGAGCCAGTCGATATCGAAGCTGGATCGGTAGAGCTTTGTTTCGGTGTCCTTGCTCTCGCCGCCCCAGCGCGTCACGTAGGCTTGCAACTCGATGGCGGTACTGATGGCCGTGGTCACAGCGCGGGCCGAAGCAGCGGTGGCGCCGTAGACGTCCACCTGCAGGGTGTAGCCGTCCAAGTCTGGGCGACCGGCCAGGTAGTTCTCGGGGCTTCCGGTGACCAGTTGCCAGACCGCATAGGGCTTGGCGACCCCCTCGGGCGCTTCCCCGAACGGGTAAAGCCTGGTGGGCGACACGCCAAGGAGCGCGGTCACGCCCGCATCGGCGGCGCACACGGCAAAGATAGGGGCTGAATTCACGCTGTCGTTCCTTTCTTTGTCGCGCGCCGGATCGCCCGGTCTATGGCTTTTTCGTATTCGGTGACGAAGGTGTTGGTCACCTCGCTGATGTGATCAGCCAAGGCTTTGCGCATGAACGGCTGCGCACGCATCTTCGCCGTGCCGAACTCCAGCAACCGCCAGTGGGGTGTTGGTGCATTCGCGCTGGTGTCGCCGCCATTCTTCAAGACAGCGCCGTGCAGCACGCCGACCCTGAATCCCAGGTCGCCGCTGCTCTTGAACAGTCGGCCGTTCCAGCGGAGCGCGATGTTGGCAGCGATGGATCGGCCCGTTGCCGGGTCGTCGATCCGCTGCGCGCCTTCCTTGGCCTTGTTGGCCACAATTTGAGCGGCCTTGCGGAGCGCCGAGCGCCCGCCTTTGCGCTTGGCGTCATAGCTGATCGCCTCAAGCTTGGAAACCAACGAATCGATTCCCTCGAGCTTGAACTCGACACCGTCAGCCATCGTTCACCCCTTTCGCCACCATAATGGTGAGGTATTCCAGGCCAGAGTCTGGGTCCGGCAGCGCCGGGCCCTTGATGTCGTAGACCTCGCCTCGGTAGATGATCCGCATGGTTGGCAGCACGCCGAGGCGGTATCGAATCACGATGCGAGCCGTCGCCTCGGACTGGGCTGCCTGCGCCGCGAACAGCAGGCGGGCACTGAGCGGTGTTACTGAAGCAGGGACCTTTGGCCAGACCGTTGCCCAACCAGGCACCATCTCGCCGGTAACAGGGTCCTGCACCTCGCCCTGAATCTGGAAATCGATGCGGTGCCGCAGCTTGCCAGCCTGCATCACACACCCATCTTGATGCGGTATGGCATCAGCAATGGTCTGGAACCCATGGGCATTTCAGCAACCGCACTGCCTACAATGACATCCTCACGGTTCGCAAAGAGGTGTCCGAGAATCAGGAGGCAAGCGGCTTGAATTGCGGGGTTGAGGACGACGCCATAAACACGGCTATCTGCGTCGACGAGCGCGACCCCGTAAATGAACTCGGCATCCTTGATCGCGGATTGCCGGTCACAGCCGGTGCTAACCTCATCGGCAGCGGCGATCGCCTGGTCATAAACGGCTCGTGCATTGGCCCGCAGTTCTGGAACGAGAAGCCGGTCCGCATCCAAAGATACTTGATCGGCATAGATACGACGCTGGATGAACTGCGCGGCCGACTCCTCCGCTGCATCAAGCATGGCTTGAACGAGATCCTGATCTTCAGGCTCGGCCAGCAGATGGTGCATAGCGGTTTCGATGTCGATCGCGCTCATTTTCAGGAGTCCTTGGCTTTGGCGGATGGCTTGGCCTGTGGCTTCGTCGGCGGTTTTTCGGGTTCCTCAGCGCTTTCGATGGGAGCCTCGCCGACGATCTCGCAGAGACCTTGCTGCATCAGTTCCTTCGCCAACGACTGCGGCGCGGGATAAGGGTCGTCGTTGCGCTTGCGGACCTTCCCACGATCTTCATAGCTGCGCAGCGGCTTGATCAGTACATCAGCCATACAAACCTCCAAATGGCCGGTTTCCCGGCCGGTAGATTGGTTACTCGGTCAGAGAACCGGTCACGAAAGCCTCGGTGCGATAGATCGAGAAGGCCAAACGCTCTTCCGCACGAATGGTCGCCATGTTCTTCTCGAAGTCGTCGGTGTTCTCGGTCGAAATGAGGATTTCGATTTCCATGCGATCAAAGATCTGCGCGCCGAGTTTGAAGGCGCCCACCAAGAAATCGTCCTGCGTCATGGCCTGGGTGGACACAACTGGGCGATTCCACAGGCGTGGGGTGGTGCCATCTTGAGGCTCGCCGATGATGTAGCGCCCTTCCCCGTCCTTCGTCAGCTCGATGGCTGCCCAGTCGATCGGGTTGATGACGATACCGTCAGATGGGAACTCAGCCAGTTCAGCCTGCAGCAGTGCCAGACGAAGACGGTCGATCCGCTGTTCCCCGACAACAGTCACCCCTGCAGGCGCAGCGTAGGCTTGAGCGACCGTCATGAGGCCTTGCAAGTTGGCACCGGTACCGTTGCCATACAGCAACTGGGCCTCCTCAACCATCAGGAGGCCGTACCGCGCCCGGGCATCGATGTAGCTCTGCAGAGCCGAAGCGTCGTCCAGAATCTGGCGACTTGCCTTGAAGAGGTGCGCGATAGTGCGCACGTTCGCCGTCGCCAAAGCGAACTCGATGTCCGAGTACGGCTTCGCAGTGGTCTCGGCCACAGGAGCCGCGTTGTTGGTGAAGCCTGTTTCGCGGACGTACTCAATCGAGTTGCTACCCGTGGTGCCAGGTGCGACGAGGTCACGAATCGTGAGGCGACGCTGTGGTGACGCGATCACGCCCGGCTGGCGGTCGGTCTCAACCAGGCTGCCGCTTGAGGCGGTGGTAATCGCTGCACGCGGGACGGAAATGCGACGCGAACCGCGAAAGGAGGAACTGACGCCCTCCATCTCCGAACTGGCAACGACCAACTGGCCGGCGCTCTGAATCGGTTCGTTGCGTGGAGCGCTGGGACTTGCATTGACCAGCTTCTGCTCGGCCTCCAACACGCGCGCTTGGAGCTCGCCCTGCTTGGTCAGCAGTTCGTCAACCTTGGCGCGGGTCTCCGCCTGCATTTCGCCGTGCCGCGTGATTTCCTTCTGGCTGGCTTCCGCCTGGGCCTTGATTTGATCGCCAATGCCTTTGAGGCTGGCGTTGAGCTCTTTGACTTGGGCTTCGAAGTCCATGGTCATTTTCCTTTGAGGGATTTGAGAAGGTCGGTTGCCGCGCTCAGAGAGGCGGAAAGGTCTGGCGCGACAGCCCGAGGCTTGTCGGTCGGGGCAGCGTCATGCGTGCCCCCGCCAGCAGCGCGAAGCGTGCTGGACTTGAAATTTGCGAAGAGTTCGCGGCGTTCGTTGCGCGTGACTCCGGCTTTAGCGAGTGCCACGTCCATCGCTTTGAGGGCGTTGGTCTGCTGGCTGGCCTCGTCCTCACGCTCGACGACCTCGTCGGCAGTGAGCAGCCCGGTAGCAAAGCCCAGTTCCAGAGCACGCTTGCCGCGAATGTAGGTTTCGTCGTCCATCATCTCGGCGATGTCGGCGCCAGGCTGTCCGCTCGTTTCGGCGTACAGATCAACCATGGCCGCGTCGAACTCCTGCATGTCATCAGCCACGTCACGCAGGTAGTTGCGATTGCCCGCCAACAGCGTCCAGCAGTTGTGAATCATGAGGAATGCGCTTGAAGCGACTTGCCGTTTGGCACCTGCGAGATAAACGATCGACGCCGCGCTAGCGGCCATACCGAGAACCTTGGTCGTGACTTCCTGACTGTGCTCACGCAGGCGGTTATAGATGGCGATCCCTTCGAACATATCGCCACCTGGGGAGTTGATGTAGACGGTCACCGGCTTGTCGCCTATGGCCCGCAGCGCCGCGTCAATCCGGTTAACCGTGACGCCGTCGCCATACCAGTCTTCGCCGATTACCCCGTAGATGGTGATGGTGTCGGATGAGGTCTCCACCGCCGCGCGTAGAGCCGGATTCCATTTTTCGAGCGCACGCGGGCTCAGCTCGCAGCGGAAGCTGCCAGCTTTCACGTTCAGTTGCATGGGTTACTCCTTGGAAGGTTCCGGCTGGGTGAGCCAGTTCTGCAGAGCAACCCTTGCGGCTTGCCCGTCATTCTCTCGACCGAGTTGGTCAATGGGTGAAAGGTTGGTTTGCACGGTCAGAACATCAGCATTGCCACCGCGCCGGGGCAGGTTCTCCCGAATTCGGCAATCATCACGGGTGTAGATACCGTTTTGGACCATTTGCGAGTAGAAGGCAGCCCTGGCTGCGCTGTCAGCACGAAGTAATCCTTCGATTGAATATTCCGGGTAGATCACGCGCCGGTCACCCGGGGACAGCAGGCTGCGGCTTATGCCTTCCTCGATCCTGCGCATGTAGGCCCGCAACGTGAAAGTCAGGAAACGCAGTAGCTTCTGTTCAAGCCCGGTGCCCCAGTTCGATGCCTTGTCGCTATAGCCCACTAGTGTCGGGTCAACCATGAAAAAGCGACAGATATCCTCGGCGCTGAACTCGCGAGACTCGAGCAATTGCGCGTCCACAGGGTTGATTCCAATGGTCTTGGCGCTGACGCCCTTCTCCAAGACCGGGGATTTCCCAGCGTTCATTGCCCCGGAAATCATCTGAACGTAGTCGCGGAATTCGTCTCGCTGCTGCTTGTTGAGCGTCGCGTCTACTTCGAATGCCACGGTCTGGTGTAACCCGTTCTTGAACGTGGCGCCGGCCACATCCTCGGCTGACATCGCCGAGCCAAACACATCCGCACCATAGGCAATCGGTGAAAGCCCGACTTGGCCATCGAGCGAGAATGCCGGGATGTGCATCATGTCCTGTGAGGGTATCTGGCGGCGGTCACCTTTCGGTGGTCGGTACCAGTACATCAGATTCCCTTTATCGTCGACGTCCAGATCGACGCGATTGGGCATCAGGAAGTCCAACGCGACGATACGAGTGCCCAAGCGCTGGATTTCAACGTAAGCGTTGCCGCGCAGGAGCATCGAGGCGACCACGGCTTCCCAGAACTGCACGGCAGTCATCCGGCTGTTTGGGCTGTTACGCAGAAGCCAGTGGAGGTCGTTGCCGCTTTCCGTCTGCCGCCCACCGTCATCCATCTTGCGGTAGAGGCCGAGCGGCAAAGTGGCAATGGTTTCTGAAATCAGTCGTACACAGGACCAGCAAGCCGTCAGGCGCATGGCCTTGTTCACGGTTACCGACTTACCACTCGACGAGGTGCCGAAGTACTGCCCCCAAAATCCCCCATCCGTCATCCGAATGGTCTTTCCGACCCACTCCGTCAACGAAGCTCGGGGAGCACTGGCGGCCGCGGTGAGAACGCGGGAAAGGGTTCTACTCACTGCTCAACCCTCTGCGGATGAACGCCGCTGCAACAAAACAGCAGACAGCGCCCGTAATAAGAGCCCAACCGGTTCCGGCCAGGTTGTAGACGCCCGAGGTGACCAGGCCAAAGCCACACAGAGCTGCGGTCAGATAAAGGATGGTTGGCGTGTTCATTGGTAGATAGGGTCTCGGATAGAAGCCATAAGTTGTTCAGCGCCACCGCTGCCCTGAGCGACAATCCGCAACACACTGCCGATGGCCATGATCACCGCAACGGCGCCGTCGATCTTGTTGTCATCGCCTTGCTTGATCGGACGGACCACATCGTCATTGCCTGGGAGGTTCTTGCCGATGACGTTGCCGATACACCAGGTCATGATCGGGTTGCCGTCATGATGGAAACGTCCGGCAGTGATGGCTGCCTCGAGCTCCTTCGTGGGGTCCGACATATTGGTGTAGTTCTGGGTGATCGTGATCGGGTTGAACCCTTCATCATCAAGGTCATGGCTCAATCCTGTCGCGCCATGTGGGTCGATTGGTGATTCGCGAAGTGGAGCTTGGTGATTTGCCTCCTTGGTGTCCTCAAGGATCTCGCGGTAGTCGATCTCGGCGCCGTCGGTCACTTCCAAGTGGCCGGAGTTGATCCATGCCTGGTACCGCTCCGACATACGCTTGTTGTCGCTGTTGTAAACGGTGTCGTACGGAACCCAGAATTTCGGCCCGACGCTGTAGTAATGGATTTTTCCGTCAATCACCCGCCAGAACAGACGCGCCCTTGAGTTCATGTCCAACTTGCGGGCCAAGTCGAATGACGCGATCCACTCTTGCCCTTCGAACTGCTCGAGCGTCAGCGTCTTGTCTTCGCAAGATTTCCAGTCCTCCATGTTGAAGAAGCCGGACTTCGCGCTGACCCACAGGTTGAGGTGCTTCGTTTTGAACGTGTTGGTGAATCGGGCGGACCGAATTGCCCGGGCCTGCTGACTCTCCAAGTACTCCTGGAACACCGACACCCCGTGGTTCGGGTTGGCCTTGGCCAACATCTTCGGGTCGGTCCAGTCGTCGCCTTCGTCCAAGGTCCAGATGAAACCGAAAAGCTCTTCGTCGGGGACGGTGCCCTCGAGCATTTCGATTACCTGGCGTCGCTTGTCGTAGCATGGGCCTTCGATATCAGCGCCGGCGGTGGTGATTATGAACATCAGCGGCTGGCGGCGGGCGCCCATGCCGGTAAGCATGGTGTCGTATTGAGCCGAGGTGCGGTGTTCGTGGTATTCGTCCACGATCGCGCAACTGGGCGAAGCACCGTCACCCGGGTCACCGATCAGCGGCTCGAAGCGGCTAAAGTCGGACGGGATGTTCATGTTTGAGGCATTGACCTCAATGCCTGCCGCCTTGATCAGCATCGGAGACTTGCTGACCATCAGCTTCGCGGGCCTGAAAACCTCCCACGCCTGCTTCTCAGTCGTCGCACCGGAGTAGACCTCAGCGCCGTACTCCCCGTCCGCAACGAACATGCTGATGCCGACACCGGCCGCGATGACCGATTTTCCGTTTTTGCGCGGCACTTCCCAGTAGCTTTCGCGGAAACGACGGTGGCCACCCTTCTTCCGGACCCAGCCGAACGTAACCGCCATGCCGAACAGTTGCCACGGCTCAAGCGTGATGAGTTGGCGTTTGAACGCCCACTCGCCCTTGGTGTGCGGAAGGAGCTGAATAAGCTTTAGCTTCTTCTCCGCCTTGGCCGGGTCGAACTTGAACCGGTACCCGCGTTTGCGGCTGGCTGCTAGGTCGTCAAAGTGGCGTTGGATAGCCAAGTGGATGAATCGGCAAGCCGGAACCTTTCCTCGGAGCACAGACCGACCCCACGCCATCGCCTTGTCGACGTTGGGGTGCAGGGCCTTGGGCATCTATGAACTCAAAAGTTTGGCAAATTCGTTGGTTTCTTTTTCCTTGTTCCCGCCTATCAAACGCGTCCGACTGGCAGGATCCAGGCCGAGCATTGAGCCGAAAGTCACCATCTGCCGCATCGTCTCGTTCGCCGCGGTGAGTGCGGGGTTTTTCACCGGTCCGCCGGTGGCGCCGGCGACCACAATGCCGTGCTTCGCCACCGACTCCTGCGCCATCCGCCAGTTGTCATAGGCTACACAGAAGGCTTCAACGTTGTGCAGATCGGTCAGGGCAACGACCTTCTCGCGCAGCAGCTCGGGTACGATCATTTTCCACATCGTGGCAGCGCGCTCGCTCAGCCACTCGGGCGGATCGACATTTTGCACCGTCGAAAAGTTAGGTTCAGACGTGTTCAACGCACGCTTGCCAGGGTTTCCGGCCAGTGCTTTCTTCGCCGTCGGCTTGGGTTTGCGACCACGGCCGGCGACCGTGGCGGTGCCTCCCATCGCGCAACTCCTAAACTTTTAATTTCGCGGGTGTGAAAAAACGATTGAGGGCGCGGTCTAGAAGCGGAAGGCACTGGACTTTTGACCCTCCCCCACCCCAAAAACGATAATTCATCTAATTTCAAGCATTTTTTCTGATTTTTCGAGATTTTTTTGGGGTTCAGCGCCTCGCGTTACCGAATCCGCCATCCTCGGCAGCCGTCTTGGCCGAATGACACGGCCCGCAGAGGCTCTGCCAGTTGGTGCGGTCCCAGAACATCTCCATGTCACCCTTGTGTGGAGTGATGTGGTCTACGTCGCTGGCTGCAGTCACCCTGCCCCGACTCTCGCAGTGCACGCACAGCGGATGCTTGACCAGCCACCCCGCTCTGGCCTGCTGCCACTTGTAGCCGTAGCCACGCGCAGCGCTTGTCTCGCGGGGCTTCTCACGGACATGGCTCTTGAGCAGGTGGAGGTGGGCATCACAGTACCGAGGGTTCCGGGTCAGTGCCTTGCAGCCTTGGGCATTGCAGGGCTTCTGTGGCCTCAACGGCATGGCGTGCCATCCATGTAACGCAGTCGCTGAGCGTCAGGATCTTCCGATTCCTCCGCCATTGCTTGAATCAGCAGGTCGAGACGTTCGGCTATCTGTGCCATCGCCTGGGCCTGAGCCTCCTGCGCTGCCACGGTCCTTTCCAACAACGAGATCACGCGCTCGTTCATACCCAATCCTCGACCACTTCTTGATCCAATCGCGCCGGGCGGCGCATCCACTACAGCTCATGTCACTCCTGCCCGAGCAACCGCTGCGTTTCCTTCAACGCCAGAGCGTGAAGCACGGCGACGATGTAGCCGTTGGGCAAACCACCAGTCTTGGCGTTGATAGTGGCCGCGTTGATCATTCGTTCTAGGCGTCCCACCTCAGCATTCACGTTTACGCCCTGTGCCGCTTCGGGCGCGGGTGCTGTTGGTTGATGTACGTTTTTCGGTGCTCTGGCCATATTGGGTTGCTCCGGTGTGTGCGGCAAGAATCAGGCGCATCTCGTCGATTGGGTTGACTTGGTGCTGCACTTGAGCACGATGTTTGGCATAGTCGCCACCCACTGACAGACCATATCAACGGGCGGAAGCCGGCGCGGCCGTGAGGGCAGCGCCGCGCTTTTGATGGAAATCTAAGCGATGATTCACAACGATCTACCAGCTCGGCCGGCAAGCTCCGGCTCAGCGATGCTGGTCGAAGATGATCCTCTACAGTTAGACGCCATGGTCGAACTGGTCACAGAGCTTGGCTTCAGGCCATTGATTTTCAGCAATGCGGACGAAGCATTGGAATTTATGCGTGAGGGGGCCAGTGAGATCCGATTGCTGTGGACTGACTTCCATATGCCGGGAACGGCAAACGGGGGGAAGTTGGCAGTCGAAGCAATGTCGGTAATCCCTGGACTTCCTATCGTTGTTACGTCTGGCGTAAGGGGCGCGGCTTATAGGCTGGAATCGGGTATCACATACGTTTCAAAGCCTTGGTCTGTTGAAATCATGGAGGCGCTGATTTTGCGCCTCACTGCCAGCTAATGGCCTTCGTATGTTGCTGCCGCGGATACAGCGAACGCGGCGGGCGTCATCACCCACATCATATTCGAGGAATCCGGAGTGGATGCCCTTACTGAACTCTCAACGCTTCACACCGTTCTCGAGGCTCAACTGACAGCTTTGAACTCGATCACGGAGGGCCCAATAAATGACCCTAGGCTCATTAGCGCAGTATCTATGCTGCTTGACGCCAACAGTAAGCTACAAGCACAGCTAAAAAATTACCCCCGCACGGCGAGACCGATCACGGCGATGGGCAAGCCTCAATTACGACTGGTGAAATAAGCGTAGCTTACTCTCACTTCGATTTACTGCGCTGAATCTGGGCATCGACCTGATCGGCACAGGTGTCCAGCAGCTTGATGGCGTGATCTTTCAATCCCCAAACATCGCCGTTGCTGTACAGGCCGTAGGTGTCATCACTGGTGCGCTCGCACGGCACCATGACCGGCGGCTCACTTCGAACCACGCTTGTCTTTGTTGCTGGCTGGGGCTTTGCTGCGCAGGCCGTCAGGCAAAGGCTGATCAGCCCAATTGCGAACAGCCGGGCTCTTCCGTTTGAGGTCTTCAAAGTCTTTCCTCGCCTGTTCGGCTTTCTGCTCGCTTGCCTTCAGTCGCTTGTCCAGGTCGAGCCGATAGGCTTCGTTCCTTGCGACCTCGGCTTGCAGCGTGCTGATGGTCTTCTGGTTTTCGGTGTTGGCGTCGAGGGCGTCCTGCTTGGCCTTCGTCTCGATGGCGACCTCACCGCGAAGGGCGATAACGCGTGACTGCTGGATACCGATCAGCAGCAGCGCCACGAGCAGCACCAAGCCAGCTAGAGCCAGCGATCTGATGGTGTTCATAGGGTGTCCACCTTGCGGCCGATGAAGCGGATGATCAGCTCACGAACGGCGCTCACACCGATGAAGCCAATCGCGCCACCGGCAGCAATCGAGAGGTTCGCAGGCCAACCCATCCAGTCGATCAGTGTGCTGGCCGACAGGCTCAAACCACCGCAGATCAGAGACTCGGCCAAGGTTCTGCGAACGCTGGTTTCCTTGGCGTCCCAGATGATCCGGAGAAGCGAGATTGCGAAGGCCATAATTGCGCCCTGCCAAAGTGGATTGCTCAGTGCCAGCCAGAGCGAAGCCCAGAATTCAGGAGTCTTTTCAGGCATCGTCGACATCCGACTGCCCTCCCTGCACGGGAGCGGAGAAATAAAAAAGCCCCGGCAAATGCCGAGGCTCGTATGGGAAACTTGTCAAACGTTCGCCCAGTCACACAGACGAGTCCATTACACGACTGAATTGACATTTCAGTCGCACCACTCCTAGTGGCACAGAACCTGCAGCTCTGACTCGACTGTCTGCTTAATGGCGCTAACGCCTTGGAGTTACCGACGGGGGGGTGGTCAACGGGATGATCATTAATAGCCTAAATAGCGCATCAGACACTTGGCCTGGTACCGGCCATTCAATTAGGACCTATGAAATCCATTACATTTTGCAGGGCGTAAAAGTAGTTACGCTTCATGAGGCATATCGCATGAATGAGACCGAGGCTTGGGTTATCGCCATCCTTCACTCCGGTCTTCCATCTGATGCGTTGCCAAAGCGGCTGTATCTCAGCCTCATACAAACATTCGCCGAAACGCAAGGCGTGGCAAAGGTGCGTTGGAACCTCTGTCCTAGGCAGGCGCATAACTGAAAGCAATATGAAATGAAAACGCGTCCCTGAAGTCAGCCAAGGCAAATGCAACTGCTCGATGCTCCCCTTTCCTCAGGCCAATTTTGGTTGATTGAGCACCACTCTTCCATACAGCCGACCCGCTTTACCTTAACCTCAGTATTTCGAACACCATGGAGGTGTGTATGGCTTTGAATATCGAACGCTTTGACGAAGTGGCAACGCGCATTCTGCGACATCTATACGAAAGGTTTCCCAACCCTGCCCATCCGGATCCGACGTGCATCGGGCTGAGCGAAGAAAAGGTTGATTATGTGGATGGAGATCTCGCAGTCAGTGCTGACTGGCACGACCTAAACAACGAGGTACGCTCGGTCCTACAGTGGCTGATTGAGGAAAGTTTTGTCCTCCACCGGAACCATCAAATCGGCCCGAAGCACATCATCACTGCTAAAGGCTTCGAGGCGCTTATGAAATTGGATCATTACTACACGCCGCCTCGATTTTTTGGGATGTAAGACATCAAAAGCCCGACGCAACGGCCGGGCTTTGTTTAGCGTCACATGGTCGGGTTCCTGCTGTTTCGGATGAAGAGGTAGACGAGCCCTACAGGTGCAATGAAAATTGCGAATGCCCAGCACATCGCTATCGTGAAGTACTTCGCGACAACGAACGTCACAGCGTTGAAGTAGAACTGGTTGTTGCCAACGATGTATCCCACGACGCTCTCATACACAAACCTGGCGTATGGGTAGAGGACAGTATTGATCAGCGCAAAGACGATGAAACCGAAGTTTGCCTTGTGATTACCACTGAGCGAGATGCTGATAAGCAAAGCGGCGATCGCTGCACCGAACAAAAAGTGACGGAGGTACACCGGCCCGCTCAATCCGCCAAACGTTTTAGCAAATAACGACTGCATGAGATTCCCTTCTTGATGATGGCTTGATCGCCATCATATCGACATCAGAGGGAAGTCAAAAGACTGCCGCCAATAAAAAACCCAGCGCTTGGCCGTGGCTTAATTGACTGGGTGTCGCGCTCAATGCGTTGAACACCGTGCCATGAAAACAGGGTTATTCCATATGGACAACTGTTTTATGCTGCTTCCCGCACTGTCTCCAACACGCAGTCGATCCAGGCCGCACCTGCCTTGATGAGCTCGCGCGCCTTCATTTCACTGACCTTGTAATGGCGGCCAACCCGAACTGCTGGCCATTTGGCGCCGTAGTAGAGCCAGATCATGTCGCCCAACTGTTGCTCGCGCTTGCACAGCTTGGCGACCGCCGCGTCTACAACGCAGGCTAGATCGTCAGTGATAGTGTAGCCCTTCGATTCCGATGGCAGGACGTCGCGCATGATCGCCCACATCGGCGAGGCATAGCTGGGCACACCCATGCCGTTCATGCGCCAGTAGCCCCATTGCTCGAGCATGTTTTCTGTGTCGCCCAGCGGGCGGTGCAGCGGCTTACGTGTGTTCATGCTCAGTCCCCTGTGTAATTCGTTCCGCCGGCGCCCCGGCGATTGTTCTGTTCGTACTGCTCCTGAGCCCCACCCTGCCCTTGGCGAGCCCGGTTCAATTCGGCGGCCATATTGCGCAATCGCATGCTCAGTTGCGGCACGAGTTCCCCCAGCGGCAAAGCCTCGCCCGTCCCTTGGCTTACCCATCCAGATGCGTTGCAGCGCATGCAGTCGATCTCATAAAAAACCTCTTTCTTTCGACCCGCACCGCGACACCACGAGCACTCCATCAGCGGCTTGAGTTCGCGGCGGAAGGCGGGGCCATGGCTTTTTTTCATCAGTTCAAAACCTCGCCATTCACAATGTTTGAATATGCCTCGCAGCCCACGCCGTTCGAGGCTTGCGCAGGGTTTTGCGAATCTTCGTATTGGGCGTCTGTCAGGTTGTGAATAGCCTTGAAGCCACGTTCATCTAACCAGTTGTGCCACTTCACCAAGGCGGCCAGACGCTGCTCGCGGGCCTGGGTGTTGATGTAGGTGCTGGCGATCTTGCCCAGCGAATGGTTCAGCAGCATTTCGCCGATGTGGCCGTCAATGCCAAGGTCGGTCCACGCCGTGCGAGCCACCTTTCGCAGGTCGTGACTGGTCCACTCGCCCTGACCGATCCGGTTGAACACGGCGCTCGCCTGCCCTTCGCTCAGCGCCCTGCCACGCCGTGTAGGGAACAGGTAGATGCCTTCATAGCCCTGGGCGATCTGCACTGCGCGGTAACGGCTCAGCATGGCCTTGGCCTGTGCGGTCAGGGGCAAGCGATGCTCGGTGCGGGTCTTGGTGTTCTCGGCAGGGATGAACCACTCGCCGTCAGGGATAGAGATATCCGCCCAGCGCGCCTGCCGGGTCTCACCGACACGCGTCCCATGGCACAGCATCATCAGCGCCAGCATGGCCTCGCCCGGCTGCTGTTCGAAGCGGCCGGCCAGCATGGGCACCACGTCGACCAAGTGCACGCCGCGCAGCCGTGCCGCCTTCGGTACGATCCGGGCCTTGGTGAAGTCGACGAACTTGATCCCCGCCATGGGATTGGTGTCGATCAAGCCCAGCTTTTGCGCCTGGCGGAACGCAACCACCAGCAGGCCGAACAACTGCCGGACATAAGACAGGGAAAGCTCCTGCTGCGCTGGCCACATCAATTCCTTGTCCAGGACGGCGGCATTCAGGCTGCGAATCGGCGTCGAGTCCAGACGCGGCTTCAGGTGACACTTGATGGCCGACAACGAGCCGGTCTTACGCTTGGCGGACAGCGAACGATCACGGCTCATGCGGTCGCCGTACCAGTCCAGCAACTGGCCGCAGGTAGCAAGGCCGCCGACGGCGACAGCGGCGTCAGGGTCATTCAGCAGCCGCTGACGCAGCGCAGGTAACTCCGCCACCACAGCGGCAGCGCCCAGATCTGGCCACCGTGCGATGCGATTCCAGGCTTTGCCCTTGACCAGGTACCACGACCCGCGCTGACGATCCTGGCCGAAACGCAGGTACAGCCCCGGGTGACGTGGGTCGCGCAGGTCGTGCACGGCGAGGTCGGCGGCTTGGCGGCGGATCTCGGCGTCGTACAATTTCACAGCGCGGGTCTTGCTCATGCGGCCACCACAGTTTTCGGCAGTCGGAGATACGCCCGGATCTGCTCCATGGCGTCGAAGTGCCCCCGGCACACGATGGCGAGATAGCCCTGCTCGTTCAGGCGGCGGATGCAGGCTTGCTGGCTACTGGAGACCGCAGCGTCGTTTGGCGGAGTGGCCTTGAACTCGATGTAGAGGCCGAAATACCCACCGCGGGCCATGGTCAGCACCAAGTCGGGAATGCCCGCCTTCACGCCTTGAGCTTTCAGCTTCGCCGCGGTGGCCTTGTGTCGGTGCCCGCCGTTGGGGACGTGATGGATGTGCTCCCATGCCTCAGGAAAGCGCACCTTCAGCTCAGCGAGTAGCGCTGCCTGCTCCAGGCCCTCGCGATCAATCCGCGGAGCGCGCACGGCCTTTGGCTTGTAGGTTTTGAGCTTGAGGGCCGTCACGCTGCCACCTTCCCTTCCGCCACCAGGATATCGAGCGTGCGCACGATGCCTTCCATGTGCATGACGCGAAGCTCGTCGTGTCTGAACTCGGTCTTACTGCGCGCATCGACAGCGTCGTGGCAGGCCGAGCAGGCCCAGGCGCCCTGCAGGTCATTCGGCTTGATACCCATCCCGCTGCGCGTGCCCGCCAGGCGGAAATGCGCGAGCACGGTTGTTTCCGGGTTGCCATTGCACACGCCCGGCACTCGGATCTGACAGTCGCGCCCGCGCGCGGCCTTGGTGAGTTTGGTCTGCCTCATGCGACGGTTTCCCGTGAATGATCGACAGTTACCTCAATCTCCCAAGCGTGTGAGAGCGTGGCGTTGTAGGTCTTGGTGGTGTGCCAGCCCCTGTACCGGACGTTGTCGCTTTCCAGGCTGTGGCCGTGCTTCTTCGCGAGGAGGTTGCACAGTGCTTCGTTTATCTCGGCTTCCGAGACAGTGGCTTTGAAAGTGGTGGTATTGGTGCGAGCGATGTGAGAGTTCACAGGCCGCCCCCGAACTGATAATCGACGGGCGTCACCGCCTGGAAATACGCGGACTCCAGCAATAGGAACCCGTAATGCAGCGCTGCAACGGCGATCGTGAGCATCAGACCAGCTCCTGAGGGACTTGGATGAAGGGACCATGCTTGTGGGCAACCACTGCACAGCAGATGGCAACAAGAGGATCATTGGCGTGGTGCCATTCGACCGGTGCGCCCGACGATTCCACGCCAGCAGCCCAAGCGCCCGACTCCGGGCGAAAGGCAACGCGGTTCTGCTCGATCACCGGACCCACGTGATGCCAATCAGAACTGGGTGAGTACTTGGCCTGGCAATGAATCAACTCATATCGAACGCGCCAGCCGTTGCCGTAGGCCGGCGGACACAGGGCGACACTGACGCCTTCCACTGCGGCCACTGCCCAATCAAGCGCTGCGCCTGTGAGCTCGCCTACCGGCACCTCGACGAGTCCGCCCATCAGGCTGCACCGCCAATTTCTTTGAGCAAGCTCTGCAGTTGCTTGAGCTTGGCCGTGGCCTGGGCGCTGCCTTCACGCTCAGCCTCCACCGATAGCGCGACTTCTTCGATGCGGGTCGCCATCGCTTTCATGCGGGCGGTGAAATCATCGGCCAGAGCCACGACCTCGGCAGACAGGCCTGCAAGAGCATCAAGCGCATTGACTTCCTGCTTCTTGATCGGCGTGACGACTTCGATAGCTGGCTTCTGCATGGGCGTTTCAATCCTGAGTTTTACTGTGGTTGCGTCCCGCTGATATTTGCTGCCCTGGGGCTCGCGGATAATTCCGGCGTCTTTTAGCTCGCCAAGCGCACGGCGCACGGCGTGAGCAGAAACTGACGTGGCGTTGGCCTTGAGGGCGGCGCAGTGGATGTCATGGGCGCTCCACGGCTCCTGGATGGGGACGTGTTGATAGATCTTTTGGGCAGTCGAGGACTGACCTGCCAAAATCTGCTGAATGCGGGATTCCGTAAAAGCCATTAGCTCACCTTCGCAGTCGATTGAGCGGAGGAACTTGCAGCACGCATTGCCCGAATCTTGGCCAATGCGTTGTTGCCGACGTCCGGTGTACGGCGAGCAGCGACCTCGGCAGGCAGGGCCAGTGGCATCTTCTGGAGCGGCAAGCCTTCGATGAGACGGCGCACGGTGATGGCGTAATTGCGCTCGAACAGCCTCAGGCTGAGAGCGGTTTCAAGCTTGTTCAGGTTTTCAAACCCGCACTCTTTGGCCGTATGCCAAACGGCGTCGTGGCTCCACCTTCCCTGCCCGGCCATGCACGGATGAGCGTTGCGGCATGCTTCGCGGTGGGCAGCCTCAAGTGTCGGGAGTCCGAGCATTTCAGCGGTGGGAGTGCACCAGGCTATGAAAACACCAGGTGCAGGGATGAAGTCACGGCCCGACTGGCGAGCCCCCATCAAACCAAACTTCAGTTGGTCGAGGCTGCGAAGGCCCGCCTCCAGAAACGCCTGAAGCCATTCTTGTTTGGCTGACTTGTAGGCAGCCATGTCAGGCCAAGCCTGTTTCCAGGCCGGGAAGATCGCTCGCAGTTGGCGGAACAGGCCGTTGATTACCACGGCAGTTTCCCGATTGATCTCCGCCTGGACATCGGCAGGCAAGGCCTCATCCTTGCCGATGTACTGGCCAGACTGAACTTTGGCCCAAAGGCCAGTCGTAACGGCCGCCACGTTTTTCATTGGCCAATTCCTTGGTCGTTCCAATCTGTTGCGTCGTCATCGAAATCCTGAAGAGACTGGCGCGGCGCGAATGGCACGACTCTGGCCGCTTTTGCAACGTCACGCTTTACCCAGCCAACCAGCGAGGCAACCCACTGCTTCTCGGTCTGAGCCAGACCTTTCGCTTCGTGGTGAAGCACAAAGCCGGAGATCGCCTCTTGGGTGAAGATCGCGGCGCCCAACCCAGCTCGAACGGCGTAAGCGCTGAGCAGTCCAGCGTCTGGAACCCAGTCCAGCGACATCGCGAACGGCACGTGCGGAGAGTGTGTAGAACTTCCATTCCCCTCCCCTTCCACTCCGGTGGTGAGGCCTCCGCTAGCACTCGACGAGTTGTCGTCGAGTTGTCGTGGAGTACTCGAAGAGGTTTCGCCGACTGATGCGACGTATGCAGGGTGTTTAATCGTAGGCTTGTCGATCTTCTGGTGATGCCAGCCGTTGACGTGAAGATAGAGCTTCGCCGAGTGGGAGTAGATCGATATCAGACCTTTCGACTCCAGTTCGGCGACTAGGTCGGAAACCTGAGTAGAAGTGATGTCATCACCTGGGAAGACCAAAGCCTTCAAGGTTTTCGGGGACAGCGGATGATTGCCAGCGTCATCGCAGAAATTCCATATGCCAATGAACAGAAGGCGTGCAATCGGGCTGCACTCCATGACTTGCTCACTGGTCCAGAATTCCGGCTTGATCGAACGAATACGGGCCATTACTTGCCCTCCTGGAATATCTCAGCCAGACGCGTCAGACCTTTCGGAGTAACGAGGGGCTGAAATGCAGCGCGATCCGCGCCGGTTTCGGTGTCGGGGGGCAGCGCTGTGACTTTGTGCTTGAGGTAACCGGACTGGATGCGGGGCTGCATGGCGATCCAGCGCTTTGAACCGCCGCGACGGAAGATCCACCGGTTCTGCTGCATCCAGTCGAAAAGCTTGTATGGGGCCATGCCCAGTTGCTTGGCGGCATCACTGATGCAGATCGCGCCCTCGGCGGCTGCCAATCGCTTGATCGCGGCGACCTTTGGCGCCTGCAACTTGATCAGTCCGAGCAGACGACCATTCTCGCGAACCTGATCAGCAGCAAGCTGCAGGGCCTCGGCGAAGTTGGCGGGGATGCGTGGCGCGGCCTGCTCTTCCAGCTCGCGCCAGCGGCGAACAACGGCCATGCGCAGCGGGGCGCTGTAGCCGGTCAGCAGGCAGTCGGTATGCTCGCGGTCGAGCAGGTACTCGGTCTGCTTGCGGTTTTGCCCGTCCAGATAGATGCATCCAAACTTGGATGTATCTTCTTTTAGGTCGGTGAGCATCTTTTCGATGTCGCGCTTCACATGGAAATGCTGTTTGCCAGTGAGCTCGGCAATCAGCCGGGACGACATGACCTGACGCGTCATGTTTTGCTCAATCGGGAAAACTGACGAATCAGGCGGGCTATTGCTCTGAGTGGTCGTGGTGTGCATAATCGGACCTCACAAGTGTTGTTGAAGAAGCCCGGTTGCCGCCGGGCTTTTTTGTGCCTGCGTTTCAGGCGACCTTGACCGACTCTTCCATCACGTTGAGCTCATGCCGAACGTGGTCGATCTCTTTGCGGATGGCTTGCTTCTCGATCTGGGACACATGGTTGTCTGCCAGCGCGCTGTGCACAGCCAACGTCAGGTCAGCGATTTCCTTCGAGACATGCAGCAACGACGACGTCAGTACTTTTGGAGCTGGCGCGGATTTCGCTACCAATTCGAAGCCGAACTGATCAGCCAGGGCCGCAAGCGGTCGCATGTCGCCGGTGTGCAACAGGATCCCGAACAGGTGCTCAATGGTCAGATGATGCGCAGCGTTGTCAGGGTTGGAGCGCTGCAACAGGCTCACATGAGCCAGGCACATCTTTCCGGCCAACTCCTCCGCTCCGCTTTCCTTGACTGCCGCGTGACAAGCCCGCAGGAAATCTTCCATTCGTAAACCCTCAATACATTTTCCGTGGTGGCCTTGTGCCTTGGCCGGTAGATTTGCGTCATCAAAACTTCAGGGACGACTCGATGGCAGAGCCAAAGTGTTTAAGCGACAGATTTGCCGGGCTGGGCTTCCGTAAGCAGCCAAGCGAAGTCGAAGGGCTTTCCTTGTGTAGCGGCCAGAGCAGCGATCTGTTGGGCATATTTGGTCTCGCCGGTGTACTCGGTGCGGGGGAGACAATCGGCTGCCAGCCACTTGTACACAGCACGAGGAGACTTACCGCAGGCAGCCGCGACCGCAGGCACGCCGCCGGCATCGTCGATGGATCTCTTAAGCGCGCTCATGCGGCCTCCGAAGATTATGAACTTTCAGTACATGTTATGTCGGAACTGAAAGTACATGCAAGCGCATGCGATATTGAACCTATGGTTCAGATCGAAGAGATACGCTCCGCATTTTCCGGGCGCCTCAAACAGTCACTCGCCGCGAAGGGGATTGACCATTGGGGAGCGGGTGCTCGGCTCTCGGAAATTGCTAAGGTCACACCTAAAGCTGCCAGTAAATGGCTCAATGGCGAGTCGCTTCCAGGGCCGGCCAAGATGCAGGCCATTGCTTCATTCCTTGGCGTGAAAATCGAATGGCTCCAGCATGGCTCCGGCGCTGGACCAGAGCCTGAGATATATGCAAGCAGCGAAAAAACGACGCTCTCAAAGCCGACCTCGGCCGCCGATAAAATCCGCCAGATGCTTTCCGGCAAGACGCTGGATGAAGATCGTCTGCAAAAGCTTCTATCGGTGGCTGAAGGAACCGATCAGGATGACAGCATCGAAGTCCTGGTAAACGATGCCTATAAGCCAGGCGTCGGCAAGGTCGGCGACGAAGTGTGGATCGCGCACTACGATGTGCGCGGCGCGCTGGGTGGTGGCGAGGTTGCCCATGACTTCCCTGAGATGCTCCAGGACGTGCGCGTCAGCCCTTCCCAACTCCGCTCGATGGGCGTTGAGTTCAAGGAGCACTACCACCTGAAGGTAATCACCGGATGGGGACAGTCGATGACGCCGACCATCAAGCATGGCGACCCTTGCCTGGTGGACATCAGCATTAAGGAATTCGTTGGCGACGGGATCTACTATTTCTCGTACGGTGGCTTTCAGTACATCAAGCGTTTGCAGATGAAAGGCAAGGACAAATTCAAAATGATTTCCGACAACCGGAAACACAAGGCCGAGGATATCTCTGTAGACGAGACATACATCCAGGCCCGTGTGCTATTCGTGTGGAACGGAAATTTGGTTTAGCGGAATTTTGGGGACCTAGGCGAAGGATCATTCAGCTAATAGCTGTCCATCAGGACCCTACTCAAGTTATCCAAAACTTCGATTCAACCTCAACGACAAGCAGGGAGCGTTTATGTCTTACTTCATAGATACGCCATTCAACATCGAAGGGAACACAAAACTTAGAACGCCCCAAATCGAGGCATACCTGAAAATCAGGGATTTTTTCGGCAACCCTGACAATCGGGAGGCCTTAGTAGTCCTACCTACCGGGACTGGGAAAAGCGGTCTTATCTCGATCGCGCCATATGGTGTAGCCAATGGGCGCGTGTTGATCGTTACCCCAGGCCTGGTCACGAAGGATAGCATCCGCAAAACTCAAGACGCATTGCATGACAATTTTTGGGTTAATTTCGATATAGTTTTTAACTACAAACACTTACCTGTCACCACTGAATACAGCCCGAACTTATTACGCACACATTTGGACGCCAGCCAGTTTATTTACACTAATATTCACCAGCTATCCCAAAGCAGAGAGACCAGCTTGGTCAGACAGGTCCCGCGGGACTATTTCGACATGATCATTGTCGACGAGGCACATCACGCTCCAGCAAACAGCTGGAAGGAAGTACTGGCTTATTTTGATAGTGCAAAAAAACTTTTTGTAACTGGCACCCCATTCCGCGGAGATGGACTTGCCGTCCCAGGACAATTGATTCACCAAACCAAGCTGTCTGAAGCGATGCGTGACCAATACGTGAAATGGCTTAGGAAAGAGACCGTTAACGCTTCCGACCTTTACTTCACGATGCCTGCATTCCCAAACCGACAGTTTACTAAAGACCAGGTCCTCGCGTACAAAGATGCAGAATGGATCGAGAAAAGTGTTGCATTGTCGGAGGCATGTTCCAAGGACGTCATTAATCATAGTATCAAAAGCTTGAATGACCTCCGTCAGAAATCAAAAACCGTCCCTCATAAAATACTCGCTGTCGGATGCAGCATCTTGCACGCTGAGGATTTGCGCACCTGGTATTTGGAGCGAGGGATGAAGGTGGCACTTGTTCACAGCGAGATGGATCCTGAAGTCAGGGATGACGAATTTAAGAAAATTGAACGGAACGAGGTCGAGGTAGTAGTCTCCGTAAACATGCTTATGGAAGGCTATGACCATAGATACTTGACTGTCCTGGCGTTATTCCGCCCATATCGAAGCATCAACGCTTTTGCACAGGTTGTAGGGCGCGTTTTGAGAGCAATCCCTGCCGCAGAAATAACGGCGTTCGAGATAGATAACAACGCGCTCGTTATATACCATGAAGAAACTGGCCTTAATGATATGTGGTCATTGTTCCAAACTGAAGTTGATCGTGCAAAACAACAGCGCACGAAAGAATACTCTGATTTGGATCTGGATTATGTACAGCGTGACAACACTCTTGCGGGGGTAGCAAGCTCAGAGAGCTTTGTCGCAACCCAAGACTCCTACCTCGCAGATATAGACTTTAACGCCATCTTCCAACAAAAACGGAAAGAGATTGAAGCTGCGGCAGATGTTCAAGTACAGATCCTCAAAGATGCTGGAACTGTGCTAGACGAAGAAACGCTGCGGAAGATACGGTCAATTGTAGTTGACTCCCAAACAAAACAAGCGTCTGAACATATCGATCCCGAGCTAATTGAAAAACGGCCCGCGCAGGCTAGGCAAAAACTCCGAGAGATCCTCAAGAAAAGGATCCAAGATGAGGCTGCTAGCCTCTTGTTCGACAAGCAAATAGATCCCAAGGGGACCAACCTCTCTGCGCATTTCAAGAAAATTGTGCCGCGCATCACCGACGGTCAGGCCAACGACGCAGTTCTTGTGATATTTGTCAACAGCAAGCTATACTCCCGCTTCGGAAAGCGGGACGCTTTAGACAACAAGATGTTAATAAAGTGTCTTGATTACATTCCGACGATCATTGAAGAGCTAAGGAGCATGCTTAAATGAAGGAAGGCGTAAACATTGCCGTTAATGCTCTAATGGCGTTATATGTCACCAAAGGAGTGCAGCCCAGTGAGCTGATCGACAACATCTTCGATGATGAATATCGTACCGTTAGCAGCAAGAGAAATTCTGACCAAACAGTAACTTTTACTCTTTCCTACATCGATCAAGGCGCTGAATCAATACAGACGGTGGAATCCCGCTATACCTACGACGCTGATAGAATACTTCTCTTAGTCGAGCAAAAGGTCGGTGCAGGCAGATATTCAACACAATGGTCTCGCAAAGAAGCCACCGCTAGAGCGATCGAGAATCTTGCAACCGCTCTTTTTGAGGCCGGTTACTCGCCCGAACGCATCTCGTCCTCCTTGGCAACCCTGCCAGTAGATTTGCATCACCGAGTCCGAACTGCTTTGAAAGCGGTGGCTTAAACTGACGCTTGGGAGAAGCCCGCCACATGTGCGGGCTTCTTTATGCAGTTCAGAAAGGCGCCGGCTCTTCTGTATCGAATGGATCCGACGCCTGCGCGGGCTTCTCATCACCTTCTGTCGGCTCCCACCTCAGCGTAATCGACGCATCTTCATGATTGTGCGTCAGGTCGATCCCGTCCGCTTCTGAGATTGCATTCACGATCTCGTTCCACTCCCTCTCTCCGTCCGTGTCTAGCCGATGAATCCTGACCTCGCGCCTTTCTTGGGCGATCGGGTGATTGATCATCGACGACACGCGCAGCGCTAAGCGCTCCATCCCGGTCATTCCGTTGGACTGTGGGGGGGTCATTTTTCCATGAACTGCCATACGCACCTCCTTCCATAACACTGTATATATATCCAGCAGACGAAGCCGAGGATAGCGAACCTTCAGTTCTCCGTAAATCCCAGATCGGAAGCAAAAGCAAAATATGTACTTTTGGTACTTGACTCAATTTGAACCTGTAGTTCATATTTACTCCATCGCCAGCGGCTTCACGGCGAATGGGCAACCCCCCGCCGCTCTTTAAAAATTCGACGTGACCACCGCGACGTACCCATTGGGTCGGGAAAAGCTAAACCGTCGCCCACGCAGCCTCTGGATAGCTGCCGGGCTCGCCAAACCGCGAGCACGCCAAACCATGCAAGCCACCCGGGAAGAACACCGTCCACGAAATGTGTGACCTGGGCAGAGATATGAATCCGGCGCCGCGCATGGAGCGGAACAAACGACAGAGGAGGAACCTGCCAATGAAGTAGCCAGACCAGCCGGAATACGGACCGGCAACCCACGACGGACTGCCCACACCCACCGGGCCGCCGAGCTGCAGTGGCTGTCGTGTAGCGAATATCTGACCCCATGACCACACCGTGGAAGCCGATCTACGCGGAGTGAACAGGGAAGCTCAAGGCCGAACACACGAAAGCGCGAAGCCATCGGCGGCGTAGCGCTACCAGGTTTCACTGGCTGGCCTTCGAGGTTGAGGGCCAGACGGGAAATCAACCGGAGGATAGGAAATGTTCCAAGGAATCTATTGCAGCGGGGAAAGCAACGGTATCACCTCAGCTGGCTATCGCTCAGATGAGGTAATGGGTCGCGTCAGTTTCAGTGTGAAGCCCAACCGAACCAGCGTCTTGAGTTCGATTGGCCCTGATAACGCCGTCAGGGAATGCGTTTCAACGCATCGATACAGCGACGTTCTGCGGCGCCACGTAGTGCACGAGCACTGCGAAGTGATGGATTACAGCTGAGCATCAACAGGTCTCGCTAGCTGGCCTTATCCTCACCCCAGTGAGCATTAAGCGAGTTAATGCTCACTGGGGTGTGTTTTAAAAACCTCGAAGAGGTCGCATCGGAGAGTGACCGAAGCGTGCCCGAGCGGGCTGCAACGGTAGGATCGCAAAGACCCGTGAATCTCCTGGGCCGGTGTGTGCAAGACGGCCAACACCAAAAATCCGGCGGGAAACAAGCAGGCGTAGCGACCTGGTGTTTCGATCACTCTCCGATGCGGACGAGTCCACACCGCGCAAGCGGCCCCCTGCATCAAACCTGAAGACAGGCGAGCGCCCGCCATCATCCGGCGCGCACCAAGCGGAGGATTTGCAGCCATGTAGCACACCAGCGAGCCCGGACTACCGCCCCACGCGACTCTGGAATAACTGCCAACGTAGGGGGGTAACCTCGTTGAGCCAGTGAGAAAAGAAAAAGCCCTGCGTCGACAGGGCTTTTTCTCGCCCAGCGTTTATCCGCCAGCACTCTCCCCTGCGCCCATCGGCAACAAGCAGGCGGCCAGAGTGCTGACGAATGAACGCAACCAACTGAGGGAAAGGACATGAATCAGACAATTCAGCAAAAGCGGGCCGTCCTCGACGTGCTGCGCCAGCGCACCAAGCAAGCCACGGCCGAGTTCAACGCCAAGCCGCGTTTCGTCGTGGTCCCACATCAGAACAACCTGTTCGGCGTGCTCGATCGCCAGACCGGCGTCGAGCGCGCTGAGGTCGCCGGGCACAACAGCGCGTGCCGGGCCGCGCAGAGCTTCGAAAACGTGGCTGACTTCACTCAGGCCGCCCAGGTGACAGTTGGCAACTTCGCCCGGCTCACGCTTCGGTGGACTGCGGTGTTCATCACCATCCTCCTGGCTTTCATTGCTCTGGGGTATGTGTCGTGAACTTTGTCCCCCTGCCTGATCCGCGGAAACAGATCATCGAAGACCTGCGCGTGCAAATCGACCACTTTCTCTCTACCGGCAAGAAGATCCAGCCGCTTGAGTCCTTTCCAGAGAAAGCGCCGCCTGCCAAGCGCAGCAAATTCATCGACCCCGACTACGTGCTTTCTCGCAAGCGCCGGCGACTGAGCGTCACCGAACGCAACAAGCTCCGCCGCATCACGGAGGCCATATGAGCAAACGCAAACCCTGTAACCGCAAAGCCCAGGTCGAACGCAGCATGCGCGCCCTGCTCGGCACCAACCACGCTGCAGTGATCAGCATCGACCCGAGTGGCCTGCAGATCATGATCAACTGGAAGACCGGCAAACAAATTCGGTCCCGGCCGGTGGCCGACGCACTCTGCGATATCGCCCACCGCTGGACGATGCACATTGCCGGAGTCTGCGTGAAGGATGACGGCACCGAGTACATCAAGATGACCGTCTTCACGCCTGACGGCATCCACCGTGTAGCCAGCCTTGCTGACTTGGTCGAGCACTTCTACGACGAGGTGAAGGCCGAGTGTAATCCGAACCACCGCATCGGCATGGGCTGGCTCGCGGTGCCAGGGATCATCGAAGTAAGCGACGAGCAGGTTTCAGCCCTGCTCTCTTCCGTAGGCGCTTGGCGCCAGCTCAAGGTTGCCGCGTGAGACGAATCTTCAAGTCCCCACTGCGGCGCAAACGCGATATTCAACACCAACTCCCACCCAGCGGGCTGCAGCCCATCTCGGAGAAAGCACCATGCCAACACCAACGGATACCGCCGAATTCTTCGAAGAACTGAACGGCGGCGCGTTTGCCAGCCAGATCGGTCACGCCCTTTCCGAAGTCGCCTCAGGCGTCGTCGACCATGGCAAAGCCGGGAAACTGGTCATCACTCTGGACTTCAGCCAGATCGGCGAAACCCATCAGGTGAAGATCAAACACAAGCTCGATTACAAAGTGCCAACCAAGCGCGGCACCCGCAGTGAGAACACAAGCTTGGACACGCCGATGTACGTCGGGACGGGCGGCAAGATCACGCTGTTCCAGGAAAAGCATGACCAACTGTTCACCCGGGATCAGGCGCCAATAAATCCCCGTACCTGATCTCCCGCAGCACCTCCGCGACACCCTCCCTCACGAAGAGAAATGACGAATGTCACTGACCAAAGAAGCTATTCAACTCATCACCGACACGGCGCTTGAAGCAACTGGCAAGGCGTTGCCGACCTACACGCCCACAGCGGTGCTGCCGGAAGGCGCAAAAGTGCTGGATCTGGAAAAGTACCAAGAAGGCCGCAGCCGGTTTCGCGGCACCTTCTCCACTCACGCTCTGGCCGATTTCAGCGCGTACGTTGTGGACCGCGCCAAAGACGGCGCGCGCGGCTTCATCAATCAGGACGAGATGAGTTGCGTGGTGTTGTTCAACCTCGGCACCACTGAAGATCCTGGTCACGCCGATGACCGCGCGGTGTTGAAGTTGAAAGCCACCGCCGGCTACGCCGCTGCGCAGGCCGTCGCAGGTGCCCGCCTGGCCCAAAAGGACCTCAGTGACTGGATCGAGGATTGGCACCAGTACCTGACGCCTATTGACGAAGAGGGCAACCCGATCCCGGTGGCCAAGGCCATCGCGGCGGTACGAACCATCACCGTAAAGGCTACCAGCGAATCTGAGACTACTGTCGGCGACACAAGCGCCAGCCGCAGCGCCATGGATCAGATCGAAGCGCGTAGTAAAGAAACCCTGCCGACGGCGTTGCAGTTCCATACCGTCCCGTTCGAGGGTCTGACCGAGCAGCAGATCACCTTGCGTATTTCCGTGATCACCAGCGGGGCGGTACCGGTGTTGAAGCTGCGTTGGGTGGGTGAAGAAGTGCAACGCGAAGCGATTGCGCAGGAATTCAAGGCGGTGTTGGAAGATAAGATCGGTGCTGCGGCGCAATTGAGCCTTGGATCATTCGACCCAAAATAATGCTGATACATTTCGGTCCTGTTTTTTGTTTATAACAGGACCTGTTTCAAGAGCCAAATTTGTTACTTTAGTTGCTATTGGCTGCGCACCATCAGGAAGTCAAAGTCCGAGGGTACCACTCCGTAACATTCAACAAAATCTGAAAGCGATCCGAGCGACTGCATCAAATCCTCCTTACTTACATCGCAATCGAAACCCGTTATAACTTCCTTCAACACAAGTTCATTGTCAAATTCTTTAAAATGCAAACCATTTTCATCAGCCTTTCCAAGATCACCGAAAAGTCGTACCTCCTGTTCATACGACCAGTGCTGATGCTTAACGAGACACATCTCACGGAGCTGCCTCATGATATCGAATTTGTCTAAGTCCGCTTCGTTAAAAAAATCGATTCGACCCGAGCAATAAGATACATCTTCCAAATATTTGCTATCTATATCGAAGCCAAGACACAGGCCCTTATGACGCTCCGCATAATGTGCCCACTGCACCGGGCTTGTATATTCTTTGCTGAAACATATCAACCCATGAAGGCTTGCCACGTGCTGCTTCATGCGAGACAGGAAATCTTTCAGTTCACCAGCAGATGCACGGTGACACATCAATTCGAAGGGATCGTTGAGATCATCAAAAGTAGAGACCTTTACTCTCCTGCGCCTAATATTCTCGAGGCCGTGTTTCTTATTACAGAAGTGATAAACCCTTCTTTTCATAGCTGACCAACTCCCTGTGACGATAATCCAAACGGCTATCTATACCCCACTTCCACAAATCACGCCACTGGCGAGGATCAACCATGTCCGAAATATTGAAACCTCCCGTCATGGTCAGCTACGGCGCCGGAACCAACAGCACCGCCATGCTGGTGGAAATGGTCCGGCGCGGTGAACGTGTTGATCTGATTACCTTTGCCGATACCGGCGGCGAACGCTCCGAAACCTACGCCTACGTCGAAATATTCAGCGCTTGGCTAGTAGAGCGCGGCATGCCGAACATCGTCACAGTAAAGAAAGGCGGCCGCGAGGAAACCCTCGAAGAGAACTGTCTGCGCATGAAAATGCTCCCAAGCGTGGCCTATGGCTTCAAATCCTGTTCACAGAAATTCAAGATCGAGCCGCAGGAGAAGTTTGCAAACAATCATCCGCTGACGCTCGCCGCCTGGGCGGACGGCTTGAAGGTGGTGAAGTGTATTGGCTACGACGCTGGCGAACCGCACAGGGCCAAATTCTTCGAGAACAAGAAGTACCAGTGGCGCTACCCGTTACTGGAGTGGGACATGGGTCGTGAAGAATGCGTGGAATCGATACGTGCCGCGGGCCTTCCGTTGCCAGGTAAGAGCAGCTGTTATTTCTGCCCCAACTCAAAGGTACCGGAAATATTGTCCCTTCCTGCTGATCTTCAAAACCGCGCCATTGCCTTGGAGCGGAACGCCGATCTGACCCGCATAAAGGGTCTCGGGCGCCGGTGGCGGTGGGAAGACCTAATCACCTCCGACCGGCAGCAGATGGACATGTTTTCTCAACCGGGCGACATGCCTTGCGGCTGCTATGACGGCGACGCCGCCTGATCACCCCACCGCATCAGCAGCCACCTCAATCTCATTGATGGCCGCTGGCACGTATGCTGAATCGTAATCCTTGTGCCGAAGCAACTCGTCGATGGCTGCTTCCGTCAGTGCATCAACGTTGAGGCCCTGCCTCCCTGCAGCGATCAGCACCGCCTTCAGCGACAACATCAAAGCCCTTTCCCTGTCTTCGCTCATGACCGTTTCCTCCATGTGGAGCGTTAAGCGTAGGCCATTCCTGAATTTGAATCACGCCACCGGCGAGGATCCCGCATGATCGATCCAACATCCCGCATCGTCTGCCAGTTCAGTTGCGGCGCGGCGTCAGCAGTCGCAACGAAACTTGCTATCGCCCAGTACGGCGCCACACACGAAGTGGTGATCGTAAATGCCTACCTTGCAAATGAGCACCCGGACAACCGCCGGTTTGCTGTGGAATGTGAGGTTTGGTTCGGACAGCCGATTACGGTGCTCCGCGACGAGAAATATGGGGCAGACATCATCCAAGTGTTTAAGCGTGAGAGGTATATCAAGAACCGTTACGGCGCCTGCTGCACCAAGCTGCTCAAGCGCCGCGTGCTGGATCAGTGGAAGCGCCCGGGTGACGTGATGGTATTTGGCTTCACCGCTGAAGAGCGCAACCGCTTTGATGACTTCTGTGAGCGGAACCCTGAGCGCCCTGCCATTGCTCCGCTGATTGAACGCGGCTTGGGCAAAGATGACTGCAAAGCCATAATCGAACGCGCTCAAATCGAGCTGCCGATGATGTACCGGATGGGCTACCACAACGCAAACTGCATTGCATGCGCGAAAGGCGGCGAAGGTTATTTCCGCGCTATCCGTGAAGACTTCCCAGAGCAGTTTGAGGAGTTATGCCAAGTGCAAGACGAGCTGGGGCCTGGCTCTTACCTGCACCGGGATCGTGAGACCAATGTGCGTTTTTCCTTGCGCGAGCTCGGCGACGGCCCGGTGCGGCGGAATGAGAAAATCCCTGCCTGCTCATTTTTCTGCGAACTGGCTGAGGCCGACATCATCGCCAGCGCCTGATCATCCCAGTACATCCACCGCCACTCCTACAGCGGCGCTACTCTGCCTTGGGCGAGTTCACCAAGAAGCTCTTGAAGTTCGCCAGCGATCGCTGGTGCGCCTCGGTGGCCGTTTTGAATTCGGGGCTGAAGAAATTCCCAGCCTTTACATGGCTCAGGTAGTCCTGCGAAGAGACCTTGAGCTCTTCACGGAGCAGTGCCAGTTGATGAGTGCGTTGAGCGTGCATGGTCATGATGCCTCCTTGCCAGTATGGCGTGTAAGTATACCGATTTGGGAACGCTTCGCATCTAAAGAACGAATTGAAAGTAGACCACTGTCGTGATCGTTGCGTGACAAGCCGACGGGCGTCACTCAGGCACCGCCCTCCCCGTAATCCAGCGCATCCGACGCTGTTTCAATCTCGCTGACAGCTTGAGCCACGATAGGCGAAACGCTGCTCGGTACCAGAAGCAGCGTATTGATCGCTGTTTCACACAATTCATCAACATCCACATGCAGAGTTCGCGCCGCTGAGAGCACCGCCTCAAGCGCAACTGTGAGTGCCAATTCCCGGTTCTCGCTCATTACCGTTCCCTCCCTGTGGAGCGGTAAGCGTAGGCCATTACTTGTGGAGCATTCGGGCTATTTCTCTAGCTATCTGAAGAAGCAAAAGGACCAGCTCAAGCATTTTTTTCAGCAAGTCAAAGCGGAATGTTGATTTATCCATAGGACACCTCGTTGTGATGACGAGATTTTCCGCTCCCACTGAACGCACTTCCTCTTGCGGGAAATTCACTACTCAAGCCAATGGCGAGGATCAGCCATGCAAATCGACTACGGCTCAGTGTGCTCAGGCATCGAGGCCGCGACAGCCGCCTGGCGCCCGCTGGGCATGACACCGGCTTGGTTCGCCGAGATCGAGCCCTTCCCCTCTGCGGTGCTAGCTCACCGTTACCCCAACGTGCAGAACTTGGGCGACATGACAAAGCTCGCTATCCAGGTGCTGACCGGGAAAATCAACGCGCCGGCGGTGCTCGTCGGCGGTACGCCCTGCCAAGCTTTCAGTGTCGCGGGGATGCGCGAAGGCCTCGCCGACCCACGCGGCGCCCTAACTATCAAATACGTGGAGCTTGCAGATGCAATTGACCATGTTCGCGCCCGTCGAGGCGAACGCGAAGTCGTCACTGTCTGGGAAAACGTTCCCGGCGTCCTCTCCGACAAAGGCAACGCGTTCGGCTGCTTCCTCGGGGCCCTGGTGGGCGAATCCGAAGAACTTCAACCGCCAGGGGGAAAATGGAAGGACGCTGGTTGTGTGTATGGACCCACGCGAGCAGCCGCATGGCGGATTCTGGATGCCCAATATTTCGGCCTGGCCCAACGACGCCGCCGTGTGTTCGTTGTCGCAAGTGCTCGAGACGGGTTCGATCCCGCCGCGGTACTTTTTGAGCGCGAAGGCGTGCGCCGGGATACTGCGCCGCGCCGAGGCGAGGGGCCGGACATTGCCAGCACCCTTACAGGCGGCGCTCGCAAGCACGGCGGGTACAGCACCGACGACCTGCCCTGCGTAGCGGCTCCGCTGACCACGAACCAGTATGGCGACCACGAATCGCGAGAATCCCTGCTGGTGTTCGGCGGCGGCGCAAACTGCCAGGCCACCGACGTAAGCACGGCACTCAGCGCTCACCCAGGCGGCACACGCATGGATGCCGAGACCGAGACGTTCGTGGTGCACGGAACACAGGATCCCGACGTTATGCAGGAGCTGGCCCATGCGTTGGGCCGTAACCAGGGACAGGAGAACGCTGTATTGGCGTTCAGCTGCAAGGATCATGGCGCCGACGCCGGGGCGCTCTCGCCTACTCTGCGTGCAATGAACCACAGCGCCAGTCATGCCAACGCCGGCGGCCAGGTCGCCGTGTGCATAACCGGCGAGGTGACCCACACGCTAAAGGCGGATGGCTTCGACGGCAGCGAGGACGGCACCGGTCGTGGCCAGCCGATCGTTACGCATGCAATCCAGGCTGGAGCGCTTCGCACCAATCCTGCGAGCGGCCCGGACGGAGCAGGAGTTCAAGCGGACCATGCGTACACACTTGAAGCGCGGGCAGAGGTTCAGGCCTTTCAATCCGGCTCTGCAGTGCGAAGACTGACCCCTATCGAGTGCGAGCGCCTGCAGGGCTTTCCCGACGAATACACGCTCATTCCATGGCGCGGGAAGCCTGCCGCTGAATGCCCGGACGGGCCGCGCTACAAAGCCATCGGCAACAGCAAGGCCGTCCCGGTCGTTCGTTGGATCGGGCGCCGGCTGCTTCAACAACTCTCTCATCAGTAACCCGCTCGGGTTACAGGGATACCCACAATGAAAAACCTGATCTGGCGCCTGCTTGCCAAGCTGCTGGCGCGCCCTGCTGTTGCTGAATGGCTGATCGGCCGCGCCCAGCGCACTCCCTATCAACACATCATGTCTGCCGATGGCAAGGACACCTACATGGGCAGATGGTGGCTGTTCAATCCCTATGACCGCGATACGCATCAAGGGAAGCTGTGGTGGTTTCCTTGGTCAATCCGCATTCATCACATCTGCCGGCCGGACGCCGACCGAGACTTGCACGATCATCCATGGAACGCTCGCACCGTGATTTTGCGCGGCTGGTACAAGGAGGATCGGCGCCATTTCTGGACAGTTGGCGGACACAGCGACATCCCGTATTGGCGAAATCCTGGCGATACCGCTGAGCTCAGACATGGAGAATTCCACCGCATCGACCAGGTGAGCGACGGCGGAGTCTGGACGCTGTTCATCACCAGCCGCTGGCAGGGCAATTGGGGCTTTCTGGTCAACGGCAAGAAAGTCGACTGGCGCATCTACACGGGTGAGCAGTCATGAACGGCCCCAATCACAACCCACACAAGGTTGAAGCGACGATCTTCAATCTGGACGAGTCCGGGCCAATTATTGCCCTGAGGCTTCTTCCGTACGGACCGATTACGCCAGCCCAGGCGCGTGACATCGGCCGCCAAATCATCCAAGCCGCCAACGCCGCCGATCAGGGCGAAGTGGGCACGTATCCGCAGGAGGGGTAATGAACAAAGAATTGCAGAAACTGCCGCCTTTCGCCGATGAGGTCATGAGCAAGCTGCGGCGCTTTGACGAGTGCGCCAATGACTTCGAAGCCGATGGGGTGGATATCGGTCGCGATTGGCTCGACACGCTGACTCATTTGGGTCTTCTGGATCGAGCGCAGCGCAGCCCGGCGATGTGGCAGACCACGCCAGAAGGTGATGCACTGCTTGAAGCATACGGTCCGCCTGCCGCAATGGATGAATCCAATTTCGCGCCAGGTGGCTGGAAAATCGAAAGGACCCCGGACGGCGGATTCTGCCTCAGTCATCCAACGCATGGGCGGGGCTTCTTCTCCGATAAAGGTCATAAGCCAGCGGTGGTGGTCAGCCGGTTTCTGGACGTGCTTCTCACATACGGCCCCACAGCTGAACGCCTCCAGGCCGAGAACGCCGCCCTGCAGCAGCGCCTCACGGTGGCCGATCAGCGGGTTGATGATCTGGAGTCGGCGTTGAAGTTTTACGCCGACAAAGAGCACTTCCACTTTGATGAACCCGAGAAATGGGACAGCGTAAGTGGCGAAGCTGAGAACCTTCTTTGGCACGAAGAAGACCCGGCATATATCGAAGATGGCTCTATCGCGCGTAATGCATTGAAGGTGCGCGTCGCCTCTGCCGAAGATTCCAGCGCACCGGTGAATGAGTCTTTACCACCAGTCGAAGGCGACGTTCTCCCGCCGATCGGCAGCACCGTACAGATCCAGTTAGGCGACAGCGGTTGGTTCGATCATACCGTGACCGGCTATTACGTCTGGCCCAACCATGGCCTGGACAGCAACGTCCATCGCGTCTTCGTTCGCGTCAAAGATGATCATGGCACCCCAAACGCCAGATTACTTGCAGACATCCGCGTGCCGCAGTAACCCCTCCCCACCCTATCCATTGCCTGCTGCGCCTATGCGCGGCGTAGGAGAAAACTGTGCGCCTGAAGAAACATGAGCGCGAGCAAGTCCGTCTGAAATACGGCGGCCATTGCGCGTACTGCGGTGTTGAACTTGGGCCGAAGTGGCACGCCGACCACCTTCAATCAGTGCGGCGCGGCACCAGTCACCGCTGGGAAGGCAACGCCGAACGCCCGCAGAACCACAACCTCGACAACATGATGCCCGCCTGCGCGCCCTGCAACCTGAGCAAGTCGCAAATGCCGCTGGAAGCATGGCGAGAATTCCTGGTGGGCCACGTCAACAGCCTCAATCTCTACCACCCCATCTACCGGCTTGCGAAGGCGTACGGCCTGATCGCCGAGACGGCGGCGCCGGTGGTGTTCTATTTCGAGAAGGTGACCAATGACCAGCATTAAAGAACGCCCGATCCTGTTCTCGGCGCCGATGGTGCGCGCCATCCTGGAAGGTCGGAAGACCGTCACGCGGCGCGAAATCAAACCGAGCATGCGTAGCGCTGATACCCAATTCGAACTTCACCAACAAGAAAACGGGTCTTGGCTTCCTCTGCATACGTTCGACGAAAGCTGCATGGATGACCAAGGTACTGAGCATCCGATCAAATGCCCTTATGGTCAGCCCGGAGACCGGCTGTGGGTACGCGAGACCTGGGCAGCAGATGCACAGGTGGACTCGATCGCGCCCCGAGACTTGAGCCAGGGCGAGCCGATCCTTTACCCAGCAGATGGCGCGGTTCGGCAAACAGGCTGTTCCATGATCACACAAGGCCGAGGACGTCCTTCGATCCATATGCCGCGCTGGGCCAGCCGCATCCTGCTCGAGATAGCCGACGTGCGCGTCGAGAGGCTGCAGGACATCAGCGAAGAGCAGGCTGAGGCCGAAGGTGTTGGCTTCTTGCGTGCGGCGCCCGACTTCGACGAGACGCTGACCGCGAAGCAGCTTTTCGAAGTCCTCTGGGACTACATCAACGGCGGAGGTGCATGGGCGGCCAACCCGTGGGTCCGGGTCGTAGAGTTCAAGCGGGTGACGCCATGACCAGTCGCGACCAGTTCGAACAGGCCTACGCCGAGGACAACAACGCACCGTAGCGTGGTGTCAGGAACAGCGCATGATCAGCGGCAGCTACCGTGACCGCTATATGGCCCGCGCCTGGCACTGGTGGCAGCGCGGCAAGGAGGCGGCATGAGTCAGATGACACCCGAGATTTTGAAGAAGGCGATGCGTGAGAGCGGGTTAACGATGACTGAACTAGCGCGGCATCTTGAGATAAGCCAGCAGTCGTTGAGCGACATGATAAACGGGAGAGCGCGTGTTGCACCGCTCAGAGCTCAGCAGATTCAGAGAGTGCTCGGTCTGAATGCCGATATGACTGAGATATCACTACAAAGCCAGCAGTCAGCACCACCATGCCCCTTCATGAACAGCCGAGCAGTTCGACTTGCACTTTCAATAAAGGCCTTCGTCCGGCGGATTGTCGAAGCAGTCATAGTTGGCGTTCTGGTTCGCCTGCTCACAAGCGCTTGACCGGGAACACCCTCTGACTTTTTCCCCACCATACATATTTCTGCCGGGTCAGCCTCACTTATTGCGCTGCATCCACCCGATCAGCATGAAAACCAACCCAGGAATTAACAGCCCGGGGGCCATGTAGGCGAATGTCCGTTCCGAGATCAGGCCAATTAGCCCGAAAGTAAAACCACAGATCACAAGCGGTATGCCCACAACGAATAGTGGTTGTTTGAAACCCTTTTCCATAATCCATCCTCCTGAAATTCAAACCTATTTAACCATATGCTCGCCGGTGTGCGGCGGGCGAGGTATCGCTATGTCTCGAAACATCCAAACCCGCGAGGGTTATGAATTCTGGGATCGCATCAACGCAATCCCGCACTATGGATTTTTGCTGAACCAACAAGGTAACGGTGTCGTCCGGGCTGAAGGTGTTAGCGATTGGATCGCGCGGCATGCCGCGCAGGTCGTCGTCGATGACGCTCAGACAGAAGTGAACGTCCTACGGAAAGCAAACGCCAAGCTCCAGGCCGAGGTGACCGCGCTGAGCAAAAACGTTATCGAGTTCACCCGGGAGGACTTCGACGCGACGCTGAACAACCTGCGCCGGATGGGCGCCAGCATCGACGGCGATAACGCCGACAAGCGCGATCTGTGCGACTCCATTACAGGCGCGATGGCCTTTGGTTACCAGAACACGAACCCGCCCCCCGAAGGCCACTGGGCGAAACGGTTCTGGGACATTGGCCGGGCTGAAGGTGTGGCTCGCGAGGCTCTTACCGCAGCGTTGAAGGTGACCCGCGAAAATCTGCGCGCCTGCCAGGCCACGATCCATTTGCACGGCGGGTTCGACCCCGCTTATGTGAACGATGCTCAGGCAGCTATGAAGGTCGCCGATGAAGCGCTGGCCAAGTACCCACCACTCAACCCCGCCTAGACCCGGAGGTAGCCAACATGGATTCTGAAATTCTTTCAGATGATGAGCTTGCCGAGATTACCGGCTATAAGGCCAGAGCCTACCAGCGGCGCTGGCTGGATGATCGCAAGTGGTCGTATGTGGAGAGCCGCGGGAAGCGACCGCTCGTTGGTCGGCAGTACGCCCGCATGAAGCTGGGCATGCTCCCGCCTGGCATGGTCGATCCAAACCCGCCACCAGCGCGCCCGGTCTGGACGCCAGATTTCTCGCGAGTGAGCTGATATGCGCCCACGCAACACAGAGAATCGGGACTTGCCGCCTGGCGTAGTGCGGCGCAAGCGCTTACGCAAATCCGGCAAAGTATGGATCGGGTACTACTACAGGGACTCAACCGGAAAAGAGATCCCGTTGGGCAGTGACTTGGACAAGGCCAGGGTGAAATGGGCAGAGCTCGAAGCGAAGGATAAGCCGGCCGACCTGAAAATCATGAAGGCAATTTTCGACAGGTATGAACGAGAAATCATTCCCAAAAAGGGGAAGCGCACGCAGGTTGATAACCGTGCAGAGCTGAAACAGCTTCGCCCGCTCTTCGACGAAGCCCCCATAGATTCGATCACACCCTCGATGATTGCTGGATACCGCGACGCCAGGACAGCCAAGGTACGAGCCAATCGCGAGATCGCCCTACTGTCGCATATCTTCAACATGGCGCGTGAGTGGGGCCTTACTGAACGAGAAAACCCGTGCCAGGGCATCAGGAAGAACAAGGAAACTCCGCGTGATTACTACGCTAACGCGGTTGTGTGGGACGCCGTCTACGACATGGCGGAACCAGAGCTCAGGGAAGCGATGGACCTGGCGTACCTGACCGGCCAACGGCCCGCCGACGTGATCCTCATGCGCAGCGATGACCGTGACGGCGATTACTTCATGGTCATCCAGGGTAAGACGAAGCAAAAGCTCAGAATTTTGCTGACGAACGAGTTAGGAGAGAACAGCCTGGGCAGATTGATCAGGGAGATCACGGAGCGGAACGCACACCACCCGTCCAAATACCTGCTGATCAGCAAGCACGGAAAACGAATGACAAAGGGTATGTTGCGTTTGAGGTGGGACAAAGCTCGGGAAAAAGCGCAGCAGAAGGCCACCAAGGATGGAGATCCCATGCTGGCAGCAAAGATAGCGGGATTTCAGTTCAGGGATATCCGGCCAAAGGCCGCTTCCGAAATTGTCGATATTGGCGATGCCAGCCTGCTGCTGGGACACACCAAACAGGAGATCACCAAACGCGTCTACAGGCGAGTCGGTGTAACCGCGAAGCCGTCGAAATAGGGAAAGTTCCGGAACTGGTTCCCTAAAAGTTTCGGAACTGCTCCCAAGTTGACCGGAAAACCGCCCTTGAAATACCAAGCCGCGGAAACAGAAAAGCCCTGCATCTGCAGGGCTTTTCTGTATCTGTGTGGCGGGAAACCAGGGATTCGAACCCTGGGAACGCTATTAACGTTCGCCGGTTTTCAAGACCGGTGCATTCAACCACTCTGCCAATTTCCCGAAGCATTCGATCACGGAAGGCGCTGTTTTCAGTGACGCAAATTCATTGAATGAGCGTGAAAACACAATTCAAGCCACCAACCTCGACAGCCGTGAAACCGCGGCCTGGAACCCCATGACCGCACCGCCGGATGCGTTGCGGGCGCCATAATACCGTAATGAAACAAGCTGTCAAACTCTCTGACTCGCCTCGGCCAGTGGCTCTGTTATGATCTTTGCAACTTGAGATTTCAAATCTCGATTCTTCAACGATCAGGAGTAGCGCCATGCGCGAACAGGATTACGCAGTCAACAACCGCGTGCAGGTCGAGCAGCTAGAGGTTAGCCGCGTCCTGCGCAATACCTACGGCCTTCTGGCCCTCACCCTGGCTTTCAGTGGCATCATGGCGTTCGTCGCCCAGCAGATGAACGTTCGTTACCCGAACGTGTTCGTGGTGCTGATCGGCTTCTATGGCCTTTTCTTCCTCACCAACAAACTCCGTGACTCAGCATGGGGTCTGGTTTCGGCATTCGCGCTGACCGGCTTCATGGGATTCATCCTCGGCCCGATCCTCAACCGCTACCTGGGCATGCAGGGCGGCGCTGAAGTCGTCTCTTCCGCCTTCGCCATGACCGCACTGGTGTTCGGTGGCCTGTCTGCCTATGTGCTGATCACCCGCAAGGACATGAGCTTCCTCGGTGGCTTCATCACCGCTGGTTTCTTCGTCCTGCTGGCGGCGGTGCTGGCAAGCATGTTCTTCCAGATCAGCGGCTTGCAACTGGCTATCAGCGCAGGCTTCGTGCTGTTCTCGTCGGCGTGCATCCTGTTCCAGACCAGCGCCATCATCCACGGCGGCGAGCGGAACTACATCATGGCCACCATCAGCCTGTATGTATCGATCTACAACCTGTTCATCAGCCTGTTGCAGATCTTCGGCATCATGGGTAGCAGCGACGACTGATCGCCTCCCTCGACAAAAAGCCCGCTTAGGCGGGCTTTTTGCTGTCCAGCTTCCTTGAATTCTTTATCATGTTCCCCATTCTCTCTCGCTAACCGCTGTCCGAGCCTGACATGAAGTTCGCCATTGCCCTTTTTTCACCGGCCCATGCCCCCTCCTCCCGCCGCGCGCTGCTGTTCGCGCAAGCTGTCGTTGCCGCGGGGCATGAGATCGTGCGGCTGTTCTTCTATCAGGATGGCGTTCACAGCGCTTCGTCGAATGTCGTGACGGCGCAGGACGAACAGGACATTCCCGCACAATGGCGTGAATTCGTCACTGCCCACCATCTGGATGCCGTCGTGTGCATCGCGGCGGGCCTGCGACGTGGCGTGCTCAACCAAGAGGAGGCAGAGCGCTATTCACGTCCGGCCGCCAACCTCACCTCGCCCTGGGAATTGTCCGGGCTTGGGCAGTTGCACGATGCAGTCCAGGCGGCAGATCGCCTCATCAGCTTTGGAGGGCCTTGAGATGCCTCGCTCTCTGTTGATCATCAGCCGCCAGTCGCCCTGGTCAGGCCCGAGCGCCCGGGAAGCGCTGGACATCGCCCTGGCCGGAGGTGCGTTCGACCTGCCGCTGGGCATGCTGTTTCTGGACGATGGGGTGTTGCAGCTTCTTCCCTCCCAAGAGGCCAGGGCCCTGCAGCAGAAAGACCTGACAGCCAACCTGCAGGCGCTGGCCATGTTTGGAGTCGAAGAGCTGTTTGCTTGCCACACCAGCTTGGCGGAGCGCGGCCTGGCCTGCGCTGGCTTGAACGTCGAGCCGCTGCACATCCTGCGCGATCATGAAATCGCGGCGCTTATCGACCGTTATGACCAGGTGATCACAATCTGATGGCGACCTTGCACGTATTATCTCACTCGCCCTTCGCAGACACCCGGCTGAACAGTTGTCTTCGCATCTTGGGTCACGAAGACGCCGTGTTGCTGTGTGGCGATGCGACCTATGCGCTGAACGCATCCACTGCGGCGCGTCAGATGCTGGACGCGAAGGCGGAAAGCCTGCGCCTGTTCGTCCTCGATGAAGACGCCAAGGCCCGAGGCCTGGAATTGCCTGACTGGGCCACCGGCGTTGACTACCCTGCATTCGTTGCGCTGGCCGTGCACTACGACAAGGTCAACACGTGGTTATGAAGCAGCTGATCGTCGATGGGCGCGCCATCGCGCTGGACAAGGACGGCAACCTTGAAGACCTGAACGACTGGTCGCACGATGTCGCCGAGGCGCTGGCGCGGGAAGAGGACATTGCCCTGACGCCTGACCACTGGGAAATCTTGACCGTGCTGCGGGCGTTCTATGCTCAGTACCAGCTTTCGCCAGCGACCCGTCCACTGGTGAAGTACACCGCCCAACAGCTGGGGCCGGAAAAAGGCAACAGCCTGCACCTGAACCGCCTGTTCAATGGCACTCCCGCCAAACTCGCCGCGAAGCTGGCGGGCCTGCCCAAGCCGACTAACTGTTTATGACCGAATTTGCACCTCTCGTCACCGAAACCCCAGCCGAGCATCCTTTTGCCCAGTTCGTCCGCATCTTGGGCAAAGGCAAGCGCGGCGCCCGCAATCTCACGCGCGAGGAAGCACGCGAGGCGATGGGCATGGTTCTGGACGAAAAGGTTGAGGACACCCAGCTTGGCGCCTTCCTGATGCTTTTGCGCCATAAAGAAGAATCTGCAGAAGAACTGGCGGGCTTCACCGAAGCCGTGCGCGAACGTCTCACCGCCCCGCCGCTGGCGGTGGACATCGATTGGCCAAGCTATGCCGGGAAGAAGCGCCACCTGCCATGGTACCTCCTGGCCGCCAAATGCCTGGCGCAGAACGGTGTGCGAGTATTGATGCATGGCGGCGGCGCGCACACGGCAGGCCGTCTGTACAGCGAGCAACTGCTCGGTTTGGTGGGCATTGAGCTGTGTCGCGACTGGCGGGCCGTCGATGACGCTCTGGAGCGGCATAACATTGCGTTCATACCGCTGGGGGACTGGGCGCCGCAATTGCAACGCATGATCGACCTGCGCAACACACTGGGGTTGCGCTCACCCATTCACTCGCTGGCCCGTGTGCTCAACCCACTGGGCGCTCGCTGCGGCTTGCAGAGCATTTTCCACCCTGGTTATCAATCGGTGCACCGCGACGCCAGCAGCCTGCTGGGAGATCACGCCATCGTGATCAAAGGCGACGGCGGCGAAGTTGAAATCAACCCGGACACCCTTAGCCACCTCTACGGCACCACTACCGGCCAGCCGTGGGACGAGGAATGGCCGGCCCTGTCCGAGCGTCGGCACGTGAAACCGGCCAGCCTTGACCCGCAACACCTCCTGCGTGTCTGGACAGGCGAGATCGATGACAGTTACCCGCATCTGGCATTGATCTCGACCATGGCCTTGGCGCTTCGGGGCCTCGGATTGTCGCGCGCTGAAGCCTTCGAACGGGCCGAACAGTATTGGGCAAACCGGAACAAATCGATCTAGTCGATTGTTACCCCCGATTCTTTGCGCTATTTCTTCGAACGATTGCCTTTAGACTGATCTCCAACGTACAAACGTACTCAGTGATTGGAGTCAGACATGGGCCTTCTCATCGAAGGACGCTGGCATGACCAGTGGTATGAAAGCAGCAAAGACGGGGCGTTCCAACGTGAACAGGCCAAGCGCCGCAACTGGGTGACCGCCGATGGGCGGCCCGGCCCCTCAGGCGAGGGCGGATTCAAGGCCGAAGCCGGACGCTACCACCTCTATGTTTCCCTGGCTTGCCCTTGGGCGCATCGCACGCTGATCGTGCGCGAGCTCAAAGGGCTGGAGAGTCTGATCGATGTGTCGGTGGTCAGTTGGCTGATGCGCGAACACGGCTGGACCTTTGACCGACAGTTGGGCTCTACGGGCGACGCCCTGGACAGCCACACGTACCTGTATCAGCGCTACTTGGCCGACACGGCGGACTATACCGGTCGCGTCACCGTGCCAGTGCTCTGGGACAAGAAGCTCAACCGGATCGTCAGCAACGAGTCGTCGGAGATCATCCGCATGTTCAACTCCGCGTTCGACGAATTGACCGGCAATTCGCTGGACCTTTACCCAGAGGCGCTGCGCGAAGAGATAAACCGCCTGAACGACCGCATTTATCCGGCGGTCAACAATGGCGTCTACCGCGCGGGCTTCGCGACCTCGCAAAATGCCTATGAAGAGGCCTTCGACCAAGTGTTCGCCGAGCTGGACGCGCTGGAAGACCTTTTGCAGACCACACGATACCTCGCAGGCGAGTACCTCACCGAGGCGGACGTGCGATTGTTCACTACGCTGATTCGCTTCGATGCGGTGTACCACGGCCATTTTAAGTGCAACTTGCGTCGGATCGCCGATTACCCGAACTTGAGTCACTGGCTGCGCGAGATGTACCAACTGCCCGGCGTGGCCGAGACGGTCGATTTCCAGCACATCAAGCACCACTATTACGCCAGCCATGCCACCATCAACCCCACGGGTATCGTGCCCAAGGGGCCGGCGCAGGACTTCAGCGTAGCGCATGACCGTGAGCGCTTACCCGGCCGCGGGATCTGGCAGCCCACCTGATCTGCCGCCCTCGCCTCTGTGGCCGCCCTGGCAAGCGGCCACTCGGGGACAGTGAGTCCGGCATTGAAGCGTTAATTACTTCCCAGTCAGACGCTGCCCTGCGCGCCCTCGAACCACGCCAGCTTATCTCGCAAGGTCACGACTTCGCCGACGATCACCAGCGTGGGCGCATGCACTTCATGCTCTGCCACCAGTTGCGGCAGGTCGGCCAGCGTACCGGTAAAGACACGTTGATTGGTTGTGGTGCCCTGCTGAATCAGCGCCGCGGGCGTGTCGGCCGAACGACCATGACGGATCAATTCGCTGCAGATGATGGGCAACCCAATCAATCCCATGTAGAACACCAGGGTTTGCGCGGGTGACACAAGGTCCTTCCAGGGCAGATCGCTGGTGCCGTCCTTTAAATGCCCCGTCACGAACCGAACGGATTGCGCGTAGTCGCGGTGAGTCAGCGGAATCCCGGCGTAGGCCGCGCAACCGATGGCCGCGGTGATGCCTGGTACGACTTGGAACGGAATACCCTGCGCCGCCAGCTCCTCGATTTCTTCCCCGCCTCGGCCAAAGATGAACGGATCGCCCCCTTTGAGCCGCACAACACGCTTACCCTGCCTGGCCAGTTCCACCAGCTGCAGGTTGATCTGGTCCTGCGGTACGGCGTGATCCGCGCGTTTCTTGCCAACGTAGATCCGGTCGGCATCGCGGCGGCACAGTTCGAGAATCGCCGGGGCCACCAAACGGTCATAGAGCACGACATCCGCTTGCTGCATCAAACGCAAGGCCCGGAAGGTGAGCAAGTCCGGGTCGCCCGGCCCCGCACCGACAAGGTAGACCTCGCCGGTGGCGGGCGGCGGCGCGCCATCGAGCTTGGCCTGCAGCAGACGCTCGGCTTCCGCTCCCTGCCCCGCCAATTGGCGGTCGGCAATCGGCCCCTGAAAAACGTCCTCCCAGAACGCGCGGCGTTGCTGAACATTCGGGAAAAGCTTTTTCACTTGATGGCGGAACCGCGCCGCCAGACCGGCCAGATGGCCATAGGTTGGTGGAATCCAGCTTTCCATCTTCGCCCGGATCAGACGCGCCAGCACCGGCGCATCCCCACCACTGGAGACGGCGATCACCAAAGGGGAACGATCGACGATCGCGGGGAAGATCACACTGCACAGCGCAGGCGCATCCACCACGTTGACCGGCATTCCGCGCGAGCGTGCATCGGCGGAAACCTGGGCGTTGAGCGGTTCGTCATCCGTGGCGGCAATCACCAGCACACAGCCGTCGAGATCCGCCTTCTGATAACCCCGCAGAATCTGTTCGCCACCGCTGCTGTCGATCAATTCGCGCAGCTCCGTTCCGATCTCGGGTGCAACCACCCGCAGGACCGCACCGGCGTCGGCCAGCAAGCGAGACTTGCGCAAGGCAATCTCGCCGCCGCCCACGACCAGAACGCGGGCGCCCCGAAGGTTGTGGAACAGTGGCAGAAATTCCATTTAGCCGATGACCTCGATGCCGCCCATCCAAGGCTTGAGGACGTCCGGCACTCGGATGGAACCGTCGGCCTGCTGGTAGTTTTCCAGCACCGCCACGAGGGTCCGGCCGACCGCCAGCCCCGAACCGTTGAGCGTGTGGACCAGTTCGGGCTTGCCGGTTTCCGGGTTGCGCCAGCGCGCCTGCATGCGGCGAGCCTGGAAATCACCACAGTTGGAGCACGAGGAAATCTCGCGGTACTTGTCCTGGCTCGGAATCCAGACTTCCAAGTCATAGGTTTTCACCGCACTGAAGCCCATGTCGCCGGTGCACAGCGCCAATACGCGGTACGGCAGCTCCAGCAACTGCAGCACGCGTTCGGCATTGCGCGTCAGGCTTTCCAGAGCTTCCATGGATTTTTCAGGTTCGACGATCTGTACCATTTCGACTTTATCGAACTGGTGCTGGCGAATCATCCCGCGCGTGTCACGCCCCGACGCACCCGCTTCACTGCGGAAGCACGGGGTATGGGCGACGAATTTCAACGGCAACTGTTTGGCGTCGATGATTTCGCCCGCGACGATGTTGGTCAGCGACACCTCGGCGGTCGGGATCAGGTACAGGTCGGCCTCGCCGTCACGACCGATCTTGAACAGATCTTCTTCGAACTTCGGTAACTGACCAGTGCCCTGCAGCGCAGGCGCCTGCACCAGGTACGGCGTGTAGGCCTCTTCATAACCGTGTTCGTTGGTGTGCAGGGTGATCATGAACTGAGCCAAAGCACGGTGCAGTCGGGCGATCGGGCCGCGCAGCAAGGCGAAGCGCGCACCGGACAGTTTGGCGGCGGTTTCGAAATCCAGCCAGCCGAACTTCTCGCCCAGCGCGACGTGATCCTTGACGTCGAAGTCGAAGGCCGCCGGGGTGCCCCACTTACGCACTTCGACGTTTTCCTCCTCGTCAGCCCCCACCGGGACGGACTCATGCGGCAGGTTGGGCACGCTGAGGAAGATAGCGTCCAGCTCGGACTGGATGGCGTCCAGTTCCTTTTTACCAGTGGTCAGCTCTTCAGCCATGCGGTCGATGTCCGCCATCAACGGCGCAATGTCTTCACCGCGCTGCTTGGCCTGGCCGATGGATTTGGAACGGGCATTACGCTCGGCCTGGAGCTGTTCAGTGCGGGTCTGCACTGCCTTGCGCTGATTCTCCAGCGCTTCGATGCGGGCCACGTCCAGTGTGAAGCCACGGGAAGCCAGGCGATCCGCTACGTCCTGAAGTTGGGTACGTAACAGTTTGGAATCGAGCATATCGTTCTCTCGTGTATTGAGTTCGGGTCTATAAAATTCGCGTCAGTGACAGACCGGCCCACGTCGCCAGCAGCCCGCCCAGGACGCTGATCAATGCATAACCGATGGCCAATGGCGCCTGCCCGCTTTCCAGCAGGCGAATCGTGTCCAGCGAAAACGACGAGAACGTCGTCAAGCCACCTAAAAATCCCACCATCAGGCCCGCGCGCAGCTCAATCGGCACGTCCGGGCGAATCAGAAAGAGCCCGTACAGAAAACCGATCAGCAGGCAGCCGACCAGATTGACGGCCAGCGTCGCCGTGTAGAAATGGCGCGGCCAGTTCGCGGCGACCACATTGGCCGTGGCAAAGCGCAATAATGTACCAGCCACGCCCCCCACCGACACAGCAACAATCAACTGAATCACTCTTTTCTCCGCTGACGGGGGCTGGCGCGATCAAGCGCGGCCAGATGTTTGAGCTTCTCGCCGATCTTGAGCTCCAGGCCACGAGGGACCGGCTGGTAATACTGGCGCGGTTCCAGCGATTCGGGAAAATAGTCCTCGCCTGCGGCGTAGGCGTCCGGTTCGTCATGGGCATAGCGATACTCTTCGCCGTAGCCCAGTTGTTTCATCAGCTTGGTCGGGGCATTGCGCAGGTGCAGCGGCACCTCCAGCGAACCGAATTCGGCGGCCTCGCGCATGGCCGTCTTGAACGCCGTGTAGACCGCATTGCTTTTGGGCGCACAGGCCAGATAAACGATGGCTTGCGCCACGGCCAGTTCGCCTTCCGGACTGCCCAGCCGCTCCTGGACATCCCAGGCCGACATGCACAGCGGCAATGCCCGGGGGTCGGCGTTACCGATGTCTTCGCTGGCCATGCGCACCACCCGCCGCGCCAGGTACAGCGGGTCGCACCCGCCGTCGATCATCCGGGCGAACCAGTAAAGCGCCGCGTCGGGGTTGGAACCGCGGATGGACTTGTGCAGAGCCGAAATCTGATCGTAGAACGCCTCGCCGCCTTTATCGAAACGGCGACGGCTGTCGCCCAGCAGGCTGTGCAGCAACTGGGGATCGATTTCCGCGCCGTCCTCGGCCAGGTCCGCCGCGTTCTCCAGCAGGTTGAGCATTCGCCTGCCGTCACCGTCGGCTGCGGCCAGCAGCGTCGCGAACGCTTCGTCGCCGACCCTCAGGTGACGATTGCCCAGCCCACGCTCCTCGGTCAGGGCGCGGTCGACCAGCCGACGCAGCGCTGCTTCATCGAGGCTCTTGAGCACATAGACCCGCGCTCTGGAAAGCAGCGCGTTGTTCAATTCGAAGGAGGGGTTTTCGGTCGTGGCACCGATGAAGATCAGTGTGCCGTCTTCGACGTAAGGCAGAAACGCATCCTGCTGAGACTTATTGAAGCGATGCACTTCATCGACGAACAGAATGGTCCGGCGACCGTATTGCCCGGCCTGCTGCTTGGCGACCTCGACCGCCAGGCGGATTTCCTTGACCCCTGCCAGCACCGCCGAAACAGTCTCGAAGTGCGCGTCAGAGACTTTCGCCAGCAGCCGCGCCAGCGTGGTTTTGCCCACGCCAGGCGGCCCCCAGAAAATCATCGAATGCAGCGCGCCCTGCTCCAGCGCTTCGCGCAAGGGCTTGCCATGGGCGAGCAAGTGCTGTTGACCGACGTACTCATCCAGGTTGGTCGCCCGCAAACGGGCGGCCAAGGGCTGAGCAATCGGTTCGCTGCTGAACAGGTCCATCAATGACGCTCTTACCTTGTGTTCCTAAAAACGCTGCAGACGCTCATTCCTGAATAACGTCAGCGCCTTTCGGGATCTGGAACTGGAATTTGCTCGCCGGGACGGGTTCGTTCGCCTTGACGCCCGTGAACAGGATATTGGTGCGCTGTCCGACGCTGTCGATCAATTGCATGTCGTTGATCATGCCGTTACGGAAGGACAAACGCAGGTTATCGAACAGGGTGTCCTTGGATTTGGGCTTGAGCACGAAGTCGATCACACCCCCGGCCTCTTTGGCCGTGATGTCGAAGCTCTCGCTGATTTTCGACACATCGCCCGACAGCAGCAAGGCAGGCGTTTGGGTCAGGCGCTGGTCGAGGGTCTTGATGGTCACCTGCTCCAGATCCGGGTCCCACAACGAAACCTTCTTGCCATCGGAAACCATCAGTTGCTCTTGCGGCGCGTCGGTGTGCCAGTAAAACAGGCCCGGACGCTGCAAGGTCATTTCACCGGAGGTTTCCTGCAGTTGGGTCCCACCACCGTCGAGGGTCAATTGGGAAAAGCGCCCACTCAAGGTTTTCGAGTTTTCCAGCAGTTGGGTCAGACGCGCCACGTCCTTGCTGTCGGCGTGGGCGGTAGCAGCGGAAAAAGCCAGGGCAGATACCAACATCATGCGGATAAGACGCATGGGAGTCCTCTTTGAGTTCAATTAACGCTGAATGGCGCCCTAGAGGCGCCACTCAGTCACTTGCGACACCCGCAGTGTCATTCACGCATGGGGGCAGGCGCAATCACTTCACGCGAGCCATTGGTGTTCATGGCGGTCACGACACCCGCCATTTCCATGGCTTCGATCATGCGCGCTGCGCGGTTGTAGCCGATTTTCAGCTTGCGCTGCACTGCGGAGATCGAGGCGCGACGGCTTTCAAGCACGAAATTGACCGCTTCGTCATACAGCGCATCGGTCTCGGCATCATCGCCGTCGCCACCCCCGCCACCGCCGCCTTCGAAGCCGCTGCCCGCCTCTTCGACGCCATTGAGGATGTCATCGTTGTACTGCGGCGTACCCCGCAGCTTCCACGCCTCGACGACGCGGTGAACTTCGTCATCCGATACGAAGGCCCCATGGACCCGGATCGGCAGGCTGGTGCCGGGCGGCATGAAGAGCATGTCCCCGTGACCCAGCAATTGCTCGGCGCCGCCCTGATCGATGATGGTCCGTGAGTCGATCTTGCTCGACACCTGGAACGCCATGCGGGTCGGGATGTTGGCCTTGATCAAGCCCGTGATCACGTCGACGGACGGGCGCTGGGTCGCCAGGATCAGGTGGATGCCGGCGGCGCGGGCTTTCTGGGCGATACGGGCAATCAGCTCTTCGACCTTCTTGCCCACGATCATCATCATGTCGGCAAATTCGTCGACCACCACGACGATGGTCGGCAGCTTGGTCAGCAGTGGCGCTTCGTCGTGAATGCTTTCGCGGTGGTACAGCGGATCCGGAATCGGCGTACCGGCCTCTTCCGCTTCCTTGATCTTGTGGTTGAAGCCCGACAGGTTACGCACCCCCATCTTGGCCATGAGCTTGTAGCGACGCTCCATCTCGGCCACCGACCAGCGCAGGGCATTGGCGGCGTCTTTCATGTCGGTCACCACCGGGCACAGCAAATGCGGGATGCCTTCGTAGATGGACAACTCGAGCATCTTGGGGTCGATCATGATCAGCTTGGCGTCTTCCGGGCCCGATTTGAACAGGATCGACAGGATCATCGCGTTCACGCCCACGGACTTACCGGAACCGGTCGTACCGGCCACCAGCAGGTGGGGCATCTTGGCCAGGTCGGTGATGATCGGCTTGCCGCCGATGTCGTGACCGAGCGCCAGCGTGACGGGCGATTTGAAGTTGTCGTACTCCGGGGTCGACAGCACTTCGGAGAAACGCACGATCTGGCGATCTTCGTTTGGAATCTCGATACCGACGGTGGTCTTGCCCGGGATGACTTCGACCACGCGGACGCTGGTCACCGCTAGGGACCGCGCAAGGTCCTTGGCCAGGTTGGCAATGCGGCTGACCTTCACGCCGGCCGCAGGCTGGATTTCGTAGCGCGTAATGACCGGGCCTGGATGGATCGAGTCCACCGACACTTCGACACCGAACTCCTTGAGCTTGATTTCCAGCAAATGGCCGACGGCGGCCAGCGACTCGGGTGAATAATTGAGCTGTTTCTTCTCGGCCGGGTCGAGGATCGAGATAGGCGGCAACGTGCCTTCCACCGCGCTGTCGACAAACAACGGGACCTGTTTCTCCTTCTGCACCCGTTTGCTGGGCTCTGGAGGCCTGGCAGGCGCCGGCGCGATGACGGCGGGAACGTGCTTTTCACGCGCACTCATGTGTTCGCTCAGCGCCTGCTCGCGCTCGATGATGCGCTCCTTGGCCTTGGCCTGCTCACGACGATCCGGCACGACCGGTGCCACGACCTCGTCAACCCGCTGGTCGACCTCGCGAAGCTGCGCAACCATCTGCTTGCGCTCATTGCGTTCCGCCCACCAGCGGTTGATCGCACCCTGGAACAACTCGAAGAGGTCCAGTGTGATCTTGCCTGTGGTGTCCATGACCTTGAACCACGACAAATCGGTGAAGACAGTCAGCCCGAACAGGAACAGCGCGATGAACAGCAGGGTGCTGCCCTGCACGTTCAACGCCCGCTTGGCCAAGTCGCCCAATACCTCTCCGAGCACCCCGCCAGCCGACCCCGGAAGGCCGGACATGGAATGGAAATGCAGATGCGCCAATGCCGCACCCGCCAAGATGAGAAACACCAGACCGATCATGCGCCAGGAGAACAGCCAGCCGCTCCACTGCCACGGCTCATGCCGATGACGAAACACCTGGTAGGCCTTGACGCCCAGCAGGATAGGGAAAATGTAAGCAAAGTAGCCCAGCACCATGAACAGGATGTCGGCGGCGAACGCCCCGGCGCGACCTGCAGCGTTCTGCACCTGCAGCGAGCTGCTGGTATGGCTCCAGCCCGGGTCCGTCTGGTCGTACGTCAGCAACGCCATCATCAGGTACAGGCACAAAAAGCCGAATGCGATCAGTGCACCTTCCTTGAGTCGGTAGTGCAAATGCTGCCGCCAGAGCGGAACGGGGCTGGGTGCTGCGGTGGATTTCTTCAAAACGCTTCAATTCCTGCGCGGTGGCGCGAACATCTGATAGTTGACTACGTACGACTGCATCGACGAAAAAGTGCAGACCGGTCCATGACACACTCTGCGTGAACGCACGCTCGACAGGTCATTTGAAATGAGGTTGAACACCATCGGGCATTGTACGGATTTGCACGCTGCACGCCACGATAGTCTGGCGTGGACGGTGCCGATCTTCAAGCATCGATGGCATCGGATCGGTACAGTGCGCATTTTCTTTGCCGACAACAGCTTATGACATATTTCTACCGGATTTCAGACCTGTCCCATGGCCATGACGCTCGTGAATGAGTCGAACCTGCCTTACAGTGGCTCAACGAGTGCCAGTCAACGGCCTGTGACCGCGATCCCGCCGCGTAGTTGCACGCTCTGGCACACTCCCCTCCCCTCTCGCAGAGCCGGAACCTCATGCTGACCTGGTTACAACGCGACACCCTGGACTTTCCGCCCCTGGAAAAAGCGATGCGCGAACCCAACGGTTTGCTGGCAGGCGGCGGCGATTTGTCGGCGGACCGCTTGATACGCGCCTATCGCCATGGCTGTTTTCCCTGGTACCAGCAGGGTCAACCGATCCTCTGGTGGTCACCAGACCCCAGAACCGTGCTGTTCCCGGACGAGCTGCATGTCTCGCGCACTCTGGGCAAACTCTTGCGCCAACAGCGCTATCAGGTGACGTTCGACCAGGACTTTTCGGCGGTCATTCGCGCCTGTGCCCAACCGCGCGCCTATGCCGATGGCACTTGGATCACAGGCGCGATGGAGGCCGCGTATACGGAGCTCCACGCCCGCGGATTCGCTCACAGTGTCGAAGTCTGGGAAAACGGCGAACTGGTGGGAGGGCTGTATGGCCTGGCGATGGGGCAACTGTTTTTCGGCGAGTCCATGTTCAGCCGCGCAGACAACGCCTCCAAAGTGGGGTTTGTGACGCTGGTGGAACACTTGAAGCGCTGGGGCTTCGTCCTGATCGACTGCCAGATGCCCACACGGCATCTGGAAAGCCTGGGCGCCCGTTCCATCCCGCGAAGCCTTTTCGCCGATTATCTGAAAAAACATCTGGATCTCACACACTCTGCCGACTGGTTGCCTAGGCGAGTTTGATTCCGCTGGCATACACTCTAGCTAACGTTTTCTCGAGGGTTGATCATGACCGAGCTGGCGCGGCTTAAGTTTTATGCCACTCAACCCCACTCCTGCAGCTACCTGCCCGAGGAACAAGCCACCACGCTGTTTCTCGATCCCAGCCAGCCGATGGATGTTCAGGTCTACGCCGACCTTTCCGATATGGGGTTCCGTCGCAGTGGCGATCATCTTTATCGCCCGCACTGCCAGAATTGCAGCGCCTGCGTGCCTGCGCGCATTCCGGTGGGCCTGTTCGTGCCCGATCGCCAGCAGAAACGTATCTTCAAGCGCAACGCCGATATCGAAGTCACCATCGCCAAGCCGCATTTCAGCGAAGAATATTTCGACCTCTATCAGCGCTACATCGAGCAGCGTCATGCTGATGGTGATATGTACCCGCCCAGCCGGGAGCAGTTTTCCACTTTTCTGGTGCGCGACCTGCCCTTCGCAAGGTTTTACGAGTTTCGCACCGAGGGGCGCCTGCTCGCCGTAGCGGTGACCGATCTGCTACCCAATGGCCTGTCCGCGGTCTACACCTTCTACGAACCCTCCGAAGAGCGCCGCAGTTTGGGACGGTACGCCATCCTTTGGCAGATAGCCGAAGCCGCTCGCTTGCAGCTGCACGCGGTGTACCTGGGTTATTGGATCAAAAACTGCAAAAAGATGAACTATAAGACGCAATATCGGCCCATCGAGCTGCTGACCAACCAAAGATGGGTCACTCTTTACTGAATCCCTTGGCTTGATCACTCATTTTCGGGCACAATGCAGCCCGCTTTTGCTCGGCTGCCGTTTGCACCGGGCCATTCATTGGATACCGAGGGCTTTACTGCATGTCGAAAGAAGACAGCTTCGAAATGGAAGGCACTGTCGTCGACACCCTGCCCAACACCATGTTCCGTGTGGAGTTGGAAAATGGGCACGTCGTAACCGCGCACATCTCCGGCAAGATGCGCAAGAATTACATCCGTATTCTGACCGGCGACAAGGTCCGCGTTGAATTGACGCCGTATGACCTGAGCAAAGGACGCATCACTTACCGCGCCCGCTAACAGGCTACGACGAAAACGCCCGGCACATGCCGGGCGTTTTTGTTTGTCCACAATTTGTAAGCAGCTACGCATTGCAGGAGCGCTTGCCCGCGATTGCGGTTTATCGGGTAAATATTCCGTCGCTGACACACCGCAATCGCGGGCAAGCGCGCTCCTACGGCAGTTAAAGAAAAAAGGCGCCGATTGGCGCCTTTTTGCCTTGTAGCAGCGAAACGTCAGGCCAATTCCGCCGTGGTCTCGTACTCGAACGTGATCTCGCCATCCTTGAAGTCGACGTGAACCACGCCGCCATGTTCGGACAACTCGCCGAAGAGAATTTCCTCGGCAAGAGGACGCTTGATCTTGTCCTGAATGAGGCGCGCCATCGGGCGAGCACCCATTTGCGCATCGTAGCCGCCCTCCGCCAGCCAACTGCGCGCTGCGTCGGAGACTTCCAGTTGAACACGCTTGTCTTCCAGTTGCGCCTGAAGCTCGGTGAGGAACTTGTCCACCACGCTCTTGATGACTTCGTGGCTGAGGCGACCGAATTGAATGATGGTGTCCAGACGGTTACGGAACTCTGGCGTGAAGCTCTTCTTGATGACTTCCATCGCATCGGACGAGTGGTCCTGATGGGTGAAGCCGATCGAAGCACGTGCCGCGGTTTCCGCGCCCGCATTGGTGGTCATGATAATGATCACGTTGCGGAAGTCCGCCTTGCGACCGTTGTTGTCGGTGAGCGTCCCATGGTCCATGACCTGCAGCAGCAGATTGAAGACTTCTGGATGCGCCTTCTCGATTTCGTCGAGCAACAGCACGCAATGCGGCTGCTTGGTGATCGCTTCGGTCAACAGACCGCCCTGATCGAAGCCGACATACCCCGGCGGCGCACCGATCAGACGCGATACGGTATGACGCTCCATGTATTCGGACATGTCGAAACGGACCAGCTCGATCCCCAACGCCTTGGCCAACTGACGCGCCGCTTCCGTCTTCCCGACGCCGGTCGGACCGGCGAAAAGGAACGAACCGACCGGTTTGTCAGGCGATTTCAATCCGGCGCGAGACAGTTTGATCGCGGTGGACAGTGAATCGATAGCCGCATCCTGACCAAATACCGTCAGCTTGAGATCGCGCTCCAGGTTGCGCAGCAATTCCTTGTCGGAACTGTTGACGTGTTTTGGAGGAATCCGCGCAATTTTGGCCACGATGTCTTCAACCTGAGGCACGTCGATCCGCTTCACGCGCAGATCGGCCGGCTGCAGGCGCTGGAAAGCACCCGCCTCGTCGATGACATCGATGGCCTTGTCCGGCATGTGGCGGTCGTTGATGTAGCGCGAAGCCAGCTCAGCGGCGGCGCGCAGCGCCTCATCGCTGTACTCGATATTGTGATGCTGTTCGAATCGACCCTTGAGGCCGCGCAGGATGCCGATGGTGTCCTCGACGGAAGGCTCGGTGACGTCGACTTTCTGGAAGCGCCGCGCCAATGCACGGTCTTTTTCGAAGATGCCGCGGAACTCCTGGAACGTGGTCGAGCCGATGCACCGGATATCACCGGAGGACAGCAAGGGTTTGAGCAGGTTGGACGCGTCCATGACGCCGCCAGAAGCCGCACCGGCGCCAATGATGGTGTGGATTTCATCGATGAACAGGATCGCATGGGGGCGCTTTTTCAATTCCCCGAGCAGCGCTTTGAAGCGCTTCTCGAAATCCCCCCGGTACTTGGTGCCAGCCAACAGCGCGCCAAGGTCCAGCGAGTAAACGACACTGCTGGCCAGCAGATCGGGGACCTGATTGTCCACGATGCGCTTGGCGAGCCCCTCGGCGATGGCGGTTTTACCGACGCCGGCTTCACCGACCAGTAGCGGGTTGTTCTTGCGACGACGCGCGAGGATTTGAGCGACACGCTCGACTTCCAGCTCGCGACCGACAAGAGGATCGATACGGCCCTGCCGGGCCAGCTCGTTCAGGTTGCTGGCATAGGCATCCAGAGGATTGCCCGAAGAAGAAGACTCGCCGCCCTCGTCGTCCTGCATATCTTGTTCACCTTCAGAGTGATCGCCATGCCCGGGCACCTTGGAGATGCCGTGGGCGATATAGTTGACGACATCGATGCGAGCAACGCTCTGCTGCTTGAGCAGAAACACCGCCTGGCTCTCCTGCTCACTGAAGATCGCCACCAGCACGTTTGCGCCAGTGACTTCACGCTTGCCGGAGCTCTGCACATGAAACACGGCACGCTGCAGGACGCGCTGGAAGCCCAGGGTAGGTTGGGTCTCGCGATCCTCATCATGGACAGGGATCAGCGGCGTGGTGGAGTCGATGAACTCCTGAAGGTCGTGTTTGAGTTTGTCGAGGTTCGCGCCGCAGGCACGCAGTACAGTGGCGGCAGCCTCATTGTCCAATAAGGCCAGCAGAAGGTGCTCGACGGTCATGAATTCATGACGTTTGGAGCGGGCCTCCTTGAAAGCCAGATTGAGGGTGACTTCGAGCTCACGGTTTAACATAGCTTCACCTCTTACCCAAGTGTCCGGCGTTAACCGTCCTTCTCGATTTCACAGAGTAGCGGATGCTGGCTTTCCCTGGCGTATTGGTTGACCTGCATTGCCTTGGTCTCGGCGATGTCGCGGGTAAACAATCCGCACACTGCCCGTCCCTCTGTATGGACGGCCAGCATGACCTTGGTCGCCAGCTCACGATTCAGGTTGAAAAACACCTCGAGCACTTCGACCACGAAATCCATCGGGGTGTAGTCGTCGTTGAACAAAACCACCTTGTACATCGGCGGCACCTGCAATATCGGCTTGGCTTCCTGCACCGCGATGCCCGCCGCCTCGTCGTCGTGGGGCTGCGAGTCATCCTGATTGAATGTTAGTCGAATCTTGCTCATTGCATGCATGGTAAAGAAGGTTCGCTGGGGCCGAAATTAAATAGATTGGTCATGATCATGCACGTTATCGATTGGACTGCCACATGAGCTTGACTAACGGCTAAACGGTGTTACAAACAATAGAACCCACATTGGGTAAAAAGGGTCCGCGCAGTCAACCAAAATTTTTTAGGTCCGGCGGATGAGAGGTGATGATACTCCCATCGGAGTCCTTTGCAGAGGGATGTGACTATGCTAAGCGGTAAGGTCAAGTGGTTTAACAACGCCAAGGGGTATGGCTTCATCGTTGAAGACGGCAAGTCCGAGGACCTGTTCGCTCACTACTCGGCTATCATTATGGACGGTTATAGGACACTCAAAGCCGGGCAGCCGGTCAGTTTCAATATCGTCCAGGGGCCGAAGGGCCTGCATGCCGTCAATATCAGCACTCAAGTCGTCGCGACCAAAGAACCCACCCCTGTACACGACATGCACCAGGAACACAGCAAAGATCACGCCTGAGCCGGACCGTTCAAGCGCGAGACCGATCGAAGCCGGTCAAGCCCGAAAGGGCTGACCGGCTTTTTTTCGTCCTTTATTCCATCGCTGATCTTTTCCATGCCCGCCGATGGCCCTCGCCGGCGACACTCCTGAAGGCAAAGGAGTGCTCCTTTAGTCGAAAATCGACTGCGGGCCAGATCGCCCATCACGGCACGTCGCGGCCTGCGACAGGCTGCCGCAGGCCACGCGGGGCGGGGGCTGTAGACTTTTGGCCGGATTTCGCAATGCCAGACGGGGCGCTGAAAGGTTCCACGCGAGTGTCAAGCGTTCACACGACTATCGTATGAATGGTCGGGACCGGTGGTATACTCGCCGCCGGTGACCACAGGGTCATTGGCGGCCGGACCATCTGAAACGAGACTTTCAGCCCTCCAGAGGCTGGACTCTTACCAGGGTTCAACCGCTTGACGCTCGACTGATGCACCCCATATCACGCGACGAAATTCTCGACTTTCGGCTCATTGATATCTGGGCGAAAGTGCCTACCCTGCGCATCTCGAAATTTTGTGTACGCTCAGCAAAGAAGAGAGTATTCCGAAAAATGTCCAACCGCTCGAAGATCATCTATACCTTCACCGACGAAGCTCCTGCCCTCGCCACCTACTCACTGCTTCCCATCGTCGAAGCGTTCACCGCTTCCGCCGACATCACCGTCGAAACCCGCGACATCTCGCTCGCCGCCCGCATCCTGGCTGGCTTCCCCGAGCGCCTGGGCGACAAGAAGGTTTCCGATGATCTGGCCGAACTGGGCGAGCTGGCGACCAAGCCGGAAGCGAACATCATCAAGCTGCCGAACATCAGCGCCTCGGTGCCGCAACTGAAAGCAGCCATCAAGGAGCTGCAGGCCAAGGGCTACGATGTGCCGGATTATCCGGACGAAGTCGTCACCGAAGCTGACAAGGCCGCCCGAGCCGCCTACGACAAAGTCAAAGGCAGCGCCGTGAACCCTGTCCTGCGTGAAGGTAACTCCGATCGTCGTGCGCCGCTGTCGGTCAAGAACTACGCGCGCAAGCACCCTCATAAAATGGGCGCATGGGCTGCAGACTCCAAGTCTCACGTGGCCCATATGGACAACGGCGATTTCTACGGCAGCGAAAAATCCGCGCTGATCGAAGCGGCCGGCGCCGTGAAGATCGAGCTGGTCGGCAAAGACGGCAGCAGCACCGTGCTGAAAGACAAGACCTCGGTCCTGGCCGGCGAAGTCATCGACTGCGCGGTCATGAGCAAGAAAGCCCTGCGTGCTTTCGTGGCCAAGGAAATCGAAGACGCCAAGCAGCAAGGCGTGCTCTTCTCCGTGCACTTGAAAGCCACCATGATGAAGGTTTCCGACCCGATCATGTTTGGCGAAATCGTCGCTGAGTACTATCAGGATGCGCTGCAGAAGCACGCCGAAGTCCTGAAGGAAATCGGTTTCAACCTCAATAACGGTATCGGCGATCTGTACGCCCGCATCAAGGACCTGCCAGCCGATCAGCAGGCGCAGATCGAAGCGGACGTCAAAGCGGTCTACGCGACCCGCCCTCCTCTGGCGATGGTCAACTCCGACAAAGGCATCACCAACCTGCACGTACCGAGCGACGTCATCGTCGACGCCTCGATGCCTGCCATGATTCGTGACTCCGGCAAGATGTGGAACAGCGAAGGCGTGCTGCAGGACACCAAGGCGCTGATTCCGGATCGCTGCTACGCCACCATCTACCAGGCGGTCATCGAAGACTGCAAGAAGCACGGCGCCTTCGACCCGACCACCATGGGCAGCGTGCCGAACGTTGGCCTGATGGCGCAGAAAGCAGAAGAATACGGCTCGCACAACAAGACCTTCCAGATCGAAACCGACGGCGTCGTCCGCGTCACCGACGACAAAGGCCAGGTCCTGATGGAGCAGACTGTCGAGGCCGGTGACATCTGGCGCATGTGCCAGACCAAAGACGCGCCGATTCAGGACTGGGTCAAGCTGGCGGTCAACCGCTCGCGCCTGAGCAACACCCCGGCGATTTTCTGGCTGGACCCTCAGCGCGCCCACGACGCCGTGATGATCAAGAAGGTCGAGCAGTATCTCAAGGATCACGACACCAACGGCCTGGACATCAGCATCAAGTCGCCTGTCGAGGCCATGAAGGTCTCCCTGGAGCGCATCCGTGCCGGCAAGGACACCATCTCGGTGACCGGCAACGTGCTGCGCGACTACCTGACCGACCTGTTCCCGATCATGGAACTGGGCACCAGTGCCAAGATGCTGTCGATCGTTCCTCTGATGAACGGCGGGGGTCTGTTCGAAACCGGCGCTGGCGGTTCGGCACCCAAGCACGTCCAGCAGCTCAACGAAGAAAACTTCCTGCGCTGGGACTCGCTGGGTGAATTCCTGGCCTTGGCTGCTTCGCTGGAACACTTGGGCAACGCCTACAACAACCCTAAAGCGCTGGTGCTGGCGACTGCCCTGGACAAGGCCACCGGCCAGTTCCTGGACAACAACAAGTCGCCATCGCGCAAAGTCGGTGGCATCGACAACCGCGGCAGCCACTTCTATCTGGCCACTTACTGGGCGCAAGCCCTGGCAGCCCAGACGGAAGACGCCGCCCTGGCCGCCAAGTTCGCGCCTCTGGCCAAGACCCTGACCGACAACGAAGCCACCATCGTTGCCGAGCTCAATGGCGTGCAAGGCAAGCCTCTGGACATCGGCGGTTACTATTTCGCCACACCAGAGCTGGCCAGCAAGGCCATGCGCCCGAGCAAAACCCTGAACGACGCGATCAGCTCGCTGAAGTAAGGTCGTCACGCTCCACACGAACCCCGGCCTCGCGCCGGGGTTCGTGCTTCTGGATTAGCTCACCCACTTCGCCGTGAAAGGACGCATCGAATGACCTGGCAACCCCACATCACTGTCGCGACCATCGTCGAGGATGACGGTCGCTTCCTGTTCGTCGAAGAATCGAAGAACGGCAAACACGTGCTCAATCAGCCCGCGGGTCACCTCGAGCCTGCCGAAACCTTGCGTGAGGCCGCCATCCGCGAAACGCTGGAAGAAACCGGTTGGGATGTCGAACTGACCGGCGTAGTCGGCATTTACCTGTACACCGCACCGAGCAATGGCGTCACCTACCAGCGTGTCTGCTTCGCCGCCCAAGCCACCCGTCATCATCCCGACCGCCCATTGGACACCGGCATCGTCGCAGCACACTGGCTCACTCGTGACGAACTGGCCGCTCAACCTGAACGCTGGCGCAGCCATCTGGTGCTGGAATGCCTGGATGACTACCTCGCCGGCCCAGTCCACAGCCTGGACGTGGTGCGCAACTGAATAGCTTTTAGCCTTGGCGCTGACTCCCTGATAGAATCGCGTCCTTTTCCAGACGACTCACCGAAACCCTATGTCTGATTCAGCCTTTTCCAAACCAGAAAAGAAACGCGTCATCGTCGGCATGTCCGGCGGCGTGGATTCTTCGGTCTCCGCCCTTCTGCTCATGGAGCAGGGGTATCAGGTGGAAGGCCTGTTCATGAAGAACTGGGAAGAAGACGATGGAACGGAATATTGCACCGCCATGGACGACCTGGCGGATGCCCAGGCCGTGTGCGACCGCATCGGCATCAAGCTGCACACGGTAAACTTCGCTGCGGAATACTGGGATAACGTCTTCGAGCACTTCCTCGAAGAGTACAAGGCCGGCCGTACGCCAAACCCGGACATCCTGTGCAACCGTGAGATCAAGTTCAAAGCGTTCCTCGATTACGCCTTCATGCTGGGTGCAGATCTGATCGCCACCGGCCACTACGTGCGCCGTCGGGACATCGATGGCCGCACCGAATTGCTCAAGGGCCTGGACCCGAACAAGGACCAGAGTTATTTCTTGCATGCCGTCGCGGGCGAACAGATTGCCAAGACCCTGTTCCCGGTCGGCGAACTGGAAAAGCCTGAAGTGCGCGCCATTGCCGAGAAATACGCATTGGCAACCGCCAAGAAGAAAGACTCCACCGGCATCTGCTTCATTGGCGAACGCCGCTTCACCGACTTCCTCAAGCAATACCTGCCCGCACAACCGGGCGAGATCAAAACCACCGAGGGCGAGGTTATCGGCCGCCACGCCGGCCTGATGTACCACACCATCGGGCAGCGTCAGGGGCTGGGGATCGGCGGTCTCAAGGACGCCGGCGACGAGCCGTGGTACGTACTCGAGAAAGACCTGGCCCACAACGTGCTGATCGTCGGCCAGGGCAACGAGCACCCCCGGCTGTTCTCACGCGCCCTGCTCGCTTCGGAAATCTACTGGGTCAACCCTGTGGACCTGAGCACACCGCGCCACCTGACCGCCAAGGTTCGTTACCGTCAGGCCGACCAGCGCTGCACGCTCGAGCGTACCGTGTCCGGGTACCGCGCTGTTTTCGACGAGCCGCAACGGGCCGTCACGCCTGGTCAGTCGGTGGTGTTTTATGACGGTGAAGTCTGCCTGGGTGGCGGCGTCATCGAAGCGGCAGAACCCTGGTACAGCAAGGACACGCATTGATGAGTCCGATTCAAGAGCAACTGACCGCCTTGGGCGGTGTGTTTCAGGCTGCTGTACTGGTGGACCGGATCGCAAAGACCGGCCAGGCCGGCGAAGCGGCGGTCGGCTGCCTGCTGGGCGGCCTGCTGGTGATGGACCCCAAGGATACGCTCGACGTCTTCGGTGGCGACGACCTGAACCTTCGCGAGGGCTACCGCGCCCTTGCCAGCGCACTGGAGCGGGATCCGGGCACCTTGCAGCGCGAACCGTTGCGTTACGCCCTGGCCATGCTCGGCCTGGAGCGGCAGCTCGCCAAGCGTGACGACATGCTGGACACCATTGGCAAGCGCCTGCCGCAGATCCAGTCGCAGGTCGAACACTTCGGCATCGTGCATGAGAACGTGATTGCCGCCACCGGTGCGCTGTACCAGGACACGCTGAGCACCTTGCGCCAGCGGATTCAGGTCCATGGCGACATGCGCAACCTCCAGCAACCCAACAACGCCTCCAAGATTCGCGCACTGTTGCTGGCCGGCATTCGCTGTGCCCGGCTTTGGCGACAAGTGGGCGGTCACCGCTGGCAACTGGTGATCAGTCGTCGCAAGTTATTGAAAGAACTGTATCCCTTGATGCACGGTTGAGCGTCACTCCCCCTGCAAACGCCACCGCCAAGCCTCGTCACGCGCTTCACAACGGCCATCCGCCCTCGGCTGCGCCGTTTTTTCATGTATGATACGCGCCCCATTTCGTTGCCCGACTGTCCGAGAGCACCCCATGCAGCTTTCTTCGCTCACTGCGGTTTCCCCTGTTGACGGCCGCTACGCCGGCAAAACCCAGGCCCTGCGCCCCATCTTCAGCGAATACGGCCTGATCCGTTTCCGCGCCCTCGTCGAGGTCCGCTGGCTCCAGCGCCTGGCGGCTCACCCGCAAATCTCCGAAGTCCCGGCGTTCTCCGCCGAGGCCAACGCCATCCTCGATGCACTGGCAGACGACTTTGCCCTGGAGCATGCCGAGCGCGTCAAAGAGATCGAGCGCACCACCAACCATGACGTCAAGGCCATCGAATACCTGCTCAAGGAGCAGGCGGCCAAGTTGCCGGAACTGGCCAAGGTCAGCGAATTCATTCACTTCGCCTGCACCAGCGAAGACATCAACAACCTGTCCCATGCGCTGATGCTGCGCGAAGGCCGCGACACGGTACTGCTGCCGCTGATGCGCCAGATCGCCGACGCCATCCGCGAACTGGCGATCCGCTTCGCCGCCGTGCCGATGCTGTCGCGCACCCATGGCCAGCCTGCCTCGCCGACCACCCTCGGCAAGGAACTGGCCAACGTGGTCTACCGCCTGGAACGCCAGATCGCTCAGGTGGCGGCCGTCCCGCTGCTGGGCAAGATCAACGGCGCCGTCGGCAACTACAACGCGCACCTTTCGGCCTATCCGGACGTCGACTGGGAAGCCAACGCTCGCGCCCTGATCGAAGACGAACTGGGCCTGACGTTCAACCCGTACACCACCCAGATCGAACCGCACGACTACATTGCCGAGCTGTTCGACGCCATCGCGCGCTTCAACACCATCCTGATCGACTTCGACCGCGACATCTGGGGTTACATCTCCCTCGGCTACTTCAAGCAGAAGACCGTTGCCGGCGAAATCGGCTCGTCGACCATGCCGCACAAGGTCAACCCCATCGACTTCGAAAACTCCGAGGGCAATCTGGGCATCGCGAATGCGCTGTTCCAGCACCTGGCGAGCAAGCTGCCGATTTCCCGCTGGCAGCGCGACCTGACCGACTCCACCGTACTGCGCAATCTGGGCGTGGGTTTCGCCCACAGCGTGATCGCCTATGAGGCGAGCCTCAAAGGCATCGGCAAGCTGGAACTGAACGAACAGCGTATCGCCGCCGACCTTGACGCCTGCTGGGAAGTGCTCGCCGAGCCGATCCAGACCGTGATGCGCCGTTACAACATCGAGAACCCGTACGAGAAGCTCAAAGAGCTGACCCGGGGTAAAGGCATCAGCCCGGACGCGCTGCTGATCTTCATCGATGGACTGGACATGCCGGCCGAAGCCAAAGCCGAGTTGAAAAAGCTCACCCCGGCCAATTACATCGGCAACGCCGTGGCGCAAGCCCAACGCATCTGACCCAAGGCCGCCGCTCTGACGCCCGGCCAAGCCGGGCGTTTTCATTCCGGTCTGAAAACATCTTTTTTCAATAGGTTACACATGAATCCTGATATTCCTCTTCAGCTGCTGGGCGGCATCACGGCCCGCGAGTTTCTGCGCGATTACTGGCAGAAAAAACCACTGCTGATCCGTCAGGCCATTCCGGAGTTTGAAAGCCCGATCGATCCGGATGAACTGGCAGGCCTGGCGCTGGAAGAAGAAGTCGAGTCACGCCTGATTATTGAGAACGGCGTGCGCCCATGGGAAATGCGTCGCGGCCCGTTCGCGGAGGAAGAATTCAGCAAGCTGCCGGAAACCGAATGGACCCTGCTGGTGCAGGCGGTCGATCAGTTCGTGCCTGAAGTGGGCGAGTTGCTGGACAGTTTCCGCTTCCTGCCAAGCTGGCGCATCGATGATGTGATGATCAGCTACGCAGCGCCCGGCGGCAGTGTTGGCCCGCACTTCGACAACTACGACGTGTTTCTTCTGCAGGGCCATGGCAAGCGTCATTGGAAAATCGGGCAGATGTGCGACAGCGAAAGCCCTCTGATCGAGCACGCCGACCTGCGCATCCTGGCCGACTTCCAAGGGAGCGACGAATGGACACTGGAGCCAGGCGACATGCTTTACCTGCCGCCGCGCCTGGCCCATTGGGGCGTGGCCGTCGACGATTGCCTGACTTATTCGGTCGGTTTCCGCGCCCCGAGCGCTGCGGAAGTGTTGACCCACTTCACCGACTTCCTCAGCCAGTTCATCTCGGATGAGGAACGCTACACCGACGCCGACGCTCAGCCGCCCAGCGATCCCCACCAGATTCAGCGCGATGCACTGGACCGTCTCAAGGCGCTGCTGGCCGAGCACATGGGCGACGAGCGACTTCTGCTGACCTGGTTCGGCCAGTTCATGACCGAGCCGCGCTACCCGGAGCTGGTCACCGGCCCGGAGCTGGACGAAGCAGAGTTGCTCGACAGCCTGGAACAAGGCGCGATCCTGATTCGCAATCCGAGCGCGCGATTGGCTTGGTCCGAAGTCGACGACGACCTGCTGCTGTTCGCCAGCGGCCAGAGTCGCCTGCTGCCAGGCCATCTTCGCGAACTGCTGAAGCTGGTGTGTGCAGCCGATGCTCTGCATACCGATAACCTGGGCAAGTGGCTGAGCGACGAAGACGGCCGCAGCCTGCTCTGCGAACTGGTCAAACAAGGAAGTCTGGGATTCGCCGATGAATAAGATCCGCGTGCGCTTGGCCGACTGGCAGAAAGACAACGCCGATATCCGACGTATTCGAGAAGCGGTGTTCATCGCTGAACAGTCGGTCCCGCCCGAGCTGGAGTGGGATGCCGAAGATGCAGGCGCCCTCCACTTTCTGGCGTTGGAAGGCGATTATCCGGTCGGCACCGCACGCCTCCTGCCGGACGGTGAAATCGGCCGGCTTTCGGTACTCAAGGACTGGCGCGGCCTGCACGTCGGCGACGCACTGCTCAAAGCGGTCATTGCCGAAGCCGAACATCGTGACCTGCAGGAGCAGAAACTCAGCGCTCAGGTACACGCCACGGCGTTTTACGAGCGCTCGGGCTTCACCGTGGTCAGCGACGAGTTTCTTGAAGCCGGCCTGCCCCACGTGCACATGGTGCGCAGCGCTCGCTGAAAAGCCTTGATGCAGCCAAACGCCCCGTCGTGACCGTCTCAGCTCGCTATGCTGAACGCAAACACGGGGCGTTCTGCTGTCTGCAATTCAATTTGCCGCTGCACAGGCCGACAAACTGGCACACTCAACGCTTTTGACGCGTCCCTTCGTGGAGATTACACCGATGTCATTACGCACTCTGCTCGCTGCACTGCTGTTGGCCTGCAGCTTCACGGCCGCCGCGGCCACCGAGGTCATCCCTCTGAATTACCGCACCAGCGACGACCTAATGCCCGCGGTGAAAGCTTTTCTGGGCAACGAGGGCAGCGTCAACGCCTACGGCAACAAACTCATCGTCAATGCCGAGCCCGGGAAGATCGATGAACTCAAGGGATTGCTGTCGCAACTGGACGTGGCCGCCAAGCGCCTGCTGATCAGCGTCGACACCAGCGACAACAGCATACAGAACGATCAAGGGTATTCGATCAACGGCACCGTTCGTTCGCAAAACGGCCAGATCAGCGCGGATGGCAAGACGCGCATCATCAACTACGGCACCGCCAGCCGCGATGGCGGCCTGCAGCAGGTCCAGGCCAATGAGGGCACGCCCGCCCTGATCCAGGTGGGGCAAAGCATTCCGATCACCAGCGTCCAGACCGATTCCTACGGCTACGCCCAGACCAACACCCAATACCGCAACGTCACCCGGGGCTTCTATGTGACCGCGACAGTCACAGGGGATATCGTTCATCTGAGCATCAGCACGAACAACGACCGCATGAGCCAGCAGCAGGCCGATGCGATCAAGGTGCAGAGCACCGACACTCAAGTCAGTGGGCGCCTCGGGGAATGGATCACCCTGGCAGGCGTCAGCGATCAGTCGCGCGCCGACGAGCACGGCATCACCCGTCGCTACGCCACACAAGGCCGTGACGACATGACCCTGCGGGTGAAGGTCGACAGCCTCGATTAAGCCATCCCCGCCTGTGAACTGACGACCGCTCCTACCATCTGGATCTGCGCTGGACGCACGACCGCACCCGATTCTGTAGGAGCGCACGAGCACCGCGAGGCCGCGATCGGCGCGAGGTCACGCCCCACCGATGCGGCAGCAAGTCCTGAATCCCCGATACTTCTGACACATCACCACCACCCGATTTACGACTGCTTCGCAGCCGATTGCGGCCTCGCACTGCTCGTGTGCTCCTACAAGGATTGCGTTCACTCCTGATAATTATGTAGTGCTGAAAAATCCACTACATATCCTCCCTCCCAGGTGACCACCCAGTATTACTGCGGACTCTCCTGTTCCAGCACTCGAAGGCCCGAAACTGACTGATGAGTCGTATTAGACGAAAGATGTAGTGACTTAAAATAATCACTACAAAGTGTTTGACGGCGCAAAAATGCCGAGGCATGATGGCCTCGCACTCACTGATCAGGGGCAGCACAGAAAGCCTCCGGATCTCGCTTGATACCTACCAGATCGAGCAAGTTAGCGTCTTTTAGCCCAAAAGGCTGCAGTATCGCCGCGCCATCGCGAAGGCGACCACAATCCAGACCAGCGAATACCTGCTTTCCGATTCAGTGAGCACCCTGACGTGCGCCCTCAAGAAAGTTCGGGCGCTGACAACTCAAACCGCTTCACCTCAAGACCCACAAGACCAAGCGACGAGGTTTACCCCATGGCACTGACACGCGAACAACAAATTGCAGCCATCGAGAAAGACTGGGCCGAGAACCCACGCTGGAAAGGCGTGACCCGCACCTACTCCGCTGCTGACGTCGTCCGCCTCCGTGGCTCGATCCAGCCTGAACATACGCTGGCGAAAATGGGCGCTGAAAAACTGTGGAATCTCGTGACGCAGGGCGCCAAACCGTCCTTTCGTCCCGACAAGGATTTCGTCAACTGCATGGGTGCGCTGACAGGCGGCCAAGCGGTGCAGCAGGTCAAAGCGGGCATCCAGGCAATCTATCTGTCTGGCTGGCAGGTGGCGGCCGACAATAACTCGGCCGAGTCGATGTACCCCGATCAATCGCTGTACCCGGTCGACTCGGTCCCGACAGTGGTCAAGCGCATCAACAACTCGTTCCGTCGGGCCGACCAGATCCAGTGGAAAGCCGGTAAAAACCCCGGCGACGAGGGCTATATCGATTACTTCGCACCGATCGTGGCAGACGCCGAAGCCGGCTTCGGTGGCGTGCTGAACGCCTATGAGTTGATGAAGAGCATGATCGAAGCGGGTGCCGCCGGCGTTCACTTCGAAGACCAACTGGCTTCGGTGAAGAAATGCGGTCATATGGGTGGCAAGGTGCTGGTCCCTACTCAAGAAGCCGTGCAGAAGCTGATTGCCGCTCGCCTGGCCGCCGACGTGGCTGGGGTGCCGACCATCATCCTGGCGCGCACCGATGCCAACGCGGCCGACCTGCTGACATCGGACTGCGACCCGTACGACCAGCCCTTCGTGACAGGAACCCGTACGCCTGAAGGCTTCTACAAGGTTCGCGCAGGCCTGGACCAGGCCATCGCCCGCGGCCTGGCGTATGCTCCCTACGCCGACCTGATCTGGTGCGAAACAGCCAAACCCGACCTGGACGAAGCTCGCCGCTTCGCCGAAGCGATCAAAAAGGAATACCCGGACCAACTGCTATCCTACAACTGCTCGCCCTCTTTCAACTGGAAGAAAAACCTGGACGACACGACTATCGCCAAATTCCAACGCGAGCTGTCGGCGATGGGCTACAAGCATCAGTTCATCACCCTGGCGGGCATTCACAACATGTGGCACAGCATGTTCAACCTGGCCCACGATTACGCCCGCAATGACATGACCGCCTACGTGAAACTGCAGGAGCAAGAGTTCGCGGATGCGGCCAAGGGCTATACCTTCGTTGCGCACCAGCAGGAAGTGGGCACCGGCTACTTCGACGACATGACCACCGTCATCCAGGGTGGCCAGTCCTCGGTCACCGCACTCACCGGCTCGACCGAAGAAGAACAGTTCCACTGAGTGCTACCTCATAGCCCCCGTCTCGGTTGACTGGTGAGGCTCTGCGCTCGATGACCCAATCGAAAGGTAGGTTATCGAGCGCGGACCCGGTCATTTGAATTGAATGACGCTTCAAATGCCCCGCCCCCAATCCTTTCATTTGACGGATGCAACATCCTCAACTTCTCTCATGTTTTCGGAACGGCACATAAGCGACCTTTAAATGATATTAATTATCATTTAAGTCCTGCTGGGTTCATTACCGTTTACGGGAAACATAATTAACCAGATGCCCCCTAATCCCCGCAGGGCGCGGGCCCGCGCGCCAAAACCGTGACCTGGCTCATTAATGCGGTGAATAAATTTGATTTAGAAAATTTACTTGCCCTTCTTTTGCACATAAAATCCCGGAATTGATCGCACTGCGACATATCGTCACTGCCTCTACTTCTTTTCAAGCTCAGAGACCGCTGTTCTCTGCTAAGGATTGCCAGCATGTCCGAATCGACAGGTTTGATTGCCCACAACTGGGGCTTCGCCATTTTCCTTTTGGGCGTCATCGGCCTCTGTGCCTTCATGCTTGGCCTTTCCAGCCTGCTCGGTTCCAAAGCCTGGGGCCGTAGCAAGAACGAACCGTTCGAATCCGGCATGCTGCCCACAGGCGGCGCCCGCCTGCGTCTCTCCGCGAAATTCTATCTGGTCGCGATGCTGTTCGTGATTTTCGATATCGAAGCCCTCTTTCTGTACGCCTGGTCTGTGTCCGTCCGCGAAAGCGGCTGGACCGGCTTCGCCGAAGCGCTCGTTTTCATAGCAATTCTGTTGGCAGGTCTTGTCTACCTATGGCGGGTAGGGGCGCTCGATTGGGCTCCCGTTGGTCGTCGTAACCGGCAGGCGAAGCTAAAACAATGAGGCTTTGGCAATGCAATACAATCTCACCAGAATCGATCCGGATGCGCCTAACGAGCAGTACCCCATCGGCGAGCGGGAAACCGTCACCGATCCGTTAGAGGATCAAGTCCACAAAAACATCTTCATGGGCAAGCTCTCGGACGTGCTGAGCAATGCTGTCAACTGGGGTCGCAAGAACTCCCTTTGGCCGTACAACTTCGGTCTGTCCTGCTGCTACGTGGAAATGACCACCGCCTTCACGGCGCCCCACGACATTGCACGTTTCGGTGCGGAAGTCATTCGGGCTTCACCGCGTCAGGCTGATTTCATGGTCATCGCCGGCACCTGCTTCGTGAAGATGGCTCCGATCATCCAGCGCCTCTACGAGCAAATGCTCGAGCCCAAGTGGGTCATTTCCATGGGTTCGTGCGCCAACTCCGGTGGCATGTACGACATCTATTCCGTGGTTCAGGGCGTGGACAAGTTCCTGCCTGTGGATGTCTACGTGCCCGGCTGCCCGCCCCGTCCAGAGGCATTCCTGCAAGGCCTGATGTTGCTGCAGGAATCCATTGGCCAGGAGCGTCGCCCTCTTTCCTGGGTCGTCGGCGACCAGGGCGTGTACCGCGCCGAGATGCCGTCGCAAAAGGAACAGCGCCGCGAACAGCGTATTCAGGTCACCAACCTGCGCAGCCCCGACGAAGTCTGATCCAGTTTTCTTTTACAAAAAGAAGCCTGAACCTGGGTTCATTCTGTACGTTGACCGATAGCGATCGAGACCTATGACTGCAGACACCGCTCTGTACATCCCGCCTTACAAGGCTGACGACCAAGACGTCGTCGTTGAATTGCACAACCGTTTTGGCGCCGACGCGTTCACCGCCCAAGCCACCGTCACTGGCATGCCAGTGCTGTGGGTCGCACGCGCAAAACTGGTGGAAATCCTCACGTTCCTGCGCAACGTGCCCAAGCCGTATTCGATGCTGTACGACCTGCACGGTGTCGACGAGCGCTTGCGCACCAAGCGTCGCGGCCTCCCCGATGCCGATTTCACCGTGTTCTACCATCTGCTGTCGGTGGAGCGTAACAGCGACGTGATGCTGAAGGTGGCCTTGTCCGAAGGCGACCTCAGCGTGCCCACCGTCACCGGCATCTGGCCCAACGCCAACTGGTACGAGCGCGAAGTGTGGGACATGTTCGGGATCGACTTCCCGGGCCACCCGCACCTGAGCCGCATCATGATGCCGCCCACTTGGGAAGGTCACCCGCTGCGCAAGGACTACCCTGCCCGCGCCACCGAGTTCGACCCCTACAGCCTGACGCTGGCCAAGCAGCAACTGGAAGAGGAAGCGGCTCGTTTCCGTCCGGAAGACTGGGGCATGAAACGCTCCGGCGCCAACGAGGACTACATGTTCCTCAACCTGGGTCCGAACCACCCTTCCGCCCACGGTGCGTTCCGTATCGTGCTGCAGTTGGACGGCGAAGAGATCGTCGACTGCGTGCCTGACATCGGTTATCACCATCGCGGTGCCGAGAAGATGGCGGAGCGTCAGTCCTGGCACAGCTTCATTCCCTACACCGACCGCATCGACTACCTCGGCGGGGTCATGAACAACCTGCCCTACGTGCTTTCGGTCGAGAAGCTGGCGGGCATCAAGGTGCCGGAGAAGGTCGACGTCATCCGTATCATGATGGCCGAGTTTTTCCGCATCACCAGCCACCTGTTGTTCCTGGGCACCTACATCCAGGACGTCGGGGCCATGACACCGGTGTTCTTCACTTTCACCGACCGTCAGCGTGCGTACACTGTGATCGAAGCCATCACCGGTTTCCGCCTGCACCCGGCCTGGTACCGCATCGGCGGCGTCGCCCACGACCTGCCGCGTGGCTGGGACAAGCTGGTCAAGGACTTCGTGGAATGGCTGCCCAAACGCCTGGACGAATACACCACCGCTGCGCTCAAGAACAGCATCCTGAAAGGCCGCACCATCGGCGTCGCCCAGTACAACACCAAAGAAGCGCTGGAATGGGGCGTCACCGGTGCCGGCCTGCGCTCGACCGGTTGCGACTTCGACCTGCGCAAGGCCCGTCCGTATTCGGGCTATGAGAATTTCGAGTTCGAAGTACCGCTGGGCCACAACGGCGATGCCTATGACCGCTGCATGGTCCGCGTCGAAGAAATGCGCCAAAGCATCAAAATCATCGACCAGTGCCTGCGCAACATGCCGGAAGGGCCGTACAAGGCGGATCACCCGCTGACCACGCCGCCTCCGAAAGAGCGCACCCTGCAGCATATCGAGACCTTGATCACGCACTTCCTGCAAGTTTCGTGGGGCCCGGTCATGCCGGCAAACGAGTCCTTCCAGATGATCGAAGCGACCAAGGGCATCAACAGTTATTACCTGACGAGCGACGGCGGCACCATGAGCTACCGTACCCGGATTCGCACCCCAAGCTACCCGCACCTGCAGCAGATCCCTTCGGTGATCAAAGGCAGCATGGTCGCGGACTTGATCGCGTACCTGGGTAGTATCGACTTCGTTATGGCCGACGTGGACCGCTAAGCATGAACAGCACGCTCATCCAGACAGACCGTTTCGCCCTGAGCGAATCCGAGCGCTCGGCCATCGAGCACGAAATGCATCACTACGAGGACCCGCGCGCGGCGTCCATCGAAGCCCTTAAGATCGTCCAGAAAGAACGCGGCTGGGTGCCGGACGGCGCCATCTACGCCATCGGCGAAGTGCTGGGCATCCCGGCGAGCGACGTTGAGGGTGTGGCCACGTTCTACAGCCAGATCTTCCGTCAGCCAGTGGGCCGTCACATCATCCGCGTCTGCAACAGCATGGTCTGCTACATCGCAGGCCACGAAGACATCGTCGGCGAGATCCAGAGCACCCTGGGCATCGGCCTGGGTCAGACCACGGCCGATGGCCGCTTCACCCTGCTGCCCGCCTGCTGCCTGGGCAACTGCGACAAGGCCCCGGCGGTCATGATCGACGACGACACTTTCGGCAATCTGCAGCCTGCTGGCGTCGCCCAGCTGCTGGAGGGTTACGTATGACCATCACTTCCTTCGGTCCGGCCAACCTGATCAAGCGCACGCCGGAAACCCATCCCCTGACCTGGCGCCTGCGTGACGACGGCCAGCCCGTGTGGCTGGATGAGTACCAGGCCAAAGACGGCTACGCCGCTGCGCGCAAGGCCTTGACCCAGCAATCGCCTGACGAGATCGTGCAGGCGGTCAAGGATTCCGGGCTCAAGGGTCGCGGCGGTGCGGGCTTTCCCACCGGCGTGAAGTGGGGTCTGATGCCCAAGGACGAATCCCTCAACATCCGCTACCTGCTGTGCAACGCGGACGAGATGGAGCCCAACACCTGGAAAGACCGCATGCTGATGGAGCAACTGCCCCACCTGCTGGTGGAAGGCATGCTGATCAGCGCCCGCGCGTTGAAAGCCTACCGCGGTTACATCTTCCTGCGGGGCGAGTACGTCACCGCCGCCAAGCACTTGAACCGTGCGGTGGAAGAAGCCAAGGCTGCGGGCCTGCTGGGCAAGAACATCCTGGGTACCGGCTTCGACTTCGAGCTGTTCGTCCATACCGGCGCCGGGCGTTACATCTGCGGTGAAGAAACCGCACTGATCAACTCCCTCGAAGGCCGCCGCGCCAATCCGCGCTCCAAGCCGCCCTTCCCTGCCGCCGTCGGCGTATGGGGCAAGCCGACCTGCGTGAACAACGTCGAAACCCTGTGCAACGTCCCGGCGATCGTGAACAACGGCAACGACTGGTACAAGTCGCTGGCCCGTGAAGGCAGCGAAGACCACGGCACCAAGTTGATGGGCTTCTCCGGCAAGGTGAAGAACCCGGGCATCTGGGAACTGCCATTCGGTCTGCCAGCCCGTGAACTGTTCGAAGACTACGCAGGCGGCATGCGCGACGGCTACAAGCTCAAGTGCTGGCAGCCTGGCGGTGCTGGTACCGGTTTCCTGCTGCCCGAGCACCTCGACTGCCAGTTCTACGCCGGTGGCGTGGCGAAGGTCGGCACCCGGATGGGTACGGGCTTGGCGATGGCGGTGGATGACAAGGTCAACATGGTCTCGCTGCTGCGCAACATGGAGGAGTTCTTCGCCCAGGAGTCGTGCGGTTTCTGCACCCCTTGTCGCGACGGCCTGCCATGGAGCGTGAAGATGCTGCGCGCCCTGGAAAAAGGCCAGGGTCAACCGGGCGACATCGAAACGCTGCTGGGGTTGGTCAACTTCCTCGGCCCAGGCAAGACCTTCTGCGCCCACGCACCGGGCGCCGTGGAACCTCTGGGCAGCGCGATCAAGTACTTCCGATCCGAGTTCGAAGCCGGCATCGCACCTGCGCGTGCGGGCGATCTGACTCAGGTCAAAAGCCCGACGATAGCGGGCGCCTGAATAGACTGACCGGTCGACAAGCCGAAAGCCTGTCGGCCCTTGCCCTGGTTGCGCCACTGAATGTCACACCTCAGCGGCTGTTCGAACCGGGGCAGAACCGAGATTCCATTAGCCACGCCCGCTGACACCGGGCCAACGAAGACCTTTGAACCATGGCTACTATTCACGTAGACGGCAAAGCGCTCGAAGTCGATGGCGCAGACAACCTGTTACAGGCCTGTCTGTCGCTGGGGCTCGACATTCCTTATTTCTGCTGGCATCCAGCCCTTGGCAGCGTCGGCGCCTGTCGCCAATGCGCGGTCAAGCAGTACACCGACGAGAACGACACCCGTGGTCGTATCGTCATGTCCTGCATGACCCCTGCCCAGGACAACACCTGGATCTCCATCGACGACGAAGAGTCCAAGGCGTTCCGCGCCAGCGTCGTCGAATGGCTGATGACCAACCACCCTCACGACTGCCCGGTCTGCGAGGAAGGCGGTCATTGCCACCTGCAGGACATGACCGTGATGACCGGCCACAACGAGCGCCGGTATCGCTTCACCAAACGCACTCACCAGAACCAGGAATTGGGGCCGTTCATCGCTCACGAGATGAACCGCTGCATCGCCTGCTACCGCTGCGTGCGCTTCTATAAAGATTACGCCGGCGGCACCGACCTGGGCGTCTACGGCGCTCACGACAACGTGTACTTCGGGCGCGTTGAAAGCGGCACGCTGGAAAGCGAGTTCTCCGGCAACCTCACCGAGGTCTGCCCGACCGGTGTGTTCACCGACAAGACCCACTCCGAGCGTTACAACCGCAAGTGGGACATGCAGTTCTCCCCGAGCATCTGCCACGGCTGCTCCAGCGGTTGCAACATCAGCCCGGGTGAGCGTTATGGCGAGATCCGCCGCATCGAGAACCGTTACAACGGTTCGGTCAACCAGTACTTCCTGTGCGACCGTGGCCGTTTCGGTTATGGCTACGTCAACCGCACCGATCGCCCACGTCAGCCACTGCTGACCCAAGGCAACGTCAAGCTGAGCCTGGACCAGGCGCTGGACAAGGCCGCCGACCTGCTGCGCGGCCGGACCATCGTCGGCATCGGCTCGCCCCGCGCCAGCCTGGAAAGCAACTTCGCCCTGCGTGAACTGGTGGGCGGCGAGTACTTCTACTCCGGCATCGAAGCCGGGGAGCTGGAACGCCTGCAACTGATCGTTCAGGTGCTCAAGGACAGCCCGCTGCCGATCCCGACGCTGCGTGAAGTCGAAGAGCACGACGCCGTGTTCATCCTGGGTGAAGACGTCACTCAGACCGCCGCGCGTATGGCCCTGGGGCTGCGTCAGTCGGTCAAGAACAAGGCTGAAGACATGGCCGCTGCGATGAAAGTCCAGCCTTGGCTGGACGCTGCGGTGAAGAACATCGGCCAACACGAGCTGAACCCGTTGTTCATCGCCAGCCTGGCTGATACTCGCCTGGACGATGTGGCCGAAGAATGCGTGCACGCTGCGCCTGACGACCTGGCCCGCCTCGGTTTCGCCGTTGCGCATGCCATCGACCCGAGTGCCCCGGCCGTCGCAGGCCTGGACAGCGAAGCACTTGAACTGGCGCAACGCATCGCCGATGCCCTGCTGGCCGCCAAGCGTCCGCTGGTGATCTCGGGTGCGTCGCTGGGTTCCAACGCACTGATCGAAGCGGCGGCGAACATCGCCAAAGCCTTGAAACTGCGCGACAAAAACGGTTCGTTGAGCCTGATCGTCCCCGAAGCCAACAGCATGGGCCTGGCCCTGTTCGGTGGTGACTCGGTAGATGCAGCGCTGGACCAGGTGATTTCGGGCAAGGCCGATGCCATCGTCGTGCTGGAAAACGATCTGTTCACCCGCACCGACGCCGCCAAAGTGGAAGCTGCACTGAACGCTGCGAAAGTGGTGATCGTCGCTGACCATCAGAAGACTGCCACCACCGACCGCGCCGACCTGATCCTGCCTGCCGCCAGTTTCGCGGAAGGCGACGGTACGCTGGTCAGCCAGGAAGGCCGCGCCCAGCGCTTCTTCCAGGTCTACGATCCCACCTACCTGGACGCGAGCATCCAGATCCATGAAGGCTGGCGCTGGCTCCACGCCCTGCGCGCTACCCTGCTGAACAAGCCGGTGGACTGGACGCAGCTGGACCACGTCACCGACGCCTGCGCTGCAAGCCATCCACAACTGGCCGGTATCGTCGGCGCAGCACCTTCGGCCGCGTTCCGCATCAAGGGTCTGAAGCTGGCTCGCGAACCGCTGCGCTACAGCGGCCGCACCGCCATGCGCGCCAACATCAGCGTCCACGAGCCGCGCACCCCGCAGGACAAGGACTCGGCCTTCGCCTTCTCGATGGAAGGCTATTCGGGTTCCGCCGAGCCGCGTTCCCAGGTGCCGTTCGCCTGGTCGCCCGGCTGGAACTCTCCGCAAGCGTGGAACAAGTTCCAGGACGAAGTCGGTGGTCACCTGCGTGCTGGCGATCCAGGCGTGCGCCTGATCGAAAGCAATGGCGACAAGCTCGGCTGGTTCGCCAGCGTGCCGCGGGCCTTCTCCCCTGCCCAGGGGACTTGGCAAGTGGTGCCGTTCTTCCACCTGTTCGGCAGCGAGGAAAACTCCTCCAAGGCCGCACCGGTTCAAGAACGCATCCCTGAAGCCTATGTGGCGCTGGCCAAGTCCGAAGCGGACCGCCTGGGCGTCAACGACGGTGCCCTGCTCAGCCTCAACGTTGCCGGCCAGACCCTGCGTCTGCCACTGCGCATCAACGAAGAGTTGGGCGCCGGTCTGGTGGCCTTGCCATCCGGGCTGGCGGGCATACCTCCGGCGCTGGCCGGGAAAACCGTTGAGGGTCTGCAGGAGGCGGCACAATGACGTGGTTTACCCCTGAAGTGATCGCTTCGATCATTGCCGTCCTCAAGGCCATCGTGGTGCTGCTCGCCGTGGTGGTCTGCGGCGCGCTGCTCAGCTTCGTCGAGCGTCGCCTGCTGGGCTGGTGGCAGGACCGGTACGGTCCCAACCGCGTCGGCCCGTTCGGCATGTTCCAGATCGCCGCGGACATGCTGAAGATGTTTTTCAAGGAAGACTGGAACCCGCCCTTCGTCGACCGCATGATCTTCACTCTGGCGCCCGTCGTGGCCATGAGTGCGCTGCTGATCTCGTTCTCGATCATCCCGGTCACCCAGACCTGGGTCGTGGCGGACCTGAACATCGGCCTGCTGTTCTTCTTCGCCATGGCCGGTCTGTCGGTCTACGCGGTGCTGTTCGCAGGCTGGTCGTCGAACAACAAGTACGCGCTGCTGGGCAGCTTGCGCGCCTCGGCGCAGACCGTTTCGTACGAAGTGTTCCTGGGCCTGTCCCTGATGGGCATCATCGTTCAGGTTGGCTCGTTCAACATGGGCGACATCGTTCAGTACCAGGCCGATCACCTGTGGTTCATCATTCCGCAGTTCTTCGGCTTCTGCACCTTCTTCATCGCAGGCGTCGCGGTGACCCACCGCCACCCGTTCGACCAGCCGGAAGCGGAGCAGGAACTGGCCGACGGCTACCACATTGAATACGCCGGCATGAAATGGGGCATGTTCTTCGTGGGTGAGTACATCGGCATCATCCTGATTTCGGCGCTGCTGGTGACGCTGTTCTTCGGTGGCTGGCACGGTCCGTTCAACATCCTGCCGCAACTCTCGTTCATGTGGTTTGTTCTGAAAACCGCGTTCTTCATCATGCTGTTCATCCTGCTGCGCGCTTCCATCCCGCGTCCACGTTATGACCAGGTGATGGATTTCAGCTGGAAGTTCTGCCTGCCACTGACCCTGATCAATTTGCTGGTGACCGCTGCGGTCGTCCTGGCGGCTCAGTGAGGATTTGACCCATGTTCAAATATATTGGCGACATCGTTAAGGGTACCGGTACCCAGTTGCGCAGCCTGGTGATGATCTTCGGCCACGGCTTCCGCAAGCGCGACACCCTGCAATACCCGGAAGAACCGGTTTACCTGCCACCCCGCTACCGGGGTCGCATCGTCCTGACCCGCGACCCTGACGGCGAAGAGCGCTGCGTGGCGTGCAACCTGTGCGCCGTGGCCTGCCCGGTCGGTTGCATTTCACTGCAGAAAGCCGAGACCGAAGACGGTCGCTGGTACCCGGACTTCTTCCGCATCAACTTCTCGCGTTGCATCTTCTGCGGTCTCTGTGAAGAAGCCTGCCCGACCACGGCGATCCAGCTCACGCCGGATTTCGAGATGGCCGAGTTCAAACGTCAGGATCTGGTCTATGAGAAGGAAGATCTGCTGATCTCCGGCCCCGGCAAGAACCCTGACTACAACTTCTACCGCGTTGCCGGTATGGCCATCGCTGGCAAGCCGAAAGGCGCTGCACAGAACGAAGCCGAACCCATCAACGTCAAGAGCTTGCTGCCTTAAGGAAGAAAGATGGAATTCGCTTTCTATTTCGCATCCGGCATCGCTGTGGTCTCTACCCTGAGGGTGGTGACGCACACGAACCCGGTGCACGCCCTGCTCTACCTGATCATCTCGCTGATCGCCGTGGCCATGACCTTCTTCAGCCTCGGCGCGCCCTTCGCCGGCGCCCTGGAAGTGATCGCTTACGCGGGCGCCATCATGGTGCTGTTCGTGTTCGTGGTCATGATGCTGAACCTGGGCCCGGCCTCGGTTCAGCAGGAACGCGCCTGGCTCAAACCCGGCATCTGGCTGGGGCCGATCCTGCTGTGCGGTCTATTGCTGGCCGAGCTGATCTACATGCTGTTCGCCCACTCCACCGGTGCCGGTATCGGCCACACTACGGTGGATGCCAAAGCCGTCGGCGTCAGCCTGTTCGGCCCTTACCTGCTGGTTGTCGAACTTGCGTCGATGCTGCTGCTCGCCGCAGCCGTGACCGCATTCCACGTCGGCCGCAACGAGGCGAAGGAGTAAACCATGCATTCAGCTATCCCTCTCGAGCATGGTCTGGCAGTTGCCGGTCTGCTGTTCTGCCTCGGCCTGGCGGGCCTGTTGGTACGCCGCAACATTCTGTTCGTGTTGATGAGCCTGGAAGTGATGATGAACTCTGCCGCCCTGGCCTTCGTCGTGGCGGGCAGCCGCTGGGCGCAGCCTGACGGTCAGGTGATGTTCATTCTGGTGATCAGCCTTGCCGCCGCCGAAGCCAGTATTGGCCTGGCGATCCTGCTGCAGCTGTATCGCCGCTTCCACACTCTCGATATCGACGCTGCCAGCGAGATGCGCGGATGAACCTACTCTTTCTGACTTTCGTATTCCCTCTGATCGGCTTCCTGCTGCTGTCGTTTTCGCGCGGCAAGTGGTCGGAAAACCTTTCCGCCCTCGTGGGCGTAGGCTCCATCGGCCTGTCGGCCATCGTCGCTGCCTACGTGATCTGGCAATTCAACGTGGCCCCGCCGGAAGGCGGCCACCTGACCTTGGTGCTGTGGCGCTGGATGTCGGTGGACGGCTTCGATCCGAACTTCGCGCTGTATGTCGATGGCCTGTCCATCACCATGCTGGGTGTGGTGGTCGGCGTGGGTTTCCTGATCCACCTCTTCGCCTCGTGGTACATGCGTGGTGAAGACGGTTATTCGCGGTTCTTCTCCTACACCAACCTGTTCATCGCCAGCATGCTGTTCCTGATCCTGGGCGACAACCTGCTGTTCATCTACTTCGGTTGGGAAGGCGTGGGCCTGTGCTCGTACCTGTTGATCGGTTTCTATTACAGCAACCGAAACAACGGCAACGCGGCACTCAAGGCCTTCATCGTGACCCGCATCGGCGACGTGTTCATGGCCATCGGCCTGTTCATTCTGTTCCAGCAACTGGGCACGCTGAACATTCAAGAGCTGCTGGTTCGCGCCCCGCAACATTTCAAGGTCGGCGATTTCTGGATCGTGCTCGCGACCCTGATGCTGTTGGGCGGTGCGGTCGGTAAATCTGCACAGTTGCCGCTGCAGACCTGGCTCGCGGACGCCATGGCCGGTCCTACCCCGGTCTCGGCACTGATCCACGCCGCGACCATGGTCACCGCGGGTGTCTACCTGATCGCCCGTACCCACGGTCTGTTCGCCCTGGCACCGGACATCCTGCACCTGGTCGGCATCGTGGGTGGCATCACCCTGGTACTGGCCGGTTTCGCAGCGCTGGTCCAGACCGACATCAAACGCATCCTCGCCTACTCGACCATGAGCCAGATCGGCTACATGTTCCTGGCGCTGGGTGTAGGTGCCTGGGAAGGGGCGATTTTCCACCTGATGACCCACGCATTCTTCAAGGCCCTGCTGTTCCTGGCCTCCGGTGCGGTGATCGTGGCCTGCCATCACGAGCAGAACATCTTCAAGATGGGCGGCCTGTGGAAAAAGCTGCCTCTGGCCTACACCAGCTTCATCGTCGGCGGCGCGGCCCTGGCAGCCCTGCCGATCCTGACGGCGGGCTTCTACTCCAAGGACGAAATCCTCTGGGAAGCGTTCGCCAGCGGCCATCAATATCTGCTGTACGCGGGCCTGGTCGGTGCGTTCATGACCTCGCTGTACACCTTCCGCCTGATCTTCATCGCCTTCCACGGCGAAGCGAAGACCGAAGCTCACGCCGGCCACGGGATTTCCCACTGGTTGCCGCTGGGCGTGCTGATCGTTCTGTCCACCTTCGTCGGCGCCTGGATCCATCCGCCGCTGGCCGGTGTACTGCCGGAAAGCGCAGGCCATGCCGGCGGCGAAGCCAAGCACAGCCTGGAAATCGCCTCGGGAGCCATCGCCCTGGCCGGTATCCTGCTGTCGGCCCTGCTGTTTTTGGGCAAGCGTCGCTTGGTCACCGCCATCGCCAACAGTGGGCCGGGTCGCTTCCTCTCCGCCTGGTGGTTCGCGGCCTGGGGCTTCGACTGGCTCTACGATGTGCTGTTCGTTAAACCTTACCTGGCAATCAGCCGCATTCTGCGGGGTGATCCGCTCGACCACACCATCGGTGTGATCCCGCGTCTGGCCAAGGCCGGTAACAGTCTGATGAGTCGTACCGAAACCGGTCAGCTCCGCTGGTATGCCGCTTCGATCGCTGCAGGTGCCGTACTGGTGCTTGGCGCGATTGTGCTGGTCTGATGAGTCGATCTGACATGAACCTTGCGACTTTGCGAAAGGAATTGAGCCCGTCATGATTCTGCCTTGGCTAATCCTGATCCCCTTCATCGGCGGCCTGCTGTGCTGGCAAGGTGAGCGCTTCGGCCCTACCCTGCCGCGCTGGATTGCGCTGCTGACTATGTCCCTGCTGACGGCCCTGGGCCTCTGGCTGTGGTTGACCGGTACTTACACCTACGCACCGACCCCCGGTGCCGATCCGAGCTGGGCCCTTGAATTCAAGGCCCAGTGGATCCAGCGCTTCGGTATCAGCGTGCATCTGGCGCTCGATGGTCTGTCGTTGCTGATGATCCTCCTGACCGGCTTGCTGGGTATTCTCTCGGTACTCTGCTCCTGGAAAGAGATTCAGCGTAACGTCGGTTTCTTCCACCTGAACCTGATGTGGATCCTGGGCGGCGTCGTCGGCGTGTTCCTCGCCATCGACCTGTTCATGTTCTTCTTCTTCTGGGAAATGATGCTGGTGCCGATGTATTTCCTCATCGCGCTCTGGGGTCACAGCTCGGCGGATGGCAAGAAAACCCGTATCTACGCCGCGACCAAGTTCTTCATTTTCACGCAGGCCAGCGGCCTGATCATGCTGGTGGCGATCCTGGGTCTGGTGCTGGTGCACTTCAACCAGACCGGCGTGATCACCTTCGCCTACGCCGATCTGCTGAAGACCAAACTGGCGCCTGGCACCGAGTACATCCTGATGCTGGGCTTCTTCATCGCCTTCGCGGTGAAACTGCCCATCGTGCCGCTGCACTCCTGGTTGCCTGACGCTCACGCCCAGGCCCCCACCGCAGGTTCCGTGGACTTGGCGGGTATCCTGCTGAAGACCGCTGCGTATGGTCTGCTGCGCTTTGCCCTGCCGCTGTTCCCGAACGCGTCGGCGGAGTTCGCGCCAATCGCGATGATCCTGGGCCTGATCGGTATCTTCTACGGTGCGTTTCTGGCCTTCGCTCAGACCGACATCAAGCGCCTGATCGCCTTTTCCAGCGTCTCGCACATGGGCTTCGTCCTGATCGGTATCTACTCCGGCAGCCAGCAAGCCCTGCAAGGCGTGGTGGTGCAGATGCTGGCGCACGGTCTGTCCGCCGCTGCGCTGTTTATCCTCAGTGGTCAACTGTACGAACGCCTGCACACCCGTGACATGCGCGAAATGGGTGGCCTGTGGAACAAGATCGCCTACCTGCCGGCCATCAGCCTGTTCTTCGCAGCCGCTTCGCTGGGTCTGCCGGGCACGGGTAACTTCGTCGGCGAGTTCCTGATCCTGATCGGTACTTTCGTCAGCGCGCCTTGGATCACCGCCATCGCCACTTCCGGTCTGGTGTTCGGTTCGGTCTACTCGCTGATCATGATCCACCGCGCCTACTTCGGCCCTGCAAAGACTGAAGAAATCTACCGTGGCATGGAAGGTCGTGAACTGATCATGGTGCTGAGCCTGGCGGTGCTGCTGGTGCTGCTGGGTGTCTACCCGCAGCCGGTCCTCGACACCTCCTCGGCGACCATGCATGGCGTGCAGCAATGGCTTGGCACTGCCTTCACTCAACTCGCTTCGGCCCGGTAAGAGCGCTATGGACCTGACGATTCAACACTTTATTGCGCTGGCGCCGCTGCTGATCACCAGCCTCACCGTTGTGGTGGTGATGCTGGGCATCGCATGGCGTCGCAGTCACTCGCAATCGTTCCTGCTCACCGTGGCGGGACTCAACCTGGCCCTGTTATCGATTTACCCGGCCCTCAAAGTCGCGCCGCTGGTGGTCCCCCCCCTGCTGCAGATCGACAGCTTCGCCTTGCTGTACATCGGGATCATCCTGGTCTCGACCCTGGCCTGCGTCACCCTGGCACACGCCTACATGGGTGAAGGCAAGGCAGGCTACCCAGGCAACCGCGAAGAGCTTTACCTGTTGATCCTGATGGCCGCTGCCGGTGGCATGGTGCTGGTCGCCGCGCAACACCTGGCAGGCCTGTTCATCGGTCTGGAGCTGCTCTCGGTGCCGGTCTACGGTCTGGTCGCTTACGCGTTCTTCAACAAGCGCTCGCTGGAAGCCGGTATCAAGTACATGGTGCTGTCGGCCGCAGGTTCCGCGTTCCTGCTGTTCGGCATGGCATTGCTGTACGCCGACGCCGGCAGCCTGGGTTTCAGCGAAATCGGCAAGGCCATCGCGGCCACCGGCATGCCTAGCCAGATGGCCAGCCTCGGTTTGGGCATGATGCTGATCGGCCTGGGCTTCAAGCTGTCGCTGGTGCCCTTCCACTTGTGGACCCCGGACGTGTACGAAGGCTCCCCTGCACCAGTGGCGGCTTTCCTCGCCACGGCCAGCAAGGTGGCGGTATTCGGTGTACTGGTGCGTCTGTTCCAGATCTCCCCTGCCGCTACCAGCGGTGTGCTGACTGATGTCATGGCGGTCATCGCCGTGGCATCGATCCTGATCGGCAACCTGCTGGCCCTGACCCAGAACAACCTCAAGCGTCTGCTGGGTTACTCGTCCATCGCTCACTTCGGCTACATGATGATCGCGATGGTCGCCAGCAAAGGCATGGCCGTCGAGGCCATCAGTGTGTACCTGGTGACTTATGTGTTGACCAGCCTGGGTGCGTTCGGGGTAATCACCCTGATGTCGTCGCCTTACAGCGGGCGCGATGCCGATGCGATGTTCGAATACCGGGGTCTGTTCTGGCGTCGTCCGTACCTGACTGCCGTACTGACCGTCATGATGCTGTCGCTGGCGGGTATCCCCCTGACCACCGGCTTCATCGGCAAGTTCTACATCATTGCCACGGGCGTAGAGGCTCACCTGTGGTGGCTGACCGGTTCGCTGGTCGTGGGCAGCGCCATCGGGGTGTTTTATTACCTGCGGGTGATGGTGACGCTGTATCTGCAGGATTCGAAGATCCAGCGCCACGATGCTCCGTTCAATTGGGCACAGCGTGCGGGTGGTGTGATGCTGTTGGGGATTACGCTGCTGGCGTTCTTCCTCGGCGTTTACCCACAGCCGCTGTTGACGCTGGTGCAGCACGCCGGGTTGTGAGGACTCGGTGAGATGTGAAGAGCCCCGCTTTTAGCGGGGCTTTTTTTTGGGGTTTGGTTGGTGGGTACGGTTTTTGGGGTGAAGCGTGAGGCGGTTCTGGACTGATTGATCGCATTACAGGGTTGCTGGTTTTTTGGGGATTGGGGCAGATACGTTGCCGAAAAGTGTCCACCATGTTTCCGGTCTATACACCAAGACAAATGGGGCCGCTGCAAAAGCGGAACGGTGAATCAGCATCACCCTCGCCAATGGATCAGCCCTCGGTTTCGGGACCCGTATAGCCTGGTTATGGGCGCCGCTGAAATCGGGGGCAGATCCGTTGGCGTGTGGGCTGGGAGCCAGGTTTCGCTCCTTACGA